>DAIUDK010000065.1:0-28589 GCA_036845725.1 Chloroflexota bacterium
TGGGATGCACCTCCACCAACGCCGACCCCTACCCCAACGATGACACCGGACCCATAGCCCCGCTACTCGCGGTCAGCCAGCCCGACGACACGGTAAATCGTCGAGTATTCGTCGTCATATACCGGAAGCAGCCAACCGCGCTCGGCCATGGTGTCGAATTTAGGAAGTCCCTCCTGGATCATGTAGGCGCGTTCGTAGGGCGCAAGAATGACGTACTGTACGTTGTGGCGATCCAGGATCGTCATCGCATACTCGGCGTCGCTGGTGTTATAGAAGTAGTTGATGTCCATCTGACGCGCCTCAACGGTGCCGCCGGGCATTGTCATCCGCTGCTGGACGGAGTGCCAGCGCCACGCCGCCAGCGCCGGCAACCCGGTATAGATCGAAATCCGCCCGCCCCAGAGATATTCTCTCGGGGGCTGTCCTTCCATAATTGTAGGCGATCCCTCAACGTTGTCTTGCAGCCAACGGATCACGCGATAGTCGGCTTCGAGCGGCAGCCGGGCATCATTTTCATACTGTACGGCGTAGTTCATATAGGCCATCCCGTCTAGTGTGCGCGGTGTCTGAGGTGCCCAGCGATCACGCGCTTTGGCCGGAATTGCCAGGATCGGATACAGCGCCGTGCTAAACAGCAACAGGGCAAGTACCATCGATACGGCATCACTAACGAAATATGGAATCCTGACCAGTGAAAAGGTTTTGTTAGCACGGTAGTTTTGCAGCGCGTAGTCGACGATGCGCTCGGCGGCAACCGCAGCGCTAATCCCAAGCAACATCCACACTTGCAGATAGAACTTGAACACCGTATTCATCCGCCCGATGTCGCCATCCAAGACAAGGACTTCCACCAATAGGCTCAGGGCGAGGGCGGTTCCTACCCACATCCACAATTGGCGCGAGCGCGGTGTGCTGTCCGGATCAGTCACCAATAGCGCGGCAATCATCCCTATCGGGATCACCACCCAGGCCACAGAAACCCCCATCATCATCAACACGCCGCCCAGAACGATCATCCCCAGAGCCACCATGGCGAGCGCCAGCAGCGTACTTTCGTCGCGCTCCTGCCACAGACGGCGCAGCAGTAGACGACCTCGTACCGCAGCAAGTACAACGAGCGGGAAGAGAAATTGTCCATACATGATTAAGTAGATACCGAATGGCGTTCGCGACCCCTTCCAGGGGCTAAAGGACGAATACGCCGCCGCGAAATTCGCGGTGAAGGGCAGGAAGAAAAGTTCGCCGAGGAGGAAGAACAGAACAGGTGTTAACAGTTTATAATAAGGGAAGATGGGTTTGGGAAAACGTCCCAATGTTTCTTCATCGTCGCCTTCTACATCCGTATCTTTTTGCCCCGGCCTATCGAAGAATGTCAGCCAGGCCGCCACACTCATCAATCCCAGATACGTAGGCCAGTCCCAGGTGTTTGTCGCGCGTAGCGCCCCGGCAATCAGCCCTGCCAGAATTAACGTGGGCCAGGGATGCGGAATGCAGCGCCGTAAGTGGTCGCGCCACTTCTTGTTCAATGAGACGGGGTACGTAGGCAGGGTACCAAGCCCCCATTGTAATGCAATCGCCAAAGCGACCTGTGTCAACGGGAGCGCCATCATATGCGCGTGCAAGTCCGCATAGAGAAAAGTAAACAAGGGGAATTCATTGATCGGCCCAACCTCACCCTCCAGAACCGGAATAACGCGCGTTGCATCCCAATACCACCATTCCGGGCGGAATTGCAGGGGCTTACCCTTTATCAATACTTCCCACAGTCCCACTATGGCCGAAACTGCCGCTGGATAGCCGGGGATAAGACTCTCAAATTCGATGCCGCCGATTTGTTGGAAACCCTTGAACAACAGGCGCAACTCGCCCAGATTGCCCAGAATAAGCACAAGCAGCAGCCCTAATATTCCCGCGCGGTGCCCACGTTTACGATCGCCACCCGCCAGGTTGTTGGCAATTGTGTAGGCCCCCACCCCAGTCATCGCAAAGAGCGTAGGGACAGCCAGGTTGTATCCCACACTCGGCACAATCCCCAGGGCCTTGATCAACGAACCGACCATCACAAAGCCAAAGTAGTAGTAGTTCATCGTCCCGCCGGCAAACCAGGGGTCGTAGGGAGGGAACCAAGTCGATTTGATGACGGCATTGAGATAGGCGAAGTCCATCGGCTTCTCGCCGCCGGAAACCGGGTGCCACAGATCGGGATTCAGGAAGCGCACGTACGTCCATCCCACGTAAAGTACAGCGAAGATGATCTCAAAACGCAGTAGATTGCGCCAGTGCTCACGGAAAAATGCGTGGAAGACATCCCACCGTTTGTAGAGGAACCATCCCGACAGTACGGCACAGAAGATAAGCACCGCCCATAACAACAGGCGCGTGTGCGGCAGCAGATGCAAGGCCGACAACAACCAGGCTAAATAGGACCACGCAAGCAACCCTACCGCGCGCGCCAGTCCGTAGCCGCGATAGCGCAGTGCGGGGAAAGCGTAGTATAACCACGGGAACGCCGCCAGCCCAAGCGCTGTCAGGAAGAGCCACCACACGATCGCCGCAAGAATTTGCGAACGGTTCTGCAGTGCATTACGATTGAAGATACGCCACCATGTTCCACCACTTTCCTGGTCGGCGCGTATGCGCGGCGTCATCAACAGACTGATGTTTTTTGTTTTACTGCTGCGGGTGGCCTCAAGCGGCGTCATCCACTGGACATTGTTCAACAAAGACGAGGGTAATACAGCTTCAGCTTGCAATCGTGAATAAGTATCCGTTTTGGCGAAGATGAACACCGTCGGGTGATCATAGACGCTGAAGGCCTCCTCGGCGGCTGGAAACGGGATGCTGCATGGGCGCGCATTGCTGTAGCGAGCTGCAGGCACCTCGAAAGGCATCTCCTGATCGGGGAACTGGCACAGCCCCAGCGCCGGGTATGAGACAAACTCCGCCAGCAGTTCAAAGCCCAAACTGCCGTTAAACAAAGCCTGGTAATAAGCTGTGGTGAACGGATAGCGCATCGGCAATCGGGGGATCGAGGCGTACAGTCGATTGCTAGACAACACGATGTAATCGGCCTCATCCAGCCAATCAAACAACGCTTTGCGCTTTTCAGGCGTGTCGTTGTCGTAGTTGTTCATCTGCCCGTCGGGCGGATTGGAGGCCAGGCTGCGGTACCAGTTCCCGAAAGCGTCCTTGCCATCCATACGCTGCGGCAGTGCGTCGTCCCAGTGCTCGTTGGCGATGACCGACGTTTGCAAACGGATCGTCTCGCCCTCCAACAGTGTGATGCTGAGATAGACTTGTCGCCCCCCGGCCAGCGCAATTGTATTGGGCAGTTCCGCCTCGATCACATGCGTCCCGCCTGTCAGAATGCTGAAGTCGATAGTTGTCTCCGCCAGCACCTCCGTCTCATATAGATCTGTCACCAATGCCAATCGCAAAAGCCGGTCCCCAATTTTTTCGGTTGCGGAAACCTTGTTAAGCGTAAAACGGCTCACGACGCAGTCTGCATCTGGGGTGAACGGCGTGAGGCTCAATGGCGCATAGGCACTCAGGACTGTGTTTGGCTGGACAGGAATCTGGATTTTGATGCCGCTCTCGGTGTGCGCTGTTACCGTCGTGGGGATGTTGTTGTACATCCAGCGTGAAGCTTCAACGCGGGTCAGCGAGCGACTGTAGATTTGGAGGAAAGCCAGTGCCCACACCAGCGTACCCACCAGAATCAGACCTGGCAAAATCAGCAGGGTACCCCGCACGACTTTGCGCCGTAGCTGCAGTGGGCGTGACCAGGTCCAAGCCCATGTTGCCCCACGTACCAATACCCACGCCCCGAAAACGGTGAAAACAGGATACACGGGCAACAAATAGCGCATCGACTTGACCCACTGCGTGCCTTGATAGAGGAAGAAGAGCGTGCCCCACGCCCAAATCAGAACGTGCTGCCACTCCCGCTTGCGCACAAGCTGCCAGCCCATGACACCCCATCCTATCCAGGCTGCAATGCCAAGTGGCAGGCCCATCCCCCAAAACAGCATATTCGATAGCGGGAAGATGATGGGCGTGCGCGCTGTCCATTGATGACCAAAGGGAACATCGCGCACGCCGCTGGCGAGTTCTTGCGCATCCTTCATAAGGTTCATCCAATTGGGCGAGATGTGGACACCGAAAAAGTCCGGCCCGGTGAATGCGTATGGCTGCGTGATTCGGAACGCCAACGCCGCCAGGATGCCGGAGAAAACCACGGCAATCGCCGGCGCAAGCAAAAGCGCGAAACGATAATGCGCTGGACCTTCCTCAGATGGTTGGCGGTGCAACAATGCGGCTAAACCGACAATGCCTGCCAGTGGCCAAACGCTTATTTTCGATGCAACCGCCAGCCCAGTCATCAGTCCTGCCGGTAAAAGCAGCCAGGGTCGCCGATACTGTACAGCGCACACAGCAAAGCACAACGTCCATGCGACAAAGACCGTGGCAAAACTGTCCACAACGAAGAAATGCGCGTGCTGAATCGGCAAAACAGCAAAAGCGTACAAGGCAGCGGCGAGTAAAGCAGTTTTGTCACCGTACAGCGCCCGCGCCAGTAACGCCAGAGCCACGAGAGTCGCCAGGTCCGCCAGCGCCGAAAGCGCACGACCCACGAAATGGATACCGCCGTATCCAGTGTATTGCCCTTCATAGCATGGAGTGGATGTGTTGAGCAGCGCCACACGTAATAACACGCCGAATGAGTCCGATGGATTGGTACAGGCCCCATCTATCCACTCTGCGACGGCTCTCGTCATAAAAAGCGGCAGTGTGCCATAAACATAATTACCATAGCCTTGGACAGCAGGATTCAATGTCGATTCGGCGGTGTTCCAGTATTGAGCAGGGGTCTCGGGAAAGTGCAAAGCGCTGATTACCATCGTGAGGTAGCGCTCGTCGGGATGCAAGTGCGTGTCTTCATCCCAGTTGACGTTGTAGGAACGCACCCACGCGGCAGCAAACAGAATCAGCAGCAGAAAAAGGACAAACGTACCACGCGGGCGCACTCCCCCACGTGGTTTCTCAGTGCAGTTTGGATTAGAGGTAGGTATGGTACTCATAAAATTTTACTCAGAAATACAACCTTCGCATAGTCATTTTGTCCTAAAAGAACAAGAAAAAGGATCGTCTTTCTCGCTTTATGACTACGCGAAATAAATCAACAGAATACACAACGCTCTGCTGACGTAACCACCCGCTCACAAACTACTGCGTGGCGACGACGTAAGCCGGCATATGCGTCGCCAACCGCTCGCGCACATCCTCAAGCACATCGGGTACAGAGACAGTGCCTTCATCGAAACGCACTCCCGCAAGAATTTCATCAAGGATTTGCGCGCCTGTGCGACCTGTTCCTGGGCTAATCGCAATGCGCAGATCGCGGCGGAAAGCGCGCGCGAGATCGTCGCCGGTCACATTGGCTACCAGAGTCATCGCCCGCACAGCACTGGCAATAGCGTATCGTGGCTCGATGCGCTCCAAATCCTCGAAGAAGAAAGCGCAACTGACAAACATACGCTGCCTGTAGAGCTGTGCCTCCAACAAATCCAACAACTGGCGCTGCGCCGTCGACGTCAGATGGCCCAAATGGTACTCCGCCAGAAAACGCGGGCCGTTGGTCTGCCGCAACAACACACGAATGTAGTCATCCCGCAGTCCCCATGGGGCCAGATTCCGGCGACGTAGCATCTCAGCGTAGATTTCATCGATATCGCGGGACAGGTTATCCAAAGCGCGCCGCAGTGCTCCCTTCCACTGCCCGCAGCCCGGCGTACAATGGCATCCAGTGGCCCAACGCCCCAGATCGTGAGCGCAACTCCACGCGGTATTCTCCACAATCTCAACATCGGTCTGTGGCGGATATTCGCGCAGATACCGTGCCAGGGTCGTGACCTCGTAAGCATCCTCTCGGGCAGGTGTTGTTAATGCCTCCAACACGCGTACCCCATGCTTATGATGATGACCGAAGGTTTCGCCGTCGGTGGCGATAAGCGTCAATGCGCCGGGATCAATGCGAGATAGATGTTCGTTGATCAACGGGCGCGCATACTCTGGAGCCGGCATATTGAACGAAAAGTAATTCGAAAGATCGCGATCGCGCACGAATACGGCGACGGAACGCCCATGTGGCAATCGCACACGATACGGGCCAGCGCCGCGTGAGAGATCGCCGTGTACCTGCTCGCCGGAGAGAATAACGAAGGCCAGTCCCGCTTCAGCAACCACCTCTAATGTCTCGTAATCCACCGCCATCTCCGGCAGCCAAATACCATCCGGCTGCACGCCAAAACGATGCACGTAACTGGCGATCCCCCATCGTATCTGGCAGCGCTTATCCCGCCCGCGCGCCAACGGCAAAATGGTATGGTGAACGGCCTGGGCAACACCATTAGGCACGCCATAGCGCCGCTGGTGCTGATAAACGGCACCTACAATTTGCTGATAGGTCTCGTGAACGCAATCGTCCATCCAACGGGCCAGCGTACCCCCAAGATTGAAACTCAACCGCGCAAAGTTACCCGCAGCCGCATTGGGTGCGTAGCACTCCGCGGTCACTCTATCGTTCCAGTTGGAGAACGGTGCAGCAGAGGGTTCGTCGCGATACTCGCCGGTAAAGGGATCTTCCCGTGGAGGTTGATAAAAATGTCCATGAACACATAAAAATGGCTTCAATGTCATACAGCGTGTCCTCACTTGACACAATAAAATAACATCTCACACAAAAAGCGCACGGCCAACCGTGGTTGGCCCTGCGCTATGCCAGATAAGGCGATAAATCTCAAATGGCCCGGTGGAGGGCCAACGCACGTTGGTAGAGATCGACATAAGCACGAGCAGAGGCATCCCAGGAAAAATCACGTTCCATCGCGCGCCTTTGGATATCCATCCAGCGCGATTTATTTTCATAGGCACGCAGGGCGCGCTCAATTGCTTCCAGCAAAGCCGGAGCAGTGTAGGCACTGAAAGTGAATCCAACACCCCGGTCGGCGTGAGCGTTCGCATCGATGACTGTGTCTGCCAGCCCACCCGTCACATGGACCACCGGAACCGCACCATAGTGCATCGCCGTCATCAGCCCAATGCTGCTCGGTTCGGCACGGCTTGGGGTGAGAAAAACGTCGACGCTGGCATAAATACGGCGTGCCAGGCGATCATCGAACTTGATATAGGCCCGTACGTTGTTCGGAAAACGCTCCTGCAACTCCCGGAAATTAGCCTCATACATTTCTTCACCAGTTCCCAAGATGACAAATTGCACATCCCGCTGCTGCAACAGAGTCTCAAACGCCGCAATCACCAACTCCAGCCCTTTAGTCCCATCCAGGCGTGTCACCATACCAAACAACGGTGTATCCGAGTTAACGGATAACCGCGCCTCGCGCTGGAAAGCACTCTTGTTCACAGCGCGCATCTTTAACGTCTTGCTATCGAAGGTTTGTGCCAGCGCGCCATCGGTCGCCGAGTTCCACAAATCGGTGTCGATGCCGCTAAGAATGCCAAAGAGGCGATCGCGCCGCTCCTGCAGCAGCTCCGATAACGCCGCCCCCGCCCCGCCATCGACGATCTCACGCGCATACGTCGGACTAAGCGCACTGATGAGATCGGCATGTGCTACACCCTGCGCCATCCAGTTGACCTGCCCCGGTACTTCCCCGGGCAAATGGGGGAGTTTTTCCATTTGCGCGAAGGTCAAAATCAAGCGACCACAGACGCCCTGATAGGCGAGGTTGTGAATAGTGAAGAGGCTCGCGAGATCGGCGTAAAACGGCTGCGAACGCCCGTACACATCAAGCCAGGCCAACACGGGCGCTGTGTGCCAGTCGTTCGCATGAATCACCTCAGGCTGCCAGTCTAACATCTCCAGCATCGCGAGAATGCCACGGGAGAAGAACGTGAAGCGCTGCGGATCATCATTGAAGCCATAAACGCGTTCGCGGTTGGAGAAGTATTGATCATTCCACAGTAGGTAAATTGGCACGCCATCCGCATTTGTCTCCAAGAGCAAGGCATGCTCCTCCCCCGATCCAATAGGGACGGCCAGCGAGCCTACCCGGCGGAAGTCATAGCCTGTGTCTTGTAACGCGCCGTAGCGAGGAATAACCACGCGGACATCGACACCCAGGCGGCGTAAAGCCTTGGGAAGCGCTCCCGCAACGTCCGCCAAACCACCCACCTTCGTAAAAGGCGTGGCCTCGGCAGCCAAGAAAAGCACCTTGACATCGTCCATGCAATCTTACCTCACCTGAGTTTACCCAGATAGTGCAACTTCGTATCCCCATTATATCCGACTTCGTCGAAACGACAACGAGTGCCATAATGCCCGCAGAGGGTAGACGGTAGACAGTAGACGGAAAACGGGAGACGGTATACAGTAGATCAAAACGGGAGACGGCCACAATCTCGATAACCTATCCGTTTCATCCGTTCAATCCGTTAGGTAAAAGGAGCGTTTTCATGAAAGCAAGAGATTACATCGAATTGGAAAGACAGTATGGGGCCACCAACTACAAGCCCTTGGAAGTCGTTCTTACCCGCGGACAGGGCATTTGGGTATGGGACGTAGAGGGTAACCGCTATTTGGACTTTCTCGCCTCTTATTCGGCGGTGAACCAGGGTCACTGCCACCCCAAAATTGCGGCGGCGGTGCGCGAACAACTCGACCGGCTGACGCTGACCTCACGGGCGTTCCACAACGACCAGTTGGGATTGTTGTACAAGGAACTATGCGAGCTGACCAACTCGCATATGGTCCTGCCGATGAACAGCGGTGCAGAGGCCGTGGAATCGTGTATTAAGGCCGTGCGCAAATGGGGTTATAAAGCCAAAGGTATTCCCTACGGCCAAGCCGAGATTATTGTCTGCGCCAACAATTTCCACGGGCGCACCATCACTATTGTCGGTTTCAGCACGGAGGAACAATACCGCGACGGCTACGCGCCGTTCACCCCAGGCTTCGTCATCATCCCCTTTGGCGACGCAGCGGCACTGGAAGCCGCAATCACACCGAACACCGTCGCCTTTATGCTCGAACCGATCCAGGGTGAGGCCGGCATCATCGTCCCGCCGGAAGGCTATCTGCGCGATGTGCGCCGCATATGCACCGAGCACGATATAGCGATGATCACCGACGAAATCCAGACCGGCCTGGGTCGCACCGGCAAGTTCCTGGCCGAAGAACACGAAGGCGTCGAGGCCGACCTGACGTTGATCGGCAAAGCGCTCTCCGGCGGTTTCTACCCCGTCTCGGCGGTGCTCTCGAACAAAGAGGTGCTCGGCGTGTTCCAGCCCGGCGACCACGGCAGCACCTTCGGCGGCAATCCGCTCGCCTGCGCGACTGCGCGCGTGGCCATTAAAGTGCTCACTGAAGAGGGGATGATCGAGAACTCGGCCAAAATGGGCGATTATCTGCTGGCGCAGTTGCGCGAAATCAAAAGTCCCTATATAAAGGAAGTGCGTGGCAAGGGTCTGTTCATCGGCGTGGAGCTGCACCCGAAGGCCGGCGGCGCGCGGCGATTCTGCGAGGCGCTGATGACCCGCGGTCTGCTGTGCAAGGAGACCCACGAGCACGTCATTCGCTTTGCCCCGCCACTAGTCATCCAGAAGGGCGACATCGATTGGGCATTGGAACACATCGAGGCGGTGCTGACAGGGATCTAGGTTTTCTGTGAAATCCGTGTCCAGAATAGAGACAAGGAGCGCAATGACCTTTAAACAGCCCGAATACCGCATCAAACAGCCCAAAAATCTCTCGCCACGCGTCCAATGGCTGCGGGATTACTACTTCCAGGGCGTGCAACGCCGCTGGAACAACGAGATGACGGCCTGGACCACCGGGATGCCGTGGGATTTCCAGTACGAGGAACTCACGTTCTACATCGTACCGGAGACCTACGCCTTCTTCCAGACCTTCCGCTCCTGCTTCAAACAAACGGCGCGCCCCGTGGTGTTGCATCCCGATTTCTGGACATGGAGCCTGCCGGAGCGCAAAGCGTGGTTCAACCGTGAGGTGATGGCGCGCTATCTGCCCCAAGAGATTCTGCCCGGCGACCTGCTCGCGGGCGCGCGCTTCAACGTGATGACGTCCACCTGCCTCAACAAGAAAGAGGCGCGGGAGTACGACCGCCTCCTCTACGGCAAAAACGGTACTCGCGCCGCCATCAAGGCCTACCACGATCACGGCTACGGCAACTGCGGCGCGACGAGCGGGCATTTGATCCCCGACTACGCTTACGTGCTCAACCACGGCTGGAAAGCGATCCACGCTGACCTCGAAGCCCGCTACGACGCCCTACCGGAAGCCGATAAGCGTGGCGCGAAGGGCGCGCAACTACGGGCAATGCGCACCGCATCCACGATCGCGCGAGATGTGGCAACGGGCTATGCCGAAGAGTGTCTGCGTCTGGCGGAAGCAGAGGCCACCCCCACTCGCCGCGCCGAACTTGAGCAGATGGCAACGAACTTGCAACGCGTCCCCTGGGAACCAGCGACGACGTTCTGGGAGGCCATGCAATCCCTATGGCTCACGCATATGCTCGTGATGAGCGACGAGAACTACCCCGGTCCCGGCGTCTCCTTCGGGCGCATCGACCAGTATCTCTACCCGTTCTGGAAAAAATCGCTGGCGGAGGGGATGGACCGCGAATTCGGCAAGGAAATTCTCAAGTGCTTCTGGGTACATTGCAACACCGCCTACGACGCGATGATCCGCACAGGCGGCAACCAGGGGATCACGGCGGGCTACGGGCAACTGCTCACGCTCTCCGGTATGGGAACAGATGGTATTGATCTGACCAACGACCTGACCTTTACCATGCTTGAGGTGCTCGACGAGATGTCGCCGATCCTCGAACCCAAACCTAACGTGCGGCTGCACCGCGGCACGCCCGACGCGCTGCTCGACAAAGTTGTAGCGATGATTGCCGACAGCCAGGGCGCGCCGTTCCTCCTCAACTTCGACGAGCGTTCGATGGCGGGGATGCTGCTGCAAGCGCGCAAGTCCGGCGTCGAACACCTCATCCACCCCGGCAACGTCCACGACTACGCGCCGGTCGGCTGTCTGGAAAACACGATGGCCGGCAACGACCGCTCCGGCACGGTCGATAACAACCTCAACCTGCTCAAGGCTGTCGAGTTGGCGCTCACCGGCGGCTACGACCTGCTGCCCTTCACCGATCCGATGACGGGCAAGACCGAACCGCTCACCCGCAGCGGCCCGGACACCGGCGATCCGACAACCTTTACCACGTGGGAACAATTCTGGGATGCCTACGCCGCGCAGACGCGCTTCATCATCCACAAGAGCGTGGACCTCTACAACCGCACAGACGCCCTGCGCGCGCGCTTCTCCCCCACCCCATACCTCTCGTGCCTCGTACGCGGCTGCGCCGAGAAGGGCCTGGACGTCACCCAGGGCGGCGCAGAACTGGCGTACATCACCATCGAAGCCGTGACTTATGCCACCACGGTAGACTCGCTGCTGGCGATCAAGCACCTGGTCTTCGACGAAAAAGCCTGCACGATGGCGGAACTCGTCCAGGCGCTGCGCGACAACTGGGAAGGCCACGCCGTCCTGCAGGCGCGCGCGCTGCGCAAGGCACCCAAGTACGGGCGCGACGATCCCGCTGCCGACGCCCTGGCCCGCCAGGTGATGGACCTATGGACCGAGGAAACCTGGAAGCACAAGACCGAAGCGACCGGCGCGCAGTACCGGCCCGGCATGTTGAGCTGGAACTACTGGATCGCCGACAGCTTTATCCTGCCCGCCAGCCCCGACGGGCGTCCCAAGGGCAAGTTCCTCTCCAATGCCCTGTGCCCGTCCAACGGCGCCGACACGCGCGGACCAACCGCCAACGTCAACTCCGTGGGCAAGGCGCTCGGCGGTCGCGCTCCCGACGGCGATTGGGGCGATTTCGTCAACCTGCTACCCAACGGCGGCAGCCACACAATGACGTTCAGTCCCTCGCTGCTGCGTGACCCGGAACAGCAGGTGAAATTCAAGGCGTTCCTGCGCGGCTACGTCGAAAACGGCGGCACAGCGTTGCAGGTGAACATGGTCGATGCCGCTATGCTGCGCGACGCCCAACAGCACCCAGAAGACTACCGCCACCTGCTCGTCCGCGTCACCGGCTACAACGCCTACTTCACCAGCATCGGCAAGGAATTGCAGGACGAGATCATCGCGCGGGAGATGCACCAGTTCTGAATCACGAATCATGATTCATGATTCGCTATGGAGACACAATGACACCTTTACCACACACTGCCTTCTCCGAAGCCGATATCGCCGCCTTTATGCCGGAGATGAAGATTGGGCTGTTGGCGACGGTCAACGACGACGGGCTGCCGCACCTCACGCTGATTTCGACGATCCGGGCCAGTTCGCCAACACAACTGACGTGGGGGCAGTTCACCGAGGGGTTGTCCAAGCAGTATATCCGGCGGCATCCCCAGGTTGGCTTTATGGTGATGACGCTGAACAAGGAGGTGTGGCGCGGAAAAGCGACCTTCACGCACACCGAGCGCCAGGGGCCGGACTACGACGCCTACAATAACATCCCGATGTTCCGTTACAACGCCTACTTCGGCATTCACACGGTTTATTATATGGATTTAGTCGCGCACACGGGGCGGCAGGTTTTGCCGATGAATCAAGTGGTCTTTGCGGCAGTGCAAACGATGCTCGCGCGAATGCTGGCACGCAGGACGCAGACGCCCGTGCTCAACCTGTGGACGCGTCGCCTGTTCAACAAGCTCGACAACCTCAAGTTCGTCGCCTACGTCGGCGACGATGGCTACCCGGCCATCGTCCCCGCCATCCAGGCGCAGGCGCTCAACGCACAGCAAGTGATTTTCGCGGCGGGTGCTTTCGGCGACGAACTGCGCGCGATTCCGGCAGGCGTCCCGCTGGCCGTCTTCGGGATGACGTTGGATATGGAGGATGTGCTGCTGCGCGGAACCTTCGAGGGCGTGCGGCGGATTGCGGGCATCCCGTGCGGCACGGTCAATGTGGATTGGGTCTACAATCCCATGCCGCCCAAGCCGGAGCAGATTTATCCGATGACGGCGTTGGAGGCGGTGCGGGTGTTCTAACAATTCACCGCAGAGGACGTTGAGAGCGCAAGGGTTTTCTGATATCTCAGCGCCTTCTGTGCTCTCAGCGGTAAAAAGCCCTCGACTCACTTCAACAAGCGCCCTTCGCGCAACCGCATGAACAACGCCGGAACGTCCCATCCGCCATCCGCCAAAAAACCGCGCGCTTGATTCAACGCCTTGTCTACAATGCCGTGTTGCAGCAAGTAATGGTAAAAATACCGAGTCAAGGTTTGCGCCGATTTGATACCAATTTTGTCTTGCATAGCAATGACCGCCGGGACGCCAATTTGCACCAGGCGGGGGGCCAATCCCACGAACGGATTAACCGCCTTAACAGTACGATTTACCGTGTCACGTTTTGCACTTTCACACGCCGCCATGAACATCAAGTGCGGCTTGTGCTCCAATCCGGCCAGCCGGCCCTGCAAATCATCGTCCGCAACCACATGGACCTGGCCATCCGCATCTTCCAACACCAACGCCGCCCGACCTGTGTTTTGACTGAACGTACCATGCCCCAAGAAATGAACGATGTGATATCCCGGCGCATCCAAGAGTTGCTGTTGAATGTGCCCAAGCGTGGCATTACCGGGAAGGATAATGTATCCAGCCTCCTTCAACGCACGTTCCTGAGCAGTGGAAAGCCCCGTCTGGCCGGGCATAAGGGCAATCGACACACCGCTTTGCCGTAACCCGTCCAACGCGACGCGCAAGTTGGCAATTTCAACCGGTACATCCAATCGAGGAAAGCCCTTGTCTTCAAGATCCTGTGGATTGGCAATCACACACAGCATCCGCACCGGGCCTTCGATGGCCGATGATGCACCGCTTTGTAAACCGAAATAACGCGAGAAGGGCAACTTCGCATCGGTCGCTACGCGGAACGCCCCACCCTCACTGCGATAGTGTAACCGCTCCCACACCAGCGCGTGCAAGTCGGCGGCCTCGTGGTCGATCCATAAACGCAGGCGCATGCGGCCCTGCGCCGCTTTGGCGCGCGCGACGGCGTAAGCCGTGTGGATATCACCACGAAAGAGTGCGTCGAAGAGCGCGCAGCCATATTCCGCCGGATCGGTCAAGGCGAGCAACGCTTCACGTTCCGTCGCGCCCATGCGCAATGTACCCCGGAAACTGCCCTCCCCGTCCAATTCAGCCGTGACGACATAGAGTCCCGCATCCACGTCGCGGGGCGCGATGTGGATTTCGAGATCGGTGTACGTTTCCTCCGACGCGCTTATTGACGGTGTTACCGCCGCTCCCGGCGTCTCCAGTTTCGGGACAGTGACTTCCACCGCCACAGGCGCAACCGCAGGCGCGCACAACGGCGGATCGTCTCGACGCGTCTGCCACGTCTGAATCATTGCCTGCAACTCCGTCGCACGGCGTTGCGAGTAGGTCGGATCGCTCCATCCCCGCGCCTGATGGTCTTTCACCTGCGCCAGCTCGCGCTCGCACTCGGCGATTTTGCCCGCGACCAGCGCCGTATGGACTTCAACCGACAAAGCACATAGCTCTTTGGCGAGGTCTTCCGACCCGCACTCCAGTGCGTCGTTCAACGCACAGAGGAACAGGCTAAGCGCGTTCTGCCCCTCCGCGTTCCAGGCATCCATAAACTGCGACACGAGAAAGCTCACCCGCGAGGCCGGGGTCACCGCTTCGGGGACAGTGTGCTTCCACACGGCAATTCGAGCATCATTGTTGAAGATCACCCGTAGAGCGTCATTGCTGTTAAAAGGCGCGCACTTCAACAGGGCATTACGCAGACGGCTTTGTAATGAAGGCGATAAAGATGGCATAAGGCTCTCCTTACATAAAATGGACCACGGAATACACAGATGAACTATCCATTCCTCATTTCTACTTTCTCATTTCCATGCTATGATGTCCACACTGACGATAAAGTGAGGCAAAGTATGCAGGTCAATGTCAAACTGTTCGCGTCATTGCAACGCTACAAGCCGGGCGTGTTCGCCGGTGAAGTCTTTTCGGTCGAACTACCCGACGGCAGCACGCTCGCCGATCTCGTAGCGCACCTGGAAATTCGCGCCAACGAGGTGAAGGTGATGTTCGTCAACGGGCGAGCGCGCGCCGAGATGTACCGCCTCAAAGACGGTGATGAAGTCGGCATCTTCCCGCCGGTCGGCGGCGGGTAGACTACATCTCCAGGTGCGCCCAATCCGGGCGAAAGATTCTCGGGTTGTCGAGCAAATACACAAGCCGGATTATATCGCCCACGTGTAATTGAGCGTAGATTGTTGCCTTGACCCCATGACGAATTTTCTGTCCATCGGGCAGAGTGTAAGCCACATAGTGGGTAGTGCTGTTTTCATCAGATGTCTCAAAGAGATCAAGTACCGTCGTTGTGGTTAGCACACCTTCCACATCCAGGCGCATAGCATTCCGGAAACGACGATATAACGGCACCGCCAATACCGCATCGACAAGCCCGAAAATGCCCCCGAGAAAAATCGGCAGATAACTCACCTTGCCCGGTTCGTAGTTCGCCATAATGCGCGCCACTTTGGGATCGCTGCGTGCGTAGAGAATATCGATTTTGCCACCCTCTTCAGCCCGCAAAAACACCTCGTAGGGCACGCTTTCTTTACGTTTCACCTGTTGAAATCCGACATCCGGTGACTGCGCGTCAAAATTGTAGGTCACATAGTAGGTCTCGTCGCCATCGTCATCCTCAGAAATGTGCGTTTGGGTGATCGTCGCATACGCAGTGACCCCTTCACGCTCCAAAAGTCTGACGTTGCGGATAGTACGGTACTGGAAAAATCCGCCAAGGCCAAAACCCAACAGCGCAGAAAATGCGAAGAACAGCCATAGCAGGCGGGCAGTCTGGACCCGACCGACAGGCGTAACGATCGGCACTGCCGCCGCCGGCTGTTCTTCCATCATACGAAGATGCGCGGTCTTGAGGCCCTCCAGCCCACCGACGGCCTGGATCTGTTTGGTCAGGCCAGAAAATATCTTTAGCGGCCGATTACAAAAATGATCGCGCCGATCCCCATAAATGCGAGAACAATCAGGAGTTCCATGGTCAAACTTTAGCGGCCTCGGGGGCGGCCACAACGTCAGCCGCAGGTGGTTCGAAAGCGCCGGGCTTCACGAACAACGCCAGCATCACCACGGCAAAGCCCGCCGATCCTATCAGGCCCACCGGAAGCGGCCCCAACAGCGGATTCGGCTGTCCCTTGACAAACATCGCGCCCAGCGCCGCAATGCCATTGATCGCCGCGTGCCCGATGACAGCAGGCCACACGCTTCCGGCGCGCAACGTTAGCCAACCGAGCAGCGTCCCCAACACCAACGTAAACCAGATCATCATCAGCAACCCGCCCCACGGGGCGCCCGGATAATTCGTGCCGTAGTTGTGCCCCATCGCGATGACGGGCCAGTGCCACACGCCCCAGATAACGCCCATCGCCAGCATCATCATGCGCCCCCCGAGAGGCTGCAACTTGGGCTGCAGGTACGCGCGCCAGCCAAATTCCTCGCCGAAAGTGGCAAATGCATTGAGCAGCGGCGCAAGAATCAGCGCCATCATTGTCTGGCTGATGACGATCATCCATGGGTTGACCTCCGAAACCGGCTGCCCGGTCAGCTCCGCCTGTGTTGCGAGCATTTGCTTTACGGCACCCAAGTCAACATCATAATAGTGCGGAAACAGCACGAAAAAGACGATCATCCCCACGATGGTCAACACGCCGGGCGCAAGCCACGCCACAACCCAATAAGGCCACTCACGGCGCAGTCTGGGCCGCAGATAAAGATCGCCCCACCCCTCGTGGGTGATGACGCGCGTGAGCACATGCGCGAAAGTGGGCGCACCCATATACACGACGGTGAGGATCAAATAGGCAAAGGGACTGCCCTCCAACCCGCCGGTGAGGTAAATCACCAACCCGCCCGCCCAGGCGATACCAAAGGCCAGCGCCAGGAAAATAAGGATACGCTTACGATCAAGTGCGGTGTTCATCAAATAGCTCCTTTCAAAAATCGCCACCGAAGGCACAGAGTTCACGGAGAAAAAACAAGGGAAACTTCGTAATTTGGTGTCTTTGCAACAAGTATTTTCATTCTGGTCAGATATGGTCGGTGAAGCGCGAGTCGTCGATCTGCTCGCGCAGTTTCTCTTCGGCGTTGGGTACAGGCCGGGGCGCAGCGGCCATGTGCGCGGCATGTTCTTCAGCTTCAGCTTCCAGCAACGCATCGCGGCTGGCCCGCCGCACCATGCTCCATTTGCCGCAATGTGGGCAGCGGTCGTATTTACCCACAAGACTGATATTCAATCCCCACCAATGCATGCCGAAAGGTCGTCCACACTTTGGGCATACCACACCACCGAGCAAGCCGTAACTGCGCGGCTCGCCGGGCGTGTAAGACGCGGGGTCATACACCGTCTCCCCCTTTTTGCGCCCGCCCAGCATCGGAAAAACGCTCGTGGCGAGGGTGGCAATCACCGCCAGGATAGCAATCGGGATCAAAAGCTTCGCAACACCTTTCCCGGCAGCCTCGGCAGAGACGAACTGGTAGCTCAACGTGCGCGTCTTCAACGTTTGCCCGGCGGCGGTCGTCCCCACAGCGGTGATCTCGTGCCAGCCGGGCGCATGATCGTCGGTCTTGAAGGATAATTCAAAGGGTACAGTCGTCGATTCGCCAAGTGACTCGCCGTCAAGTAAAAAAGTGACAGCGCTTAAATCCTCCGGCCCGCGCACCCGGATTCTGAACGTCCCCTGAATCTGGCTGCCCATATTGTAGCCGAACTGCTTGCTCACGGAGATGCTCAGCCCATCATCTTGCGCCAACACCGGTAACACAACCAGCGCACACAGCAGCAACACAGCCACTACCGCAACAACAAATCGATTTCTCCTTTCACCGATTCGCCCATTCGCTGATTCTCTCATTCTCTCACTTCCATTTCGTCAAAATAGTCTCGCGCTGGAACGCGCGCACGCCCAAATAGACCAATCCAGCGTCGATAGCAAGCAGAACGATCGCCGCCAACTGCATCACCTGCACGTTGACGACAATCACGCCGATAATCTGTGCAAAGAAAATGCCCAACAGCGGCAGAATCAGCATCATCGACACCTGCTCGGCGGTGCATGGATCGCTGACGCGTGAGGACACCATCAACGTGACGTTGATGCCCGCCATCGCCAGCAGCGGCCCCACCAGGCCGATAGCGGTGATCCACATCGGATCGAGGATACGCCGTAGCAGCTCGGGGGATTGCACCATGAGGTAAGCGACGACGGCAAAGACCCCAAAACTCAGCCACGTCGCCAGCACGCCGGGAATCAGCGCCGCCAAACTCTTGCCGATGAGCAACTCCGCCGTCGTGATTGGCGTGGCGAGCAGCGGCTCCAGGCAGCGGGTGGTCTTTTCGCCCACAACGCTGTACGCGGCAATGGTCACCGGAATGACAAGCGGCATCATCATAAACAGCAGCAAGAACTGGTTGACCATCATCAGCGTGAAACAGGCTGTGCCGGTCAAGTCGCCGCACATCTCCACGTATTGAGCCGGCAAGTCCGTCACGTCACCCATATCCGCCTGCGAACCGCCAATGGCGATCATAATCAGCGGCAGTGCGGTGAACATAACCGGCATGAAGAGCACCGTGAACAGCACCAGCCGGTTTTTGAACACCTCGGCCCATTCTTTATCAACGATTGTCCAGATCTTAGACATCGTATGCCTCCGTTGCTCCGATAAGTGACAGGTACACATCTTCTAACGAATGACGCAGCTCGCCGACAAATTGAACGTCAGCCCCGGCTTCCACCAACAGTCGCACGAGCGCCGGATTGTGCGTCTCCGGGTCGTCCAGCCCGAGTACGAATTTATTGTCCACCCGTTGCGCTTCCTTGACAAACGGCAACGCGCGCACGCGAGCCAGCAACGCGTCATCGGTTTCGCGCAAGTGGAAGATCACCTTGCGCCCGTAGAGCTTCTGGCGCAGGTTTGCAGGCGTGTCCACGGTGATCAAACGCTGTTTCATCACGCCAATGCGATCGCAGAGCCGGTCGGCCTCGTCGAGGTTGTGCGTGCAGAGGAAGATCGTGCGCCCTTGCGTCTTGATCTCCTCGATAAAGTCGCGCACCAGCCGCGCCGCCTCCGGGTCCAGGCCTGACGTCGGCTCATCCAGGAAAACCAACGCCGGTTCGTGGAGCAACGCGCGGCAGATGGCGAGTTTTTGCTTCATCCCCTTGGAAAAGTTGCCGACGAAGTCGGCGCGACGATCCCACAGGCCGAGGAAACGCAGGTACTTTTCCACCTGGCCCTTCACGTCTTCCACCTCGTAAAGACGCGCGAAAATCGTCAGGTTCTTCTCTGCGCTCAGCCGGTCGTACATGCCGGGCGTCTCGGTGAGGATGCCGGTGCAGCGGCGGATATCGGTGTCCGCCTGGCCCACACGGAAGCCGTTGACCGTCGCCGTGCCCGATGTGGGACCGATGAGCGTGGTGAGCATCCGCACCGTCGTCGTCTTGCCCGCGCCGTTGGGGCCGAGGAAGCCAAAGACTTCGCCCTCGCGCACGTCCAACGTCAGCGCCTCAACTGCTGTGCGGTCGCCGAATTTCTTGGTTAAGTTTTCAGTATGGATCATAGTACCTCTCAAAAAACCTTTCAACGGATGGAACAGCAATGAGAACTATTTTACTACCAGGGGCGGGAAATGGGAAACGAGGGGTGAAACACACTACCCGTTTTTCTAGTTCGGTGTATATTCACAACGGTCTTGTGCGCTTGGAGCGGATCGTCGGCGATGCTTGAAGCGGATCGTCAAATCTGCGCGACTCGTACACGCTGCGCCGGGATCAGGAGATCCCTGGCAAGCTTACATAGATGTGCAGCGCAACAAACAGGAGGGATTACCATGAAACTTCATCGTATTGTCTTTGCCCTGATCGGCAGTGGCATTCTGATGTTACTCACTGCGCTTGGCGCCCGGCTTCCCGCGCGCGCGACCGTTGCTCAAGCGCCCGGCGCTACGCCCGGAGACGTGGTCATCAACGAAATCGCCTGGATGGGGACGGCGGCAGCAGCCACTGATGAATGGATCGAACTGTACAACAACACCGCCATTCCCATTTCCCTTGTCGGGTGGAGGGTAACCACGGTTGACGGCATGAACCTGGCCCTCAATGGTGAAATCGAGCCGTACGGCTATTACCTCATGGAGCGCATGGACGATAACACCGTCAGCGACATTCCGGCGGACTGGATTGGGTCTTTTGGCGGGGGCGGATTGAGCAATACCGGCGAAGCCATCACGCTGCTCGACGCTACAGACACCGTCATCGACACAGCGAACGGCTCCGGCGGCGCGTGGCCGGCCGGGTCCAATACCGCCCCGAAGTTCACCATGGAACGCATCGATAGCGCTGCGCTCGATACGCCCGGCAACTGGGGGACGAATACTGGCGATCCGCGCAACGGCCTGGACGCCAACGGCGCCCCCATCAACGGCACGGCGAAGCGTCGGAACTCGGTTTCCGCTCCAGCAACCGAACTCGTTGTCGGCAAAGGCGGCCCACCGCACGCACAACAGGGTGATCTATTGACCTACACGCTACGCTGTGAAAACTTCGGCAACCGCGCCGCATTGAGCGCCGCACTCACCGACACGCTGCCCCTCGGCGCGGTCTACATCACCAGCACAGCCCCCTACCCCGCCATCGTGGACGTGCGCACGCTGCGCTGGGACCTGGGTGACCTGCCCATCAGCACTGGCGCACCTACCGTCATCACACTTTCCGTCTACGCACCCACAAGCGTCGTTGGAACAATCACTAACACACTCATCGCCGCCAGCGCCATCACCGATGCCATACCGGCGATGAACGTCGCGCACTGGACGACGCTCCTCAGCGCGCCGGCGCCGGCCCTCGAGTTAACGAAAACCGGGCCAACTCTGGCGCTCCCCGACACGCCGCTGACGTACACACTCGTCGTCAGCAACAGCGGTGGCATGGTCGCGGGGGGCGTCCGCCTCACCGACACGCTGCCCGCCGGATTGGTTTTCGTCGCGCAGACCGCGCCCTACACCTTCACGCAACCCGATGCCGCCACACTCGTCTGGGACGTTGGCGACCTCGCACCGGGCGCAAAAGGGCACATCGCGCTCACGCTGGCGCTCGGCGAAGTGGCCACCCCCACTCTCACAAATGTCGCCACAGCCACCACGCAGACGGGCGAAACGGCAAGCGCGGCGTGGAGTGCTCCGGTACAGCCGAACGTGCAACTGTATGCCATGCAGCCGGGCAATTATGGCGGTAGCGGTGAAGCGGTCGCCCTCATCAACCTGAGCACGTTCACAGTCGCCCTCAACGGCTGGTGCATCGACGACAATCTCAGCTCGACGAGCCGCGCGTGCTTCCCAGACGGAACACAGATCGCAGCAGGGCAAACGCTCTGGCTGGCACAAGACGGTGACGGGTTCGCCAGGCCGTGGGGCTTCGACGCCGGTTGGGCGAGCGCGAGCGTCACGCGCCCCGTTCCACTGCTCACGGGCAGTTGGCCCGGCTTCACCGACGATGGCGAGGTTACCTATCTAATCGATGCCGGCGGCGTTCCGGTGGATGTGCTCGCCTACGGCAAGGGCATCGCCGAAACCGGCTGGCAAGGCCCTGCTGTTCCACATCCTTACGCCGGCTACAATAACCTGGGCCAGGTACTTTACCGCAAACTCGACGCCGCCACCGGCTTACCCGTCCCCGATACGGACAGCGCGCGCGACTGGGCGCAAGACCCCGACGATCCGTTTAACGGGCGCAAACTGCGCTATCCAGGCTGGGATCTGGAAAGACTTTTCTTCCCGGTCGAGGTTGCCCAAACGAGTAATATCACACTCGCCGTCGCGCCAGACGGGATGCTAGACTTCGTTCTGGACACGGTTGTAACGGCGCAGAAGAGCCTGATCATCCAGGGGTATTCACTGAACAGCATTCCGCTCTACGAAGTACTCAACGCGCGCATCCAGGCCGGCGTCGCCGTCACGATTATGCTGGAAAGCAATCCTGCCGGCGGGATGGGCAATGAACAGAAGTGGATCGTCCAGAGGCTGCACAATCCGCCCGCCAGCACCGTGTACTTCATGGGCGGCAGCACATCCCGCTACCGCTACCAGCACGCCAAATTCATCGTCATCGACGACGAGCGCGCCATCATCAGCACCGACAACTTTGGCGAGAACTCGATGCCGTCGGATATCCTGGAAAACGGCACGATGGGCCATCGCGGATTCCTGTTGCTTACAGACAGCACCGACGTCATCGCCAGGCTGAACACACTGTTCCGCCTGGACTGCGACCCGCTCAACCACATCGACGTCTTCCCCTATTCAGAGACCTACGCGCCGCCAGCGTCTTACGTCCCCATCGCACCGCCAGATTGGACAACGTACACCACGGCGTTCAGCCCAACGCTGGCAACCACGGCCACACACGTCACACTGTTACACGCGCCGGAACACACCCTGCGCGCCCAGGACGCCCTCATCGGGCTCCTGAACAGCGCACAAACCGGCACCATCGACGTGATGCAGTTGAACGAGCCGATCATCTGGACAAATGACACCGGGACTGTATGGCTTGACGCTCCGGGCCACAATCCGCGTCTGGCGGCGCTCGTCGAGGCGGCGACACGTGGCGTTACCGTGCGCGTGCTGCTCGACGCCTACTACGACGATCCCCTGGGTGCCAATGGCAATACCGCTACGTGTCTTTACCTGAAAAGCCTGAAACTCCCAAACCTGCAATGCCGGCTCGGCAATGTCACTGGATTGGGCATCCACGCGAAAATTTTCCTGGCCGATACAGGCGACGCACAGTGGGTGCATCTGGGTAGCGTCAATGGGACGGAAACCTCGAACAAGATTAACCGTGAGGTCGCCCTGCAGTTCGCTTCGCCGGCGGGATATACCTATCTGCGCGAGGTTTTCGAGAACGACTGGGGACTCAGCCACGGACCAATGGTGCATCGTATCCTCCTACCTCTTGTGATGCGCGATTACGTTCCGCCGGTCACTTATCCGCTTATTACGGAAATCCTCGTCAATCCCGAAGGTGAGGACACGGGCAAGGAATGGATCGAAATCTACCACCCTGGCAACGACACTGTCGACCTGAGCGGTTGGAGTATCGGCGACGCGTTGAACATCGGCGATTACGGCGACGGGCGCTACACATTCCCGGCGGGGGAACAGCTTTTGCCAAAGCAAGTTATCGTCGTGGCGGCGTGTGCGACGGAATTCGCCACGCTCTACGGTCTCAATCCGACCTACGAGTGGACCAACTGCGACCCGCTCGTACCCGACATGCTGCCTGTCGGACAATGGGAAGGCTTCGGTATAGCGTTAGGCAACGCCACCGACGAAGTGTTGTTCCTGGATGCAGCGGCAGCCATCAACGACAGTGCCGCATGGGCTGGCGTGCCGCGCGCGGGCGTCATCCCCTTCCCGATGGAGCCGGACAGCACGTTCCCGTGGAACGCCACACTCAAGCGCTATCCGCCCGAGTACGACCGCGACGACTGCTCACGCGACTTCTACATCAGCTACCAGCCATCGCCAGGACGGGTGAGCGGAGCAGAATGAGCACGACGATTCTTGCAAAGCACGGCTTTGGCGTTAGAATAGTCTCGTTATAGCCCTAAGGCTCATCGGACAGCCTATAACCGGAGACCATCTTGAGGAGTGACTATGTTCAGTTTTTTGACACGCAAACGTGACGAATCTCAGCGCGAGAAATCCAAAATTCTATGGCTCGACCTGGGCGACCTGGGCGATTTGGTCAATCCCAGCGGGCCGCACGAGCAATGGCAGGATCACGGGTTGGGCCTGCTGCGCACGATTATGCACCAGAACGGCCTGATGACCGACATCCTCTCGACGCGGCTGATTACAGAATGGCCGCAACTGGAAAGGCAACTGCCGGGCTACGAGATGATGATCATGAACGTGCGCAGCTACACGTTCCCGGTGGCGCGCAAGGCCGCGCAACTCTTCAAGCAGATCAACCCCACCGGCGTGGTGCTGACCGGCGGGATGCACGCGACGGTCGCCACCGATGAGATGCTCGAAGTGCCGGAGTTCGACCACATCTGCAAGGGACCGGGCGAAAAGATTATGGTCGACCTGGCGAAAGACCCGCAGGCGTTTCCCCGCGTGGTCGAGGGCGTAGGCGCGCGCTCGATGGCCGAGTGGCCGATGATCGACCGCACGCTCTGGCCTCAGCCGCACCGCCGCCTGCGCCGCACCTTCAACTGGCCACTCGAACCCGCGTGTGGCTGGGGGCCGCCGCCGGTGGCGACGATGCTCACCAGCCGGGTGTGTCCCTGGCAGTGTGTCTTCTGCAACGAAAGCTCCTACATCCCCCACATGGGACGCCGCCCGGTGGACATGGTCATCGACGAACTGAACTACCTCGACGATCACTACACCGTCGGCTCGGTCGTCATCCACGACTCGATGTTCTTCCAGAGTCCTGGTTGGCTGAAGGAATGGATCGAGAAATACCCGCGCCGGGCGAACAAACTGTGGTCGTATTGGGCTGCCGGGCGATCCGACACAGTGCGCCAGTGGCCGGATCTCTTCGAGGCGCTGGTGCGCGAGACGAACTGGGACCTCATCTCCATCGGCTTCGAATCCGGCAGCGACCGCATCCTGCGCCTGCTCAACAAGGAGTGCACCGAAGAGGATAATTACTTCACCATCGATCTGGTCAACAAGCTCGGCGAGGAATTCGAGCGCCAGGGACGCAAACCACCCCGGCTGTGGGCCAACATCATCCTCGGCATTCCCGGCGAGACGCCCGAAGACGCTTTCAAAACGATGCGCATGGTCAAGTCGATGCGCTACGTCCTGCCTTCGTTCTCGTACTACGCACCGTATCCGGGATCGGCACTGGGCTACCAGCTCATCGCCGAGGGTAAGAGCCTGATGTCGAAGGAGAACTATCACCGCTTCCCCGGTGAAGAGAAAGTAAAGGGCGTCGATTACGCCTTCTACCGCGACCTGCTGGCCGGAAAGTACAACGACGAAGTCAACCGGGGCCTCTCCCCACTCGACCGGCAGAAGCCAGGCGTCTATACGGAGGCATTGACGAAAGCATGAGCAGTTTCACCCACCCACACGCAATGTTCGTATTCGAGATGAAGAACGGCAGGCAGAAGCTGGCTTACGGCCAGACGCCCGAAGACGCGCTCGACATCCTACGCATTCGCCTTACGGAAGAGGAGATGGCAGAAATTATCCCCGACCGCTACCTCAAGATTTCAGCGCGCGAGTTGCAGGCACACATCGACAACCTGGGGTAATCCATGGCGACACAGTGGCACGCGTTGGGCGACGGCAATTTCGCCCTGACAGGCGGTTCGAACATCGGCGTCATCGTCCGCGAAGGGCGCGCGGTGATCGTCGATGCAGGGCTAGACAAGGAAACCGCAAAGAGGGCTTTACGCGCGGTGGAAAGCGCTGGCGCGAAACCGGCGGTCCTCGTCATCACCCACGGGCACGCGGATCATTTCGGCGGCGCGGGGTGGCTGGCGCAACAGGCCGGCATTCCGGTCTACGCGCCGCCGCTGGAAAGTGTCTTTGCGACGCAGCCGCTCCTCGAACCGCTGTTTCTCTGCGGGGGCGCAGCGCCCATAGCCGAACTGCGGGGCAAATTCACCCTGGCCCGACAAGCGGTAGATGTGATCACGCCGCTGGAGCCGGGCGCGCAAGAGATCGCGGACATTCCACTGGACATCATCCCCTTACCAGGACACGCGCCGCAGCAGATCGGCGTTGGCGCGGGTGACACGTGTTATTGCGGGGACGTTGTCTTTCCCGAAGAAACGCTGGAACGTCATCCCATTCTCTTCTGCGCGGATATGGACGCGTGGCTAAGAACGCTCGAACACCTCCCCACCTTGTGCTATGCCTGGTACGTCCCTGGGCACGGTGAGCCGCTACAAGACATCGCGTCGTTAGCCGGGCATAACGCCGCACGCCTGCGCGAGATTCGTGCATGGGTATGGGAGAGCCTGACGACGCCGCAGGAGGCGCACGATGTGCTGCGGGACGTCGCCGCGCGCTACAGCGTCACGTTTGCTGCACCGCAGTTCTTCCTGCTAGCGCTGACGACGATCCACGCAACGCTCACATCGCTCCAGACAGCGGGAGAGGCAGCGGTGGAGATGGTCGAAAACCGGATGGTGTGGCAAAGAAAGTAAATGCTGAGGTGCAGTATGTTCAAAAATCTAAAACGATGGCACAGCACATTGGGATTGTACGTTTTTTTCATCGGCATTCTGTTGGGGATGCTCTTCACCATGATGATAACCTGGGCGGATTTCGAAGCCAGTTTATTCGATGCCAGCACTGATTCGAGCGCGCTCAAACTCGAGAGCCTGAAATGCCCCGTGCTGCTGAACGGAGATGAAACCGGGACGGTCAAAGCAAGCTTCGCCAATCCTGCGGATTGGGCGCTTCGGCGCACCATCGACACCCATATCAGCCACGGCTTCGTCATTATGATGCGCGAAGAGCGCACACGCATCGATCTTCAACCCGGCGAGAAACGCACCCTCCAGTGGACGATCTCGCCCGAGGACGCCGCCTGGGGCCGGTTTATCCTTGTCCGCCTCCACGTGCAACGCGCCGGCGCGCTCCCGCCACGCAGTGGTAGTTGCGGCGTGCTTGTGGTCGATCTTCCCTTCGGAAATGGCGCCCAGATTACCGCCATAATTATCGGAATGAGCGTGCTACTGATGGCGATAGGGGCTATTCTCTGGATTCGGGGAACGGAGGCGCAGAACAAGGACCTGCGATCAGTCGACTACATCGCCCTCACACTTGCGCCGGTGGTTGTGATCGCATTGGTCACCAACATGTTGGGCGTCTGGTTTATCAGTGCGATATTGCTCATATTGGCCGTGCTGGCGATTGTCACAATCATCACATTGGTGTTGAGTTAATGACTTCGATAAAGTAGGGAGATAAAAAAGGTGTTTTTGTGATGAAATCCCTCGCCACAAAAACACCTTTTATTAACTGCCGCTTGAAGACTATGCTATTTGCGATCTGTTATCTTCAGGTACGTAGTTTTACACTGTTGAAAGATCCCATTCCTCGTAGATCTTGGGTACGTCGTTGATCAGGCGTTTGGTGTAGGCTTGTTTCGGGCGCAGAATGACCTCGTCGGCCGATCCGCTTTCGACAAATTTTCCATGCTCCATGATGTAAACGCTGTCAGAAACATAATACGCCAGGCCAAGATCGTGGGTGATGAAAATAATGGTCATGCCGATTTCGTCACGCAGTCCCATCAACATATCCAGGATGGTCGCGCGGGAACAGGCGTCGATCATCGAGGTCGGCTCGTCGGCAATCAGAATCTTGGGCATCAACAGGAAAATGCGGGCAATCATGAGGCGCTGCATCTGCCCGCCGGAAAGCTCGAACGGGTACTTGTTGGTCAGTTCTTCGAATTTCAAGTTGACGAAGCTGCACGCCTCGGTCATCATCTCGACTTTTTTGGCATGCGGGAAGCTGCGTCCGCCGCGCATATTGATGCAGTCCAACAGCACGGCATCGATCTTATTGAAGATGTTGTAGGAAGAGAAGGGGTCTTGGAAGATGGCCTGAATGTTGCGCCAATATTCCAGCCTTTTCCGCTGCGTGCTGATATCGCGCTTCTGTCCCTGGAAGTGGATGTCCCCTTCCGTCGGGTTGATCAGCCCCAGCAACATCTTCGCTAACGTGGTCTTACCACTGCCCGATTCGCCAACGATCGAGATCACTTCGCCTTCGTAGAAGCTGAAATCGACATGATCAACGGCCACTGTTTTGGTAAGGCCGAAACCAAACACTTTGGTGAGTCCTGATCCGCTCAGGCATACTTTTCTTTCCTTATACGCCATTTTTGTAAGCCTCTCTCAGTTCTTTTTCCGAAAAGATACAACGGTAGATGCGATCATCCTCAGTCTTACGCAGGCCCACAGAAGTCACCAGACATTCTGGTTGAACGTATTTGCAGCGTTCCGCAAAACGGCAGCCAGCCGGTGGGTTTTTCAGGTTTGGCGGCACGCCGGGGATGGCCGTCAATTTGACGTCCCGCAGCCCCTCTTCCGGCACGATGATCGATCCCATCAGGCCTTTGGAGTAGGGATGGAGTGGATCAAACACCGCTTCGTGGGCGGTGCCTTTCTCCACAATCTGCCCCGCGTACATCACCATAATATCATCGGTCACGTTGTAGAGCAGCGGAAGTTCATGCGTGATAAAGATCAACGAACCGATCATGCCGTCGTGCAGCAGTTGTTTGATCATTTTGATGACCATCTTTTGTGATGTAACATCGAGTGCGGAGGAAGGTTCATCCGCAATCAGCACCTTGGGGGACAGTAACACCGATACGGCGATCACCGTGCGTTGTTTCATACCGCCCGAAAGCTCAACGGGGTATTTTTCCAGG
>DAIUDK010000066.1:0-28316 GCA_036845725.1 Chloroflexota bacterium
GCAGCCCCAGATTTTCCTCTAGTTCTGCACCTATCAGCGCTATTTTCATAGATTACTCCTCTTAAGAGTTGACATAATGTTGTGAACGACTCCGACGTATTTGGTGTTCCACCCTTCGTAGGCAGGACATAAATTCACAGTGTATACAGAATGATCCAGCGAAGAGATACAAATACTAGCCAGTGCTTATCAAAACAAACCCAACCTCGCTACTCGCCGGATAGTCGGTAGCAGGTCAGTGATCAATTCCGTCTTACATACAAGAGTATCCGCACCAGCATCTATGACTGCTTGCCGATAAGCATCGCCCTCTGCTAATGTCAGAGCGACAATCCCAACACTGGGCAGCAATTTCCGCAAACGAATGATCATCTCCAACCCAATTTCATCCAAGCCAACCAAGATCGCATGCGGTTCTAAATTTTGTGCATAGGTTATTGCTTGTTGATAATCACAAACTGTACCAACGACATCGATCCCACATTGACGTTGCAGAAAGTCGGTCGCAGCTCGCAAAAAGACTTTATTGTCATCCACAAGTAAGACCCGAATCTTGGTAGCTCTCTCGGTATCCTCCTTACCCAATATGAGGGACATCTTTTTCTCGCTTTCTTCGTACTTTTCATTGTTACCCAATTTATGCCATTCATCTATACATAATCTTCCTACCTTCCAACAAAAAACGCCCCCAATTCTGGGGGCGGCAGTATGTAGTACTCTTGATACGCTATTTGTTGAGGAAAACGAGCCTGTGCTCTATTGCCATGCGCACCAGTCCGGCAACGTCATGCACTTCCAGCTTGGACATCAGATTGGCACGGTGCTTTTCGACGGTTTTTGTACTGATTTTCAGCATGTGGGCGATACTTGTATTGGTATGGCCTTCACAGACGAGTTGCAGCACCTCGCGCTCGCGCGGCGTGAGCTGTTCAAATAGATCGGATGCATCAGCGCCCTTTTGATAAGCGAGATAGTCGGTTACAATGGCACCGGAGATCGCCGGGCTGAGATACATCTCCCCTCGACTGGCTGCGCGGATGGCGAGCAAAAGCTCTTCCATGACTGAACATTTTAGCAAATAACCGATCGCACCGTTTCGCAACACCTGGCGTATTAAGGCTTCCTCCGAGTACATCGAAAGTATGATCACTCGCGTGGATAAGCCCATAGCGCAAACGCGTTCGACAGCTTGGTTGCCACTCAAACGTGGCATAGCAAGATCCATTACCAGTACATCGGGATGTAGCCGCAAAGCTAATTCGATGGCTTCATGACCGTCAACTGCTTCACCAATAACATCGATGTCATCGGATTTGTCCAGTAGCGCACGAAGGCCCTGCCGGACCAGGTTATGATCATCCGCTAAGATGACGCGAATCACCGATTTTCCCCCAAATTTCCTGCGCTGATAGGAAGACATGCGGTCAAGCAAGTTCCCTGCCCGGGTTGAGAGTTTATCTTCAGTCGTCCCCCCAACGATTCCAGTCGCTCCTGCATCCCCAGTAGTCCAATCCCCATTGACCAACCCGGTGTGGATAAGCGTGCCTGTTCATCGAAGCCGCACCCATCGTCTACCACCATCAGACTTACTTTGTCGCTCTCGTAACAAAGGACGACATCTACCCGATTTGCCTCGGCGTGTTTCGCCACATTCGTCAGCGCTTCCTGTAAAAAACGGTATAGACAGGTATTAGCTGCATCGGACATCTCCGGAAGTATCTCCGGGTCAGTATACGTGATGTGTAGTTGCGTGTGCCTGGAAAACTCGTCACAAAAGCCTTGTAGAGCAGGCCTGAGGCCCGCCGCATCCAGCGTAGGGGGGCGTAAGTCGTGTGCCAATGATCGGATTTGTGACATCGTCGTCGTCGTCAGCGCCACAGCATCGTCTAAACGTCGGCGAAGCTGTTCGAACTCAGCCGGCACGTCCTCTTGGATCAATCCTAAGTTGATCCTCAGTGCGATCAAAGCCTGACCGGCATCATCGTGCAAGACGTGCGCCAGGCGCCGGCGCTCTTCTTCCTGAGTCGAAATCAACTGCTGGGTGAGTTGTCGTAACCGCAAGCGGCTGGCATTCATATCTTCTATCAGGCGCGACTGCTGGATGGCGATTGCGAGTGATGCGGCAATTTCGCTGGCAATGTCTACATATTCGGAGGCGAAAGGGCCGGGATTCTCCATACCTAAACTGAGCGCACCAATTGACATATTCTCAACGATAAGAGGAATGCTGAGAAGTGAGTGTATATGCCACCTCTTGAGAGCCTGCGTAACTTGTGAAGATTGTGGCATAGCAGACGTGTCTTCCACTGCGTGGACTTTTCCATGTTGGAGTGACTCAATGAGTTCGATGGTCCCGTCGAACGCTGTGATGGGTAGATGAGTCTCTTCTTGTATCACGAACTCATCGTTAAATTCTGCTGCAAGGATAATAATGGCGCCAGATTCAGGTTCAAATAAAGAAACGATGCTCCCTAGACACGGAACCAACCGTCGAATATAGTGTAGTGCCACTTCTGCAATAACTTTTGGTGGCTGCATTGCCAGAATTGCCCGATCGATGTCATGCAAGACTTTCAAGCGTGCAGTACGTCTTTCTGCCTGTTGTTCCAATGCCTCGTGTGCTTGTTGCAGTTCCCATTGCATTTCCTTGATCTCAGTGATCTCCCTCGCCACCGCTACAGAGCCTGTGAAATCGCCATCCAGAAAAACCGGGGACATTTTGCCGGAAAACCACCTGATCTTGTCATTGATTTCAAGCCAGTACTCGTACTGCGCCACTTCACCACGTCTGTTTTTCTTCATCGCCTCAGTGAAGGGGTCCTGCATTCGAGCGGGCATCACTTCTGAATGAGTTTTGCCCAGAAAAGCTTCCGGTGGCATATAGAGGCCATCCATCTGAGGGGAATGATGAAAAATGAAGCGGCCTTCGCCATCGAAGACGAAAACGAAGTCGACCATGGACGACAATATGCTACTGAGTCTACTTTCGGATGCTTTGTGTGATGATTCGCGGGATTGACAGTAGAAACCGATGGCCAAGCAACTGAGCCAAGTCGATAAACGGGGTTGCAGCGCGATGATTTGCTCGACAGGCAACCCATGGATAAGCTGCAAGGCTAGCAATCCCTGGACTTTGCCTAATGTTTCCAGGTTGTCATGGCAGACATACGCCAGCGAGGCGCCGAGGGTTTCTGCCTGCTGGGGATCAAACGGTTCTATAAGCAGACATTCAACGAGCTGTTCAGCTAAATTGACAAGTCTATCGCGTGCTTCTGGTTCAGTCTGAGGCTCAGGTTGGGTGTCTACAGAAGCTTGACGTAAAATATCAAAGATAGAAGCGCGTCGCTTGTGCAAGATCTGCTGAATTTCTAGCCGATCCGCCAAACACATCGACTCCACCTTTCGGGTATAAGGACACAAGTTGTTCCCGGCTCACATATGGCGCTATTTTTGCAAAGCCCCTAATCCCAAACTCTTGTGTCCCAAGGAAAAATGTACTCACTTCCCTAATTATACACAAAATTCCCAGGTTTACAATAAAAAAACTTTCAGAGGCCTGTAATGACATCTGAATTTGGCTTCGATGCCCTACTCTCTGGTACGATGTTGCCATACTTCGCATACAATTTCGTGGAAACGCCCGGTGAACAATAGCGCAGACGAGGAGTTTTCTCTTAGTGTGGATGTTTGTCTTTTCACAAAGATTGTACTACATTGAGAGCAGTCTGAACTACAGAACGCCCCGCGACTCCAAATCAGTCTGAGACTATGACCTCCGGCGATTTAACTTGCTACCCGGGTGACGACGATTTCGAGAGAATGAGCTTACCCCCCCCAGCGCCTCACGCCGCATACGCTCGCAGCGAGCGCATCGGCTTGCCGACCATGCGGAAGGCCCGACGCTCGGCTTCCCAACAGATGCGCTCGATATCCAGGGTCAGGAACTCGTCCTGGCGGTAGAGCAGCTTCCCGTCACACCAGACGTAGACCACGTCAGCGGGATGCGCGGTGTAGGCGATGCCCGCCGCCAGGTCGTGCCGGGGAATCCAGTGCGGGGCGGTGGTGTCGAGCAGCAGCAGGTCGGCAGGCCGGTCCGGCGCGAGGACGCCGCTTTCCGGGAATCCCACCGCTGCCGCCGAGGTCTGCGCCGTCATGCGGAGCAATTGTGTGCGCGGCATGACTTCTGGATCGCCTAGCGCGCCCTTCCAGTACAGGCCCGTCAGGCGCATAATCTCCAGCATGTTGAAATCGCTGTTGGAGGCGGGGCCGTCGGTGGCGAGGCCCACATACATCCCGCGTGCCAGCATCTCCGGCAGAGGGGGCATTGTCATGCCGAGCTTCTGGTAGGTCTTGGGGGTGTGGGCGACGTAAGCGCCCTTCGCGGCGAGGAGCGCCTGATCCTCCGGCATGGCGGCGTTGCAGTGCGCCAGTAAGGTGGGGCGCGGTAGATCGAGCAATCCCAGTTCAGCGACGTAGGCCGGTGGCGTGAGGCCATGCCGCTCCAGCGAGGCACGCACTTGCCCGTCAGATTCGCTCAGGTGAAAGTGCGCGCCCACGCCGATGCGCTGCGCCTCCGCGACGAAGCGCCGCAGCACAGGCGTGGGCGTCATATACGGCGAGTGTGGCCCCATCGTCGTGTGGATGCGCCCCTCGGCGGCATTGTCCCACGTTTCAACGAAGGCGACGGTCTCCTCGAAAGAGATGTTGCCGACCTCTTTATCGTCGCCGATGCCGAAGTGGCACCAGGCAAGCAGCGCCCTCATCCCGCACTCCGCCACCACCGCAGCGACTTTGTCCATCCAGAAGTAGTGATCGGCGAAGCCCACGATACCGCAGCGGATCATCTCGGCGACGGCGAGAGCGGCCCCCCAGGTGATATCGTCGGCTTCGAGGGCCGATTCCGCGACCCAGATCTTCTCGTTGAGCCAACGCTCGAAGGGCAAGTCCTCAGCCCAGCCGCGCTCCAACGTCATCGCCGCGTGGCAGTGTGCGTTGAAGAAGGCCGGTACTGCCACCATCTCGCGCCCGTCGATCACCTCGTCAGGCATAAAATCTGGCGACACCTGCCCTACCGCGAGAATCCGCCGATCCTCCAGCGCGATGTCGATGTCCGGCAAGATGCGGTCGTCAGCATCCAGAGTCACTGCGGTGGTGTTTTTGATCAATGTACGCATAGGATAAAAGGGAATGCCCTGGTCCTATCCCAGCTGTTGGACCTGATAAAGCAGTCCGTTGACGATATCCTCCGGCGTGGCGGGTAAAGCCGCATCCTGGAAGTAGAGGACGCTCAGCAGGGGCATATCCAGCACCATGCCCATCATATCCATGCCTATCATCTCGTGGGCGTCTGAATCCCCGCCCATCACCTGGTTCATCCCGTCCATCATCTGCTGGAACACGGCCGCAAAAACGACCCTGCCGCGCGGGTCATCCAGCCATTCGCGAATGGTGGATGCCGGATTGAGCAGCGAAGGCAGCTTCTGGGTGGAGTGCAGCGTGACGGTTTGCGTGCAGCGAATGTCCGCGGACGAAGCGCCAATCAAGATGTCGAACTCGCCATCCTCGGTAATCCACTGGCCGTGGCCAGGGTGATAGAAAGCAAAGGCGCGGAAATCGAGTGGGATGGTCACAGTCTTGGTCTGCCCCGGCTGAAGTTCGATCTTGGCGAAGCCCTTCAATTCTTTGGGCGGGCGCACCAACGCGGACTGGCGATCGTGGACGTAGACCTGCACGATCTCCTTCCCGATCACGCTTCCGGTGTTGGTCACATCGACGCTGACGGTCAGCCCATCGACGTCTTTGAAGGAAGTCGTGGAGACGGTAGGGTTGCTGTAGGCGAAGGTCGTGTAGCTGCCGCCGTAGCCGAAGGGAAACTGCACCGGGACTTGCCTGGCATCGTAATAGCGATAGCCGATAAACAGCCCTTCGCCGTAGACGACCTTGCCATTTTCGCCCGGATAATTGAGATAGGCCGGGGTGTCGGCGAGTTTCATCGGGAACGTCTCGGCCAGCTTGCCACAGGGGTTCACCTTGCCGAAAAGCAGATCGGCAATCGCGCCCCCACCGGCCTGTCCCATCGTCCATGCCTCCAGCACCGCGCCGACATGCTCGATCCATTCCCCTACCACGACCGCCGAACCGTTGTTGAGGATGACCACGGTGTTGGGCTGCGCGTCACCGACGGCTTTGATCAGCACGACCTGCTGTGCGGTCAGGTCGAGGTCGGGGCGGTCGTAGCCTTCGGAGTCTTTGTAGACCGGCAGCGCGATGTAGAGCAGGGCCACCTCCGCCTGGCGCGCCAGGTTCACGGCTTCGTCGATCAAATCCTGGCGAAATGCATCGTCAGCCGGATAGCCCTCAGCGTAGGTCAGTTCGGCATGCCCGGCCTGTTTCTTGAGCTCTTCGAGCGGCATGGCAACCATGGTGGAGTTGATGTGCGAGCTGCCGCCGCCCTGGTAGTGCGGTGTTTCGGCAGCACGGCCGATCACGGCGATGCGCTTGAGGCCCGGTTTTAAGGGCAAAATACCGTTGTTCTTGAGCAGCACCATCCCTTCGGCGGCGACTCTGCGGGCCAGGGCGTTGTGCCCCTGCTGGTCGAACGCGCCGCCCTTGGGCGTCTCCGCCGCTTTGAACACGATCCTGAGAATCCGCCGCACCGACTCATCCAGCGCGGCCTCATCCAGCGCGCCATCCTGCACGGCCTTGATCACGGCCTGCACGCGGCGATCTTTCGGCCCCGGCATCTCCAGATCGAGGCCACACTGCAAGGACGCGACCCGGTCGTGGACTGCGCCCCAGTCCGAGACGACCAGCCCTTCGAATCCCCATTCTTCCTTCAAAATATCCACCAACAGTTTGTGGTGCTCGGAGCAGTACGTACCGTTGAGTCTGTTGTACGCGCACATCACCGTCCAGGGTTTGGCCTTTTTAACGGCCTTCTCGAACCCGGGCAGGTAGATTTCCCGCAGGGCGCGTTCGTTGACTTCCACGTTGATCGAAAAGCGCTGGTATTCCTGGTTGTTGGTCGCATAGTGTTTGAGCGAAGCGCCCACTCCCTTGCTTTGCATGCCCTCGATCAGGCTGGCGGCCAGTTCGCCGGCCAGGAAGGGGTCTTCGGAGAAGTATTCGAAGTTGCGACCGCACAGCGGGGTGCGCTTCATATTGTTACCTGGACCGAGCAGCACGCCCACATTCAACGCATTGGCTTCTTCGGCCAGAGCCTGGCCCATTTCGTGCAACAATTCGACGTCCCAGGTACAGGCCAGGCTTGAGGCGGTGGGGAAGCACGTCGCCGGGTAGCTGGGCGAGCCGATCTTGTCGGTCTCCATCGGGCGACGCACACCGTGCGGTCCATCGGAAACGATCAACTCGGGCACACCCAGACGCGGGATGGCCGTGGTGGCCCAGGGGCCGGCGCCCGTACACAGGGCCGCCTTTTCCTCGAGTGTCATTTTTTGGATAATTGACTCAATATCAAACATAATACTCCTTTCTAAAGATGTGGATGGTCGAGCGTTTGTCATTTCGTACAGATTGTACTACACTGGGCACGGTTCAGGAACCAAACATGGTTTGTAATCCAACCTAAACCGAATTGAAAACAGGACTCTGGTAAGAAGATACTACAGTTGCCCCTGCGCGCCAAGTGTCAGATGTATGATTTGTGGGGCATCAACCTGCGTCTACGCGAATAGGGTAATTCTTGTTGTGAGCACACCATTACTGACGACGAAACTCTATACGCCGCCGCCGCGCCCGGGACTCGTGGAGCGCCCGCGCTTAGTCGCGCGGCTGGACGAAGGCCTGCGTCTGGGCCACCGGCTAACGTTGATCACCGCGCCGGCCGGCTTTGGTAAAACGACGCTCCTCAGCACGTGGGTCACCGGGCTGGACCGCCCCGTGGCCTGGCTCTCCTTCGACGAAAGCGATAACGACCCGCGTCGTACTTCGGCTTACCTGGTGGCCGCACTGCGCACACTCTCCAGCGCGCAGCAACTACCGTCGCCTATTGGGGAATCGTTCTTAGCCACCGTTTCCGCGCAATTCGATGCCCGTGCCGGCACCCTTCTAATTGGGGAGGTGCTGGGTAGTCTTATCAATGAGATGGCGGCTCTCCCGCCTTTCGCCCTGGTCCTGGACGACTACCACCTGGTCGAGAATCCATACACCCACGAGGGAATGTCTTTTGTGCTGGATCACCTCCCGGCATCGGCGCATTTGATCATCGCCAGCCGGGCCGAGCCATCGCTGCCCATCGCACGTCTGCGCGCCCGCGGGCAACTCACTGAGCTGAACGCTGACGACCTGCGCTTCACGCCGGAAGAGGCCGCGACGTTTCTCGGCCAGATGACCGGCCTGGAGCTCACCGCGGAGGACATCACCCGTCTGGAGAGCCGCACCGAAGGCTGGATCGCGGGCCTGCAAATGGCGTCCCTGGCCCTGCAAGGCTCTGCCTCACGGGGATCGTCGTCTGCCTTTATCACCGCCTTTGCCGGGGATGACCGCTACGTTATGGATTATCTCGTCGAAGAGGTGCTGCGACGGCAGCCGGAGACTGTGCAGGCGTTCTTGCTGCAGACGTCAATCCTGGAACGGTTATCGGCCCCGTTATGTGACGCTGTAACGACTCAGACGGGCGGTCAAGCCATGTTGGAGAGATTGGAGCGTAATAACCTGTTCATCTTCCCGTTGGACAACCGGCGTCAATGGTACCGCTACCATCACCTGTTTGCTGAATTGCTGTGCCATCACCTGCAGCGGCAGACCTCGACGCAGGACCTTGCCGCCTTGCACCGCCGAGCCACCGAGTGGTACGAGGCCAATGGTCTGCCCGCCGCAGCCATTAACCATGCGCTGAAAGCGCCGGACACGGAACGAGCCGTGCGTTTAATCGAACAGAACGCCATCGAGACGCTACGGCGCAACGAATTGGAGACATTGCTCAAGTGGTTGGAGCCTTTGGATCAGGAAACGCTACAGTCCCGGCCACTACTGCTCATCGTCCTTGCCTGGGTAGCCGTTGCCCGCGGGCAATATGACGAAGCCGAAGGTTGGGCACATATTGCTGAAATCGTGCTGGCACGGGATGAGTGGCAGCGCGATTATCTCGCTGCACAGGGATTTACGCGCCAGTGGATGCAGGGTAGCATCGACGCGGTGCGTTCTACGGCAGTGAGGGATGCAGATCGTATTCCCCTAGCCCAGCGCGCACTGGCGAACCTGCCTACCACCGACGCGCTCTTGCGATGCGTCATTGCGTTAAACTTGGGCGAAGCCTATATCGGACAGGGCGACGTAGCGGCGGCAAGGCAAGCCTTCCTCGACGCCATCGCCATCGGCCAGGAGGGTGGCAATATCATTTCTATCCTGTCGGCCATGAGCGGTCTGAGCGGGTTGCACATCCGGCTCGGCGATCTGCATGGCGCAGCGGAAATGTGCCAACAGGCTGTCCGGCTTGGAGTAGCAGAAGGCGGTCCCGGTGGGCATCCCGTACCGGCGACTGGCAACGCGCACCGGCTGTTGTCCGTATGCCTCTACGAATGGAACGATCTGGACGCCGCACTGCACCACGCCACTCAGGCTGTCGAAGGTTGCCGGCGTTGGGGACACTTCAACAACCTCGTGGATACCTATCTGACCCTGGCCCGCGTGCAGCAGAGGCGTGGTGATGCTCCCGGTGCAAACCAGACCATGGCAGCGGCACAGCAGTTGCTCGATGATGCGGCGATACGAGTCAGGCAAGCGCCCATGCCGCTGCTGGAAAGCGACGTCGGCTGGATCACCAGGCTGATGGAAGCAGCCCAGGCGCATCTGCGGCTTTTGGAAGATGACGTGGAAGGCGCGGCGCAGTGGCTGCAACGGTGGTTGCAGGAGTACGACGTCTCGGAAAACGATCTCTTTCCCTATATGATGCGCCCCCGGCTGCTCATCGCCCAACGCCGGTATGACGAAGCCCTCTCGATGTTGGAGCGCGCACTCGAATGGACGCTGGCCCGGCACAGACCTGCCGATGCTATGCACATCTCTATTTTGCAGGCACGCGCGCTCCACGCCAGGGGCAGCGCGGCCCAGGCGTTGAGTCCGCTGGAACGCGCGCTGCACCTGGCCGAACCGGGCGGGTACATTCGCACCTTCGTCGACGAGGGAGAATCCATCGAAGCGTTATTGCGCCAGATGTACGCATCCACTAAATCGCACACTGTTGCCCCCGACTACATCGCACGGATTCTGGCGGCGTTCCGCACGGCATTCAAACCGGCCACCAGTGATGGACTGCCAGAGCCATTGAGTGATCGCGAAATGGAAGTACTCCGCCTGATTGCCGCGAACCTCTCCAACCAGGACATCGCCGCTACGCTCGTGATCTCGCTCAACACCGTTAAGACCCACATTCAGCGCCTATATGGCAAACTGAGCGCCAGCAGCCGCCTCGAGGCCGTCGAGCGGGCCAGGGAGCTGGGTCTACTGTAGTCACAATTCACCCCCATACATTCACCCCGCCGGGCGACACATGTCGCCCGGTTTTCCGTTATACTGAACTTGACTGTTCGGGCAGGCATTTCTACCGCTTAGAACGCTGAGTTCGCAGAGCATATACCGAAAATCTCCGTGCCCTCCGCGGTGAAATTCTGGCTATGATGAACAGGTAAACACCGAAATCGTGACTGTGAGGGAAAATGATGCAAGAAGTTTACCTTTCGGCAAAACACATGCGAAAATACTACGGCAAAACAATGGCACTGCAAGACGCTTCGTTGGAATTGCGGCAGGGCGAAATCCTGGCGCTGCTCGGCCCCAACGGCGCAGGCAAGACGACGCTGGTGAAAATTCTGGCGACGGTGCTCACGAAGGACGCCGGGCAGGTGGATATCCTGGGCTACGACCTGGACCGGCACGTCGAAGAGATTCGCCATCTGTTTGGCTACGTCGGCCAGGACACGGAACGCTCCGCCTACGCTCGCTTGACGGTCGCCGAGAACCTGCACTTTTTTGGTGCGCTGCGGGGAATGCGCAAGCAGCAGATCACTCAGCAGATCGAAAAGCTGGCAGCCTACTTCGACTTTCACACGAATCTTGACAAACAGTTCACGCAGCTTTCCGGCGGGCAGAAGCAGACGGTGGTCATTATGCGCGGTTTGTTACACAATCCGCCGCTGATCTATCTGGATGAACCGACCAAGGGGCTTGATCCCATCGTGGCGAAAAAGATACGCACGTTCCTTAAGCAGTATGTCCAACAGGAGCGCAAATCACTTCTGCTCACTTCCCACGTACTTTCGGAGGTGGATGAGATGGCCGACCGTGTCGCGCTTATTCACCGGGGAAAAATCACCATCGCGAGCACGCCCGACGATCTCAAGGCCGCCGTCGGCGCTGCCGAGTCCATTGAGATCGAAAAAACCGCGTTACCCCCGGCCACACAGACGCGGATCGAGGGATTGGAAACGGTACAATTCGTACAGGAGCGTAATGGTCACTGGATCGCTTTTGGCGTCAGTGATGCCATGTTGGGAGCCGAGTCGATCCTCCGCGTGCTGCGCGAGGATAACGTGCATGCCCGGTTTCGCCATCACACTGTCTCATTAGAGGACGCTTTCGTCTACCACATCGGCGAGTTAAGTGAGAAATTTGATCAATAGGAGAAAATGTCATGCAAACCGTTTCGACACTGTCCGTGCCTTTCCAGTCCATCGTGCGGCCTGCCGCCGTCCAGACCTTGTCGCGGCCTACCTCTGCCTGGCGCATCATCCAGGCGACGGTGGCCAAAGAACTGCGCGCGACGACGCGTTACATTCCCAACCTGATCGGGTCATTGGCGAATCAGGCCGTCAGGGTGGTCTTTTTCTTGCTGTTGTCGTCGGCTATTTCCATTCAAGATATCGGCGTGTCCGGTCAGCATCTGGCCGGACGCGATCTCTTCATTTCATTCCAGGGTGGCCTGCTGCTGACCGTCTTCATTGGCGCCACGCTGTGGGGGCCAATCCATGCCGTGCGGAACGACCTGTACAATGGCACGCTCGAATTCCTGTACAGCAATCCCGGCTCGCGGTATGCTTACTATGTCGGTAGTGTGCTGGCAAGAGTCATCATCGAATCGGTGCTGTTTCTGCCGCTGTACATTTTTCTGGCCATCTACTCGCGGGCGAGTCTACCTGACCTGCTGATGGTGCTGTTGACTTGCGCCGTGATTATGATCGCTTTGACGGCGATGGGCGTTATGGTCGCGCTGCTGGCCTTGTTGTGGCGGCAGGTGGATTCGATTGCTCAAGTCCTGGGCGTTATGTTCGAGATGATCGGCGGTGCATACCTGCCCGTGAATGCCTTCCCTGGTTTTATGCGCTACCTGGCTTACCCTCTGCCGCACACGTGGGGCTACGATCTCATTCGTTACTACAGTTTTAGTGGAAACTGGCAGACGCTGTTACCGGTGTGGCAAGAGTGGGCCATCATCATCGCGTTCGCCGTCGTTTTTACCCTGGCCTCACGGCATCTGCTGGGGAAAGCCGAACAGCTTGCCAAGAAGAGTGGCCTGCACGTGATCTAGACGCTGGCCGAAAATTGCACCTGCGAACGTTTTTGGTGTGTCAATGGGGAATTCTCAGATAGGCCCTTAGCCTGCCCAATCGGGGTCTACAACTCAAAGCGGCTGTGCATTACGCACAGCCGCCTTTTTTATAGTTCCTCGTCGGCGTAAAGCTGCCGGATTTCCTGATAGAGTGCGTGGACGTGCTCGATACGGCCTTGTTTCACATACAGCCGCGCCAGGTCGAGGTAGGCAGAGGTAAGTTTCTCCTGAGCGATGGCCGGTTGTAGTGAACCGATGGAACTGACATCTCTCAACCAGAAACGCAGAGCTGCTTTGTAGCAGATGACAGCATCTTTGAGGTTCTCTGCCGGATCGCCATCTTTGAGTTGCATGTAAATGTTGCCCAGTTCGATCTGAGTTTGTGCATATTCGAAGGGGGCGTGTTCCAGGGTGTAAACGGTGAGCACGGCCTTGTAGCACGCAATCGCTCGGTGCAAATTCACCGAGCGTTTCTCGGTTTGCCAGCCGCCCGGCATGGCCGCATAGCTCTTCCCCAGCTTAAATTGCAGTTCGGCATAACCGAAGGATATACGACCTGCATTCCGCTCTCCACCCTGGGCCGCGACATAGACTTTGAGCGCCCTCTGATAACAGGTAATAGCTTTCTGCAAATTCTCACCGCGATCCCCCTCTGTCAGGGCGACGTAGGTGTTGCCCAGGTTATTCTGTACCATCGCGTAGGAGAGCGGAGCTGTTTCAGCAGTCCAGAAGCAAGCGGCTTCGGTGTAGCAGGCAATAGAGTGCTGCAGGTTTGCGGCATCGTGCGGGACGTTTGCAGTGTCGGGTGTGGCTGACAGCCGGGCGTAGGCGTTGCCTAGGTTGTTCTGCACCATCGCGTAATCCGCCGGTGCGGTTTTGGAGGTGTAAATTTTGAGCGCCTCCTGGTAAGCGGCGATGGCTTTGTGCGTGTTTTTAACCTCGTCGCCTTCTGGAAGTTGTACATAGGAGACACCGAGACTGTTGTACAGTGCGGCCTGGGTACTGTAATCACTCAAATGCGCACAGGCGGCGATAGCCCGTTCCAGCCAGAGGATGTTCTCCATCCAGCATTTGCGTTGCGTGTGATAGATATCCATCAGCGCAGCGAGATCGCGCACAAATGCCCACTTTCCTGTCGCCGAAGCGCCCTCCCAGGCTGCCTGGATGTTGGGGTAGAGCCTGTCCAACACTTCCAGCGCCTCAGCGTACTCTGGCCCCTGCAGTCGTAAAATCTGCTCGTAGGCGAGATTGAGGTAGTAACCCGCCATACGTTCGGTGAGGGTCTCGAAGTGTTCCCAGTGTTCGCGGGTGCGCCACATGTCGAGCAGATACTGGCGGACAGCTTTGTGAAAGACGTAGCTGCTTGAGGTTTTGGGACGGGCCAGTTCAGCGGCGACCAATTGCGAGAGTGACGTACTGGCCTGGGCTTCGTTCCTACCGCTGAGAAGGACAAACAGGCGCATATCGAACTGTGCCGGCAGGGCGCAGATACGCGCGGCCTCGACGATCTCTGGCGGCAGCGCCTTGAGCGTCATATCCACCCACACACGGACGGTTTCCTCGCCATACCCGCCTGCGCCGAACCAGCCTGATCCATGCCCGATTAAGCTCATGCGCCCTCTTTCGCTATCAATAATTACAAAAGCTGATGCAAATTCATACTTTAATTATACGATATGCGTGCCTCCGCTGCAATAGGAGATTAGAACTATTGAGGGATTTTTGATTCTAGATTTTGGGTTTTGGATTTTGGAGTGGGGAGATTCGCGTATTTGATCATTTTCCCAATTCATTCCCCCGTCTACCGTTTACCGTCCGCTGTCTACCGCCCTCACCACCCGCGCTGTTACCTCTGCCATATTTCGTTGCGGGATGTACCCAAAATCGCGCCGGGCGGCGGAGATGTCGTAGTAGTGGCTCTGCGCCAGTTCGCTGGCGATAAAGCGCGTGAGGCGCGGCTCACCCGGACGGCGCAGCGCGGTGTGCAGCTTCTCCAACACGGCGCCCGCGGCGCGCGCCGTCCTCAACGAGAGGCGCAGGCGCGGTTCGGGCAGATCGAGGGCATGTAACAGGTCTCGAATCCACGTCCAGAGGTTCACCGGCTCGCCCTGGCTGATGAAGTACACGCACCCGTGGCCCGGCGGCCCGTCGAGTGCGGAACCGAGGGCGAGCGCGTCGGCAGCGAGGAGATGCGCGCGGGCGGCGTCCTCCACGTCGGTGAGATCGACTTTGTTCGTCCCGTCGCCTACCTGAGGGAGCAAGCCGGTTTTCGCGCGGGCTAGCAGACCAGGCAGCAGGTGATTGTCGCGCGGTCCGATGATCAGGTGCGGCCGCAGCGAAACTGTCAGCAGGTCGGGGCTGTGCGCTGCGATCACGTCCTGTTCCGCGATGGCCTTGGTATGTGGATAAGGGCTTTCGTAGCGGGTGGGGTAGGGATACGATTCGCCCACACCTTCGTGCGGTTCTCCGTCGAAGATAACGCTCGGCGAGCTGGTGTTGATTAGCTTGGGTATCTTGTTGGCGCGGCACGCGGCGATCACATTCCGCGTCCCGATGACGTTCACGCCGTAGAAATCGTCCCACGGCCCCCACATCCCCGCTCTGGCAGCTACGTGAAAGACCACGTCCATACCGGCGCACGCGCACTTCAAGGCCTCGGCATCCTGCAAATCCCCGCGCATTACCCGCGCGCCGAGCGCTTCCAATTCAGAATACGCCCCGCGCGCAAAGACCGTCACATCATCGCCTCGCGCGAGCAATTGCTCGACGATGTAACGTCCCAGAAAGCCGCCGCCGCCCGTGACGAGGGTCCTGAGTTTTGAGTTTTGGGTTGTGGGTTGCGGGTACGCGTTACTCATTTCTCATTGCCCTTGTCCTTCCCCAATCCCTTGTCGGTGAGGTAACGGCGCAGGAAAAGGACGGAGATGGCGACGCTTAGGAGGACGCTGAGGGCGCGGAACAAGTCACCGATGCGGATGGTGGGGGGCAGATTTGTGCTGGGGCGAGCAGCGGCTGGCCGGGTATGCAACGATTCTTGATGGTGTTTGGCGGCCCATACCGCCAGCTTCTCGCGTTGGATTTTCGCATTGTGGCGGACGTCCGTCGGGAAGATGTCGGGATAGAACAGCACGTCCTGGATGGCGCGCGTGTGCGGGTATTCCACACCCAGGGCCAGCAGTTCCAATGTGAACCGCTGCTTCTCCAGCAACGACTCCGGGAAGCGCCCGGCGCGCGATTCGACGACGAGCGCCGGGCGCTGCTGCCCCTGCGGACCGATGCCGACCAGCGCGGTGCGTTGCACGTCGGGGTGCGCGTTAAAGATCGTCTCGCATGGCACGGGGAACAGAACGCCATCGCGCGTCGTGACCCGGTGGGCCTTGCGCCCGCAGAACCACAGCCGACCCTGCGCGTCAAAGTAACCCACGTCGCCCATACGATGCCACACGCCGCCGTCCGGATCCTGGATTTTCGCCAGGCTTGTTTGTTCAGGACGGTTCAAATAGATGCGCGTGACCACGGGCCCCTTGACAACGATTTCGCCGATGGGTGTCGCGCCGCCGTCGCCAGGCCGCAATTCGAGCGCGTCGTTCCACGTGGGAATAGCGCGGTCGGTGATGTCGATGACGCGCACGTCAATCCCCGGCAATGGGCGGCCGATACACATCCCCTGACCCTGTTCGCTGAGGGCGGCGGTCTCCGCCACGATTTCACGCCCGCTCATATACGTGAGCGGCATCGCCTCCGTCGCGCCGAAGGGCGTGTTCACGTCCGCGTCGGGTGAGAGGATGTGCGTGAGCATGGTCTCGATCAACGCGGGGGGTACGGGGGCACTTGCCATCAACACGCGCTTGAGCGAGGGCAAGCGGATGTCGTGTTCCACACAATACGGGGCCACGCGCTTCCAGATTGTGGGCGAGCCGAAGGCGTTGGTCACGCCGTAGGTCTGGATCGCTTCGACGACGTGTGCCGGGTTGATCGCGGCGGATTTCGTGGGGTCCATATCAGGGATGACGGTGGTGACGCCCAGCGCCGGGTTGAACATGGCGAAGATGTAGAGCAGCGCCAGGTCCACTTCACCGGGTTGGATGCCGACGGCGTCACGCAGCAGGGCAATCTGCGCCTGGAACATGCCCTGCAAGTACACCACGCCTTTGGGAATGCCGGTGCTGCCCGACGTGAACGCCACCGCGGCTTCGCTCTCGGTCGTCGTGGGCGCGGTGGGGAAGGGATCGGTGCGCGGCGAGCGCAATCGTTCGAGCGTCGTATCTGCCAGCGCGCGGTTGATGGCGTTGCGATGCCCCACCACGGCGCTGCGCCGGACGGTCGCAAACGGCTTGGGAAAGAGCCGCCGCAGCGCGTGGACGATGGGCACGCCGATCAATACCGCCGGTTCGGCTTCGGCGACGCATTGCAGGAGCGCTTTGCGTCCCATGCCGGGATCAATGAGCACCGGAACCGCGCCAATGCGCAGCAGCGCGAAGACTACAGCTATCAATTCGACGCCGGGCCGCACCATCAACAGCACCCGGTCGCCCATAGCGACGCCGAACCTCGACAGCCCGTGCGCGTAGTGGTCGCACTCGGCGTTGAGCTGTGCGAAGCTCAACTGCACCGTCTTCGCGCGCCCTTTGATATCCCGCCCGGCAGGGAAGATGATTCCAGGCTGGTACGGGTTGCGCGCCGCCATCTCCGCCAGCGCGGCAGCGACGTTGTAGTGTTCGGGTGTCTGCATGAGAATCTCCTTGCGTGGTAGACGGTAGAAAGTAGACGGTAGACGGGCCTGTCTACTGTATACCGTTTACCAGAAAATCTTTCATCAACGGCAGGATGCGCTCGTGGGCGTCTTCGACGACGTAGTGCCCGGCGTGCTCCAGGATGTGGACGTCGGCGTTAGGGAAGCGGGCGCGCCACCCGGCGAGAAAATCCTTGACGGTGAAGACGAAATCCTGCGCGCCCCACAGGATAAGCATCGGATGATCGCGGAACAGCTGCAGCTTCGCGTCGATGGCATCGACCGTGCTGCGGGTGGGGTGGTCGTCGCTCACGGGGATGTCCTGCACGAAGCGGTAGATGGCGATGCGGTTGCGCCAATTGTTGTACGGCGCGAGATAGCCCGCGCGCACCTGCGGCGTCATCCGCTTGTGGTTGACGATGCCCAGGTAGACCGCCATGCCCGCAAAAGCGTTCAACCCGCGCAGCATCGTCTCCCCGACGACGGGACTGCGGGCCAGCTTGAGCACCCAGGGCACGGCGGGCATGTAGAACGCGGACGTGTTGAAAAGCACGAAGCGAGAGATGCTCTCCGGGTGGCGCGTGGCGTAACCCATCCCAATCGCACCGCCCCAATCGTGCAGTACCAGTGTAATATCGCGCAACTCCAGGTGGGCAATGAGCGTTTCCAGGTTGCGGATGTGCTGTTCGAGCGTGTAAGGGTAGTCCTGCGGCTTGTCGGAAAGGCCGCAACCCACGTGATCGGGGGCGATGACGCGGTGCGTTTGCGCGATCTCCGGGATGAGCGTGCGGTAATAGAACGACCACGTCGGATTGCCGTGCACCATCACCACAGGCGACGCATCACGTGGTCCCTCATCCACATAATGCATCTTCACCCCGCCCACATCCGCCCAATGCGACGCAAACGGGTACAAAGACCTAAAGTCTACCACTGAATCCCCAACACAATGCTGTTGATCCCACTGCCCACGCCGAAGAGCACGACTTTGTCCCCCTCATCGACGACGCCGTTGTCGACGCCAATCGCCATCGAAATCGGCGCGGCGACCGAGGCGGTGTTCCCCAGGTAGTGCAGCGTGGGATGGTCGATGTCCAGTGGGACGCCGATGGCCTTCAACCCGATCTTGCGCTGCGGTTCGCTGACCTGGTGGGTGAACATCTTGTTGACCGCGCCGTTCCGCCAGCCGGTCTCTTCCTGGAAAGATCGCCAGGCTTGCGTCACAACTTTCGTCCCTTCGCTCAGCAGCAGGCTGGAATTGGTGCGCATCCACGTGCGTTGCGCGACGCACAGTTGGTTGTGTTCGGTGTTGCTGTAGGCCGCGCCGCCGAGTATCTGTTTACCGGTCTTGGACTTCGACTTGCGGCGCAGGATCATCGCCACCGACGCTGCACCGAGCGTTAACGAGGCCATATTGTCGCGGATGGTGTCTTTGGAGGGTGGGGTGTTGAGCATATAATCGATTGTTGCCAATTGCCCTTCTTTGGGGTCTTCGGCGGCGACCACGATGCCGGTGTCGATCTGGCCCAGTTCGATCATATTGGCAATCGTCATCATCCCGTTGAGAAATCCCAGGCACGCATTGACGATGTCGAAGCTCATCGCCGCGTCGTCGAGTCCCACTTTATGGTGTACGATCGTCGCCGTCGCCGGTTCGATGTAATCACGGCAGACGGAAGCGTTGATCAAACACTGAATTTCGCGGCGGTCGATGCCGGCGTTGGCAATCGCGCGCTCGGCAGCCATTGCTGAAGCATCCGAAACTAGAAGCCCGTTGTCCCACCAGCGGCGTTCCTTGATGCCGGTGAGCCGTTCGAGATACCCAAACGGGATACGCAGCGCCTTGTAGACGGGCGCGATTTGTTCCTCCAGCCAGGCGCTGGTCACAACATGGTCAGGGATGACGTATCCCATCCCTTCAATACAGACGTTCTGATATAACATGTGACTCCTCTTTGGTACCGTACGGTGTATTCGCAAACTCGTAGCATTGTACTACAAAAGCGGCAGGGAGGGAATGGAGAATTTCAATTTTCTTCCACAAACTTCGTTGGACTGAGATACCCCCAGGTTTCTGGCACAGCGCGGTCCGGATCATCGTCCCAGGTATAACCCACGCCGGTGAGGTGACCGTTGCACGTTCCGCGGCCTCCAGCGGAATCTGCCGGAAAGAGCGCACTGCCGTCGGCGAATGTGCGCATCTCCCAATGCAGGTGGCTGTTGAGACCGCGGTCGTGAATGAAAGCCAGCACCTGCCCGCGCGTCACCGCTTCTCCTTCGGCAACTTGCACCGCAGCCACGTGCCAGTAGACCGACCACACGCGCTCACCATCCGGCAGCGTATGGGCGATGATGATGACGTAACCATCGAAGCCCATCAAAGTAACCGATTCGACCACACCGTTGGCGACAGCGTGAACCGGCTCCCCGGCAGCTTTGCCGAGCGATACGCGCCCACGTTTGTTCAGCGCGAGCCAGTCCTCTCCGGCGTGATGAAGCTGGCTGAAGGGGATGTGATCGCCGTCGAGGTTGACGAAGCATTTGCCGGCGTTTCCCAGGGCGGGATTTTGTGCGCCGAAGCGCGTATCGACGAGCGGCAAGCCACACTGGTCCGGGATGAGCACGCCAAAACGCACCGGGTCCAATGGAAAATCAAACGTATCCGCAATCGCTGCTGTCTGCGGTACAGGTAACAACGTTGGCGCAATTCCGGGTAACGACGCGCGTCCCTGGTAACGCCACACAGCCAACGCGATCACCCCTATCGCCGCAACCCCAACGGCCAAACCACCCAGCCACCAGTATTTCCGCATACGGCTAGACTACAGGCTCCTTCCTACAGCATACCCCGCCTTCGTCGCGGCGAAGACGTTGCCCGGTGCGAAGGCGTCGCCGATGTTGTGCAGTTCCGGCGCGGCGTGCAGGGCGACGCAAGCCTCGTACAACGCGTCGTCGGGTTGGAAGCCTGTTGCCAAAACGACCAAATCCGCGGGCAAGAGGATGTCCTGGGTTTCCTCCTGGATGGGGCGCGCCAGCGGGTTCTTGACGTTCTCCGGAAGCACGACCTGCCACGTCACGTAGGGATCGGGCGCGGTCGGCGAGACGTTGTGCATGACGTTCACATTGCCCTGCCCGATGCGGCGCACTTGTGCACAGTTCATCAGTTTGACGCCCTTGTATTCCAGATAATGGATGAGATAGCCACGGTTGGCCGTGCAAGTGTCCTTCATAAAAAACGGCAGCATCTCCACCACCGTGACCTGCTTATCCAGTTCGTAGGCCAGGAAGTAAGCGGCCTCGCAGCCAACCTCTCCGCCGCCGATGACGACGACCTGCTCGGCGTCGGCGGCTTTTTCTGGATGATTGAACAAATCGACCGCGTGGATGACGTCCGGCAGGTTGATACCCTCAATGTGCGGCGTGATGAGCTTCCCGCCGGTGCATGTGATGATCACATCGAAGCCTTCCGCCTTGAGTGTCTCCGCCGTCACCTCGACGCTGAACCGTGTGGTGAGCGCGTGGCGATCGGCGGTCTGTGCGAGCATCGTCTCCAGGTAGGCGATGTAGTTGGCGATGTCGAATTTGATGCGCGCCGTCGAGCCAGGATGTAGCATCCCGCCCGCGCGTTCAGCCTTGTCGAAGAGCGTGACCGTGTGACCGTGCTCGGCGGCGGTGCAGGCGCAAACGATGCCCGCCGGTCCTGCCCCCACCACGGCAACCTTTTTTGGAGTGGCGGCGGGTGGGGGAATCTCGCTGTAAACATCCTCCAATCCCGTGCGCGGGTTGACCGTGCACTGTGGATGCCCGCCCTTGATGAACTCGTTGAGGCACGCTTCCTGGTCGCCGATGCAGGGGCGAATTTCCGCGACGCGCCCGGCGTAGACCTTGCGCGGCCAATCGGGATCGGCCAGGAGCGGGCGGGCGAGCATGACCATATCGCACATCCCCTCGCGCAGCGCGCGCTCCGCCAGGTCGGGATAGCCCAGTTTGCCCACGGCGACGATGGGGACGTCCAGGCCGGTGTTGGCCTTGACCTCGTGTTCGGCAAAATGCGCTTTCACCGCCTGCGCCACGGGCAGATAGCAGCCCGGCGGCATCGGGCCGGGCGGATGCGGCAGCCACCAATTCTCGTAACAGCCCAGGTCCACGTCGAATAGATCCACGCCTGCGGCGACCAGATGGCGCATATAGTCCAGCGTCATTTCTACCGTGCGCTCGTTCTGGAAGTGTTTGAGTGGATGCACGGTCGTCATCCGCACGCCGTAGGTGGCCTGCAACGCCAGCGACAGATCGATGCGGTACATAATCGGGTAATCTGGCCCGCAGCGCACGCGCACTTCTTGCACGCTCTCGATGCCGAAGGCTTGCCAGTCAGCGAACCGGCCTATTTGACGGCGATTGAAGGCCGGGTTCGTCATCTGCTCCAACAAATAGCCCTCGTGCCCGTGGAGATAGATGCCGTCAATGGTCAACGCCTTCGCATCGGCGGCGGCTTGTCCGGTGGCGACGATGATACGACGACATTCGCCGTCGGTCAACGGGCGGCAGGGGACCGCCGGCATGTAAAAGCTCGGATTCCACGAGGCGGAGACAGGCATCTTCAGCTTCTTGAGCAAACACTCCGGCGAGCCGACGCGCCCGAGGCCCGACGTAAGCTGGATGAAGAAGCGCGCGCCGTGGGCGTGGACCGCTTCGGCGAGGCTGCGCCACCCCGCGTAGACCGTGCGCGAGCGGTCGATGCGCGGGAGCACGCTCAACTGCCCCGGCTCGGTGATGGCGGGATCGAGGTCGGCGTTCACCGGCACCAGCCCGGACGTGATGAGGCCCACACCGCCCTTGGCCCGCGCTGTGAAGTAGGCGATCATCTTCGCGCTGGGCCGCCCGGTCTCGTCGGCCATGCACACGTTGCCCATCGGCCCCATGACGATGCGGTTCTTGAGCTTCAGCCGGTTCACCTGGATGGGACTGAACAGCGCCGTGTAGGGATACAAATCGGCGGTCATCTTGCCGTCTCGTGGCCGTTCTTCATCCTCGAACCAGTTACCGAACCCCTCGATGAGGGACTGCAAAAATGTGTCGTCCATAATGTCTCCGTATGTGAATGGCGAATGACGAATCAGCGAATAGAGAATTCCTGATTACCAGTTACTCATTTGCCAGTTTTTCCGCCAATGTGACCAAATCTGCTGTGCGCCAAATATGGCCGCTGCGCAAGGGATATTCGCCGCGCAGAACAGCTTGCCACCGCTGCGGGATGGCGTCCAGGCCGTAGGCTGCGCCCGCCAGCGCGCCGACGACCGCGCCAGCCGTGTCCGCATCGCTGCCGAGATTGACGACGTTGACGACGGCGTCCTCGAAGGTGTGCGTGGTCAGCAGGCCCCAGACGGCGCTTTCCAACGTGTGGCGCACCCAGCCGCTGTTGGGCAGGTCGTGGCGATCTTTGCCGGGCGCAGCGACGATCACCGCGCGCAGAGGGGCGGGGACATCCGCATCGTCCAACGCGCGCGCGACGGCGGCTTCCGGCGTGAGGCCGTGCAACAAATGGGAGATCGTGGCATTGACGAAGGCGCTGCCCGCGTTGCACTCCGGGTGGGGATGTGTGACCCGGCTTTGGAGCACACTGTCTTCGAGCAGGCGGTCCAGGTCATCCCACCACGCCAGCGCGACCGGCCAACAGCGCATCACCGAGCCGTTGCCCGCCGAGCCGGGATTGTGTGCCTGCACGGCAGCGACGGCGCTCTCCCACGGCTCCCCGTCGGCAAAACGCCACAGCACAGACGCGGTATGAATCCCCACATCCGGCGGGTGGCTTTCGATCCACGCCACAAACCGCTGTGCCAGGTCAGCCGGGTTCAACGGGCGCTGGGCGAGCAGGCTCTCCGCCAGCGCGAGCGCCATTTCGGTGTCGTCGGTGAAGCTCCCGGCGGGAATGCGTCCCGGCAACATCTCGCGCACCAGCCGGTCGGCGGGGCGCACTGGGCCGAATTCCAGCGGCATTCCCAGCGCGTCGCCTATCGCTGCGCCGACCGCGACGCCTGCAATGCGGTTCATAAGTTCATCTCGCATTTCCACATTCCCCTTAAGGTAAACCGCTAATCTCGCCAATTACCGCGAAATTTCTTTAATTGGCGAAGATTCGCGCAATTCGCGGTTCCCAGCGTTGCGTTGCAGCTTTGATCGAATTCCGTTGGTTCTGACAAGCAACACCCCGCTCAAAATCAACGCCAGACTGATGAGCAGTTCTGGGTGCAAATGTTCGTGCAGAATCAGCGCGCCCAGAAGCAGGCCGTTGATGGGGACGATGTATGTCACGGTGGTGGTGAAGGTGGCGTTGGTGCGCTGGAGCAGCACGTAGTAGATGCCGTAAGCGACGACCGTTCCCAGCAACGCGAGCGTGACCCAACTGGCGATGGCACCCCACGAGGGTGAGAGGTTGAAGGGCCGTTCGATGAGCAGGCTCAACGGCAGGATGTAGACGAAGCCCATGGTGAATTGCCCGGCGGCGGAGACGAGCGGCGGTTCGCCGTGCAGGCGCTCGCGCGCGAAGATGCTGGCGATGGCGTAGGAGACCGATGAACCGACGATGGCCAGTTGTCCCCACAGGGAGGCTCGCAGTCCGCCGCGCAATTCAGGCCACAGCAGCAGCCCCACGCCGACGAAGCCGAGCGCAATGCCGAGCACTTTTTTCGCCGTGAAGCGGTCGTCGCGCGTGAGGAAGTGTGCCAGAATGACGGTGAAAATCGGCGTGGTGGATTGGAGCAGGGCGGCCAATCCACTGGGGATGTACTGCTCGCCCCACGAGATGAGCGTGAAGGGCAGCGCGCCGTTGAGCAGACCAGTGACGGCGTAAATGCCCCACAGCCGCCGCTCGCGGGGGATTTTCTCACCGCGTAGCCGCAAGAAGGTCCACATCGCCAGCGAGGCCAGACCCAAGCGCCCGGCCACCAACGTCATCGGTGGGACTTCGCCCACGACGATTTTGATGAAGAGGAACGACGTTCCCCAAATGCTGCCAAGGATGAATAAGAGCAGTAAGTTCATAAGGGTATCCTGTTCACTCACCCTTGCGAAGGTTCGGAAACCTTCGCAAGGGTTTTTTGTGAGTTTTTGGCGCCCGCCGCCATAATGCCGATCAAAATAAGTACCCCACCGATGAGTGTGCTGAATGTCGGTGGTTCGCGCAGGATGAGCCACGCCAGCAACGTCGAGCCGATGGGTTCGGCCAGCACCGCCAGCGCGACGAAGGTCGCCGAGACGTGGCCGAGCGCCCAGTTGAGCGTCGAGTGGCCGACGATCTGGGGGAAGACGGCCATGAGCGTCAGCCAGAGCCACGCCTGCGCCGGATAGCCGCCGAGTGCGACACCTCCGGTCGACGCGGCAATCAGCAGTGCCAGGGCCGCCGTCCCATACACGGGAAAGACGTAGGCGAGCAGGGAGAGGGGCGGGCGTAAATTGCGCGTTTCCTGCGTGCGCAGGCTTCGCCCGATGAGCATGTAGCCCGCGGCGGACAGCGCGCCAAATAACGCCAGCAGATCGCCGGTGATTTGATGCGTGCCTTCGCCCGCGTCCGCCAATCCGATGATGAGCGAACCGGTGAACGCCACCGCCATGCCGATCACCATTTGGCGCGACATCTGCTCTTTCAGGAAGAAATGCGAGATCGCGCCGACGAAAAGCGGCGACGTGGCGACCAGCACCACCGACGCCGCCACGCTTGTCAAGGTCAGGGAGGTGATCCAGGTGTAGAAGTGGGCGGCGAGCAGCAACCCGGAGGCGATGATCAGGCCCCACTCGCGGCGGGTCAGCGCGCGCCATTCTTTCCGGCACGTAGCCAGTGCGAACGGGGCCAGGATGAGCGTGGCAATCGTCAGCCGCCACGCTGCCACTGCCGCCGAGTCCACGCTGCCCTGCGCCAGCCGGATGAACGTCGAAGCCGTCGAAGCCGCCGTCACGCCGACCGCCAGCCCGAGGGCCGGCGGTATTTTCGGAGACGTTTTTGCCGTCGTCAAGCAAATCCTCTTTTCGACAGGATTAACAGGATTTTCAGGATTAGAAGAGTGCATCCTGTTAATCTTGTAAATCCTGTCTACAGAACCGGCAGCGCGGCGGTGAGGAAGCGCGCCAGATCCGCTTTGAGCTTCGCCAGCGACGGCTCGTGCAGATACATCATGTGCCCGGCCTCGTAGTAGTCCATGGTGATGTGCGTCTGGAGGCTTGGATCGAGTTCCAGGTGCTCGAAGGTGTACTCGGTGGCGAAGAAGGGTGTCGCCAGGTCATAGTAGCCGTTGCCGACGAAGACCTTGAGGAACGGGTTTTGCGTCATCGCCCCGCGCAGGGTTTCGGCGACGTTGACGTACTGGTTCTGGAACTTGCTATAATCCCACGGCTGCACGTTGCCGGTGAGGATTTCGTAGGGCAGATCGCTCTTGAAGCGCAGTTCCGAGCGCAGGTAGTCATTCAGCATCGCGGTGTAAGCGCCCTGGATGATCGAATAGCTCGGATCGTAATCGTGGTGCTCACCCGCCGCGTCGCGGTCGATGCCCTTGAAGCGCGCGTCGAAGCGCCCGATGGTGCGGCGTTCGTCGCGCAGCAGTTCTTTGACGAAGCGGTGGATGTTGATGCGCAGGTTGGTCTGCTCGATGTAGGTCTTGGAGAGGCCAGAGTAGCGCGCCAGCCGGGTCACAATCTGCCGCCGCTCTTTTTCTGGCAGCCGCGCGCCCTGCATCAGCGCGAGTGCGTATTCCCGTTCGGCAAACGCCTTGACCTCGGTGAGGACAGCGCGCAGCTCCTGGCTTTGCAGGTCGGCGGGCATCCGATTGTGGAACCACGCCGCTGCCGCGTACGTGGGCAGGAAGAGGATGTAGGGCAGGTCGTTGCCCAGGTCGAAGCGGATGCTCTGGAAGTTGAGCACCGACGATACGAGCATAATGCCGTTGAGATACATCCCGATCTCACTCTGCAAATGTCCGGAGAGGCCGGCAGCGCGCGTCGTGCCGTAGCTCTCGCCGATGAGGAACTTGGGCGAGGCCCAGCGTTTGGCGCGGGTGGTGTAGAGGCGAATGAACTCGCCGACGGATTTGATGTCTTGCTCGACGCCGTGGAATTGCTTGGCTTCCTCCGCCGGGATCGCACGGCTGTAGCCGGTGCTCACCGGGTCGATGAAAACCAGGTCGGTTACGTCCAGCAGGGAATATTCGTTGTTAACCAGGGTGTACGGCGGCGACAGCGCATCGCCTTCGGGGGACATCAGGACGCGGCGCGGACCGACGACGCCCATGTGCAGCCACACCGACGACGATCCCGGCCCACCGTTGAACGAGAACGTGAGCGGACGCTGTGCCACGTTCTCCACACCGTCGCGTGTATACGCTACGTAGAACAGCGAGGCTTTGGGCTTATCCTCTTCGTCCTTGAGGATTAGCGTCCCTGCCGTGGCGGTGTAGGCGATCTCCTGACCGTCGATGACGACGGTGTGCTTGCTCTTGACAATCTTTTCCGCAGGTGGCGCCGGCTTGTCCTTTTTATCCTTTTTGTCCTTCTGAGACGACTGTTCGCCTTTCTTATCCTTCTTTGCCATACGTGTCTTCCTCCTGAGATGATATGCCGCTAATCTGCGCCCATTTGTCTTTGTTTGCGAAGATTCGCGCAATTCGCGGTTAGAGAATGATTCGTGGGCAGTATTGTAATGGTGGATGCACAAAACGCAATTTGTTTCTTTCGCCGGTCAGGCTACAATAGCGGCGTTGCGAGTTAAGAGTTGCGAGTTATGGTTGGAGGTGTGATTCGCCTATTCGCCCATTCGCCAATTTACTGATTCGCTCATTCTTCCCCAGGAGGTTTGTTTTGACTTACGATTTCGACTGCATCATCGATCGTCGTGAAACCGAGTGTATAAAATGGCAGGTGTATGGCGCTGACGTGCTGCCGATGTGGGTGGCGGATATGGACTTCGCCGCGCCGGAGCCGGTGATCGCCGCGCTGCGGACCCGGGTGGAACACGGCGTTTTCGGGTACGAGGCGCATCCTCTCGCGCTGGTGGAGGCGATTATCGCGCGCCTGCAGCAGCTTTACGGCTGGACGGTCGCGCCGGAGGCGATCGTCTTTCTGCCGGGTGTGGTGACGGCGTTCAATCTGGCGGCGCAGGCGTTTCTGGAGCCGGGCGACGGCCTGCTCATCCAGACGCCGGTTTACCCACCGTTCTTCGGCGTCACCGGGGCGGCCAACGCAGTGATGCACGGCATGGAGCTGACACGCAACGCGGACGGGCGTTACAGTGTGGACTACGATCTTTTCGCGCGCACGATCACCGACCGCACGCGACTGTTCCTGCTGTGCAACCCGCACAATCCCGTCGGGCGCGTCTTCCGCGAGGACGAGTTGCTGCGCATGGCCGAACTGTGCCTGCGTCATAACATGCTCATCTGCTCCGACGAAATCCACGGCGATTTGATCTTCAACGGCTACCGGCACATCCCCATCGCCGCACTTGCGCCGGAGATTGCCGCGCGCACGATCACGCTGATGGCGCCGAGCAAGACCTTCAACATCGCCGGGTTGCATTGCTCGTTCGCTGTGATCCCCGATGCCGAGCTGCGCCAACGTTATCTGGCGGCGCGCCGAGGCATCGTGGATTCGGTCAATTTGCTTGGCTTCACGGCGGCGCTGGCGGCGTATCAGGAAGGGCAGCCGTGGCTAGAGGCGGTGTTGCATTACCTGGAGGCCAACCGGGATTTTGTCGTTGCCTTTGTGGAGCAATCCATGCCGGGTGTGAGTGTCGCCGCGCCGGAGGGGACGTACCTGGCGTGGCTCGATTGCCGGGCCGCCGGCATCCCCGGCAACGCACACGACTTCTTCCTCAAAGAAGCCCAGGTCGCGGTGAACGACGGTGTGACGTTCGGCCCGGGCGGTGAAGGGTTTGTGCGGTTGAACTTCGGCTGTCCGCGAGCACTGCTTGAAGAAGGATTGGGGCGGATGCGGTCGGCGCTCAACGCGCTTTGAGCGATATTTCAAGGTATTTGC
>DAIUDK010000067.1:0-2432 GCA_036845725.1 Chloroflexota bacterium
TGGAAAACGCTGCCACCGATTGATAGTTCGTAGCAACTTATGCGGTATTGCGAAATTATCCTTGTGCAACTTGGGTTTGGACATAGGCCCTGGCCCAATTGTCAACTTCGAGTATAGCCTCGAACGGAGGATTGTCCACGCCGGTATGGGCGCTGAGGGCCTGCTCCACCAGCCTGGGAATGTCGGAGAATTTGATGCGTTCCGCCAGATACAGGTCAACGGCTTCTTCGTCCGCCGCGCAGAGGACGGTGGGATACGTGCCGCCGGCCATGCCGGCCTCGCGGGCCAGGCGCAGACAGGGGAAGCGCGTCGTGTCGGGCGCTTCGAAGGTCAGCGCGTGCGCGGCGATCAAATCCAGCGGGTTGCAGAGTTGCGCCGTGCGCGCGGGGTAGTTCAGCGCGTACTGGATGGCCAGGCGCATATCGGGGGCCGAAAGTTGCGCCTTGATCGCGCCATCCACATACTGCACCATCGAGTGGATGATGCTCTGCGGATGAACGATCACGTCGATCTGGTCGTAGGGCTTCCCGAAAAGCCAGTGCGCCTCGATGATCTCGAAGCCTTTGTTCATCAACGTGGCCGAGTCGATGGTGATCTTCTGGCCCATCACCCACGTGGGATGTTTGAGCGCGGCGGCAGAACTGAGGTCGTGCAATTGCTCCGCGCTATAGGTGCGGAACGGGCCGCCAGACGAGGTGAGGATGAGCTTGGCGACCGCATCGCTGTCCTCGCCGCGCAGACATTGCCACAGCGCGCTGTGCTCGCTGTCGATGGGACGTAGTTCCACGCCGTGTTTGCGCACGGCCTCCATCACCAACGCCCCGGCCATCACCAGCACCTCTTTGTTGGCGATGGCGATTTGTTTGCGCGCTTCGATGGCGGCAAGCGTGGGCACAAAACCCGCCTTGCCCGACGTGGCGACGATGACCAGATCAATATCCGGGCGGGTGACGATCTCCACCAGGCCCACTTCGCCAGTGAGGACATTGGGATGCGCGACGTGCGAGGCATCCGCGGCTTCGCTCACGGCGACGAGCGCCGGATTCACCTCGCGGATTTGCTCATTGAGCAGCGTCACATTGCGCCCGGCGGCCAACGCGACAACGGTGAAATGATCTGGCAGCGCCCGGAGCACGTCTAGGGTTTGCCGTCCGATAGAGCCGGTGCTGCCGAGGATGGCGATACGTTGCGGCATATTAGCCCGTCAAACCACGGTCAAGCACGTGACGCTGTACATCCGACCCATATCCGGGCACACTGGTGCGCGCGCGCTGGCCCGGCGATTCAACGTTGTAATACCAGGGCACGCTAAAAAGTTCCGGGAACGTCCGCTGGATTGTGCTGACGATCCCGGCAGCGTCAAGGTTGTACTGCTTCAGGAAAAGGCTGCGGTCGCCGTGTTCGACGAATTCATCGGGCAATCCTAGCCGTTTGAGCGTGACATAGTTCAGTCCACGCGCCTCCAACAGCTCCATCACGGCGGAACCGAATCCGCCCGCCAGCACACCCTCTTCGACCGTCACCAGACGGTTGAAGTTCAGCGCCAGGCTCTTGAGCAGGTCGCCGTCCAGCGGCTTGACGAAGCGTGCGTTGACGACGGCGGCTTCTACGCCCAGACTCGAAAGGGCTTTGGCGGCTTCTATCGCCGGATAAACCATAGACCCTATCGCCAGGAGCGCCAAATCCGCGCCCGTGCGCAGCATCTCCGCCTGCCCGGCGGGGAGCGCTTGGGGCCGCGCAGGGAGCGCCACCCCTTCACCAGCACCCCTGGGATAGCGAATGGCGACCGGACCGTTGATGGTCAGCGCCGTCCACAGCATCTCGACCAATTCGGCCTCATCCTTGGGCGCCATCACGGTGAAGTTGGGGATGCTGCGCAAATACGCCAGATCGAACGCGCCCTGATGCGTGCGTCCGTCGTCACCAACGATGCCGCCCCGGTCGATGGCGAAGATCACCGGTAGGTTTTGCAGCGCCACGTCGTGGATCAGTTGGTCGTAGGCACGTTGCAGGAACGTGGAATAAATCGCCGCGACGGGCCGCATGCCTTGCGCCGCCAATCCAGCCGCAAAGGTGACCGCGTGCTGCTCGGCAATGCCCACATCGAAGAAGCGCTGCGGGAATGCGCGCGCAAAACCGCTCAATCCGGTACCCGTGGGCATCGCGGCGGTGATGGCGACCACGCGCTTATCGGCCTGCGCCATCGCCGTCACTGTGTCGCCGAAGACCTGGCTGTAGGAGGGAATGCCTGTCGTGGTTGTCGTCTTGGGGGCCACGCCGTGCCACTTCTCCGGGTTTTCTTCGGCTGGACGGTAGCCTTTGCCCTTCTGCGTCCGTACATGGACCACCACGGGCTTATCTGTGACGGCTTTAGCGACACGGAGGTACTCTTGCAATGCCGCCAGATCGTGCCCATCGACCGGCCCAATATA
>DAIUDK010000067.1:2532-27793 GCA_036845725.1 Chloroflexota bacterium
CACGGAGGTACTCTTGCAATGCCGCCAGATCGTGCCCATCGACCGGCCCAATATAATGAAAGCCCAGCGTTTCCCACAGGGTGGGTTGTGTCGCAGCCGGCTTTGCATCGAGGTGATTCGCAATCGCGCCGACGCTCGGCGAGATCGACATCTCGTTGTCGTTCAGAATGACGATAAAGCGTTTCTGCAAGTATCCGGCGTGGTTGAAGCCTTCCAGTGCCATTCCCGCCGTGACGGAGCCATCGCCAATGATGGCAATCACGTGAAAATCCTCGCCTTGCAGGTCGCGCGCGGCGGCGATGCCGAGTGCCGATGAGATTGATGTGCCCACGTGCCCTGCCGTAAAGACATCGTGGACACTTTCACTCGGCTCGGTGTAACCGGAGATCCCATGGTACCGGCGCAGCGTGCCAAAATCGTGGACGCGTCCGGTGAGCAGTTTGTGGGTATAACATTGGTGGCTCACATCCCAGATCAGCTTGTCGCGCGGACTGTCGAAGACAGTGTGCAGCGCCAAGGTCAGCTCCACGACGCCCAGATTGGACGCCATGTGACCGCCGTTTTCGAGGACGGTATCAATGATATGTTGTCGAATCTCCGATGCTACTAGTTCTAGTTCAGGCAGTTTTAGGGACTTTAAGTCGTCCGGCCCCTTGATCTGCTCCAGTAATGGGGTCATTGAGTAACCTCCAAGTGATATAGTTCGTGCAGCTTGCCCAGGTGCGATGCTTCGAAAGTGCCCTCTCGTCCTGAACGTGTGTTAATTGTGTTTATCATAACACAAATACCCTCTCAAAATCTATCAGGATCACATTTGGGAGCATTCCTGGTTGTTTTTGATTGTACATGTATGCTCGATTGGATGGTTTGCAAGACTTTATAGTCCGGTTTCCACTTGTTTGTTGGGCAAATTGGTATATCCTCTCAGTATGCTTTCTGGCAGGTAATTGCGCCGGAAAGACTCCCTTTCTGTGGGGGAACTGTGTTACGCGAATTACATATCAAAGATTTTGCGATTATCGATGATCTTCATCTGACACTAGAGCAGGGTTTCAATGTGTTGACCGGTGAAACCGGCGCGGGGAAATCTATCCTCATCGACGCCGTGGCGCTGCTGCTTGGCGGGCGTGGCGATACGACCGCAGTGCGCGCTGGCGCCGATCTCGCTCGTGTGGAAGGCCTCTTTGTGCTAACGCCCTCTGAGCAGGACGACCTCACTGCGCTGCTCAAAGCTGAGGCCCTGGAGGGCGATACGCCGGATGTATTGTGGCTGAGCCGCGAACTGCGCAGCAACGGGCGGACGGTGGCACGGGTCAACGGGCGCGTCGTCTCCGCAGTTGTGCTGCGCGATATCGCCGAGAAACTGATCGACATTCACGGGCAGAGCGAACACCTCAGCTTGCTACGCGTGCGCGAGCACTTGAATTTGCTGGATCGTTTCGCCGGGTTGGAGCCACTGCGCGCGCAGGTTGCCGAGGTCGTGCAGCAGATTCAAGCCGTGCGCCGCGACCTGTCCGCGCTGCGTCAGAGCGAGCGCGATCGGATGCAGCGCATTGACCTGTTGCGCTTTCAGGTGGATGAGATCGGCACGGCCAAGCTCACGCCGGGCGAGCAAGAGGCGCTGGAATCCGAATTGGTGCGCTTGGCCAACGCCGAGCAGTTAGCGGCGTTGGTTTCCAGCCTCGTCGCGGTGTTCGAGGAAGGGCGTGGACAATCACCCGCCGTCCTTGATCTGATTGGGCAGGCGCAGCGCGACATGGCGGCGCTGGCGCGCATCGATGTGACGCTCGCGCCTCAGGCGCAGACGTTGGAGGAAGTAGGTTATCAGGTTGAGGATTTGGCGCGCACGTTGCGCGACTACCTGGGCGGCGTGGAATTCAATCCGCACCGTTTGACGTGGGTGGAAGAGCGGCTGTCGTTGTTGCGGCAGTTGGCGCGCAAGTACGGCGGTGCAGTCGAAGAGGTGCTGGCGTATGCACAGAAAGCCGCCGCCGAGCTTGAGACGTTGGAACACAGCGACGAGCGCATCGCCGAGTTGGTGGAGCAGGAAGCGGTGTTGCTTGCGGAGTGCGCGACGTTGTGCCAGGACCTTTCCCGGCAGCGCCGTGCGGCTGCCGAGCAACTCTCAGCGGGTGTGGAGGCGGAGTTGCAGGATTTGCGCATGGAGGGTGCGCGTCTGGGTGTCGCCTTCCAGTTGAGTGAGCAAGCTGACGGCATCCCGCTGGATGAGCCGTTGCCGGCCGGGTTAGCCGTGACCAGTGTGGGGACGGAGGCATTGGCCGATGAAACTGTCGCGCAGGCGGATTTCGATGCCACGGGGATGGATCGGGTGGAATTCCTCATCGCGCCCAATCCCGGCGAAGGACTGAAACCGATGGCGCGCATCGCTTCGGGCGGGGAAACCGCGCGGCTGATGCTGGCGCTCAAAGCGGTGCTCTCCCGCGCTGACCGTACACCCACGCTCATCTTCGATGAAATCGATCAGGGCATTGGTGGCCGGGTGGGGGCCATCGTGGGGCTAAAGCTGTGGCAACTCACCTCGGCTGCCAGTAACGGCGGGGTGCAGCATCAAGTCCTCTGTATCACCCACCTGCCGCAGTTGGCGGGATTCGGTGACGCACATTTTGGGGTGCAGAAGCAGGTCGCCAATGGGCGGACCGTTACACAGGTGGTGCGACTGACGGATGAGACGCGCCTCGTTGAGTTGTCGCAGATGTTGGGAACGCAGGGCCAGGCTGCACACCAGGGCGCTGTGGAAATCCTGGCGCAGGCTGCCGGGTTCAAGCAAGGCACCGTCCCCATTGGCAAGTGAGAGGATGGTTAAAATGCGCTTACATTTGCTCAATGGCAGAACACGTTTATAATGGTTATGGTTATGTTAAATGCTTGATTGACCGTATCCCGCGTTTGGCGTTATGTCATCACGGGCTGTCTGCGTAATTCTTGTCCGTTGTGCAAGAAAGCGGGCATTGAAGACTTGAAGGGTCCGGCTTGTCCGGAGTAGGGGAAGGTTGTTGTGATCCACGGTGTGCAAAGGATCTCGCATGAGCAATACTCACCCCCTTTTGATTACCAGGTTAAGGATGGTTGGAAATGGCGCTTAAAGGCAGGCTAGAAGATTTCGGCATAACTCAGTTACTGAATCTTATCAATTTGGCCCGGAAGACGGGGACGCTTTACCTTGAAGGGGCGCAGAAAAATTCCTACCTTTGCTTCCGTGAGGGTAAGCTGATCTACGCGGCGCTTGAAGGGGTGGAGGACAGTCTCCCGGTCATTCTGCAACGGGCAAACGTTTTCACGGCTGAGCAAGTGCGGATGATTCAGACGAACATGGCTGGCAAGACGGACCGTGATATCGCGCAGGTGCTCATCACGAGCGGGAGACTCCAGCAGCAGGTTGTGGTGAAAAGCGTGCGTGACACAATCCTCGACCTGGTTTATCAGGTCTTTTCCTGGCACGAAGGCCAGTTCCGCTTTGAACCTTCTAAATTGCCGGTCCAGGGCAAAATCACCACTTCTATTGCGTTGGAAAACGTTATTATGGAAGGCAGCCGCCGGGTGAAGGAGTGGGAGCGCTTGCAAGATGAACTCCCCGACCTGGACATTCCCTTAAAATTCGCCGAACGGCCGACGACGCCACTGCGCGATGTGAACCTCAGTGTCGAAGAATGGCGCGTTATTTCCTTTGTCAGCCCCAGCAACACTGTCCGGCAGATCGCACAATTCAACAACATGAGCGAGCTGCAAATCCGTAAAATTGTCTACAGCTTGCTCCAGGCCGGGTTGGTGGAGATCATTCGTCCACCTCGCCCCACCACCGCACCCACAAGTGCGCGGCCGGTCGCTGGAGGTGCGCCCCAACCGACTGCCGTGCAGATGCAGCGCCCTGCTGTCAAGCGTGGTATCGTCCAGAAGCTGATTAGCCGGATTCGGGAGTTATAGTGATGCAGACTTTAAAGATTGTTGTGACAGGACCTTTTGCCTCCGGAAAGACAGAATTGATTCAAAGCGTCAGCGAGATTGACGTGGTTTCCACCGAGCGAAAAATCTCTCAAGAAGCCGAGCGTATCAAACAGCAGACGACGGTGGCGATGGATTTTGGCCGGATCACCATTGACGACGAACTGATTCTCTATCTCTTCGGGACTCCCGGGCAACGCCGCTTCGACTTCATGTGGGAGATTCTTTCTGAGGGGATGCTTGGTTTTGTCGTGTTGGTAGACAGTACCCGTCCGGAGACGTTCCGTGAGGCCCGCCGTATCCTCGATACGTTCCGGAGCTATTCCCCTGTCCCATATATTGTGGCCGCTAACAAACAGGATCTCTCCGATGCATGGCCGCCGGAAGATCTGCGCATTGTGCTCCACGTCGAGCCGGGCGTTAAGGTGGTGCCGTGCGTAGCCACGAGCCGTGAGAGTGTCAAGGAAGTATTGCTAGAGCTGTTATACTCCATTTTGGAGTTGGTGGACGAAGAGTAGTAACTGTTTTTTAACCGAATTGCAACGGCCTCTTTTCGTGAGGGAATAGGGTTTGTGGTATGATGAAGGAAAAGGGGTACAGGGTTAGGAATAATGAGTTCAATAGTGACGGATCGGGGTATAGTCCACTACGAGACCTTTGGCCGGGGAAAGCCTGTGGTCTTGTTGCACTGTTGGCTTGGTTCGTGGAATTATTGGTATTCGACCATGGAGTATCTGTCGGCGCATAAGTACAAAACATATGCGTTAGACTTTTGGGGATTTGGGGATTCGGCTAAACAAGGTTCTTTTTCTGTCACTGAATACGTGCGCATGGTCGATCAGTTTATGGAGCGCATGGGTTTGGAACGTGCGCGCGTGATGGGCCATTCGATGGGCGGCACGGTTTCTTTGAGTCTGGCGCTGGCCTATCCGCAGCGGGTTTCCAGGGTCGCAGTGGTCGGTTCTCCGATTTGCGGTTCGGGACTGGCCCCTTTGCTTAAGTTGTCAGGCTACCGGCAATTTGCTCGCATTCTTTATGGGGTACCGGGCCTTTTGTCCTTGTCCATGAAGTTGCTTTCACTCTCGTATGCCACAGATTGGCGCACGTTGTACGATATGTTGAAGAAGGACCTCTCGCGCACGACGGTGGAGTCCTTTTTTGCCAGTATCCGCGACTTACGCTTCACCGACTTGCGACCCCGACTTGGTGAATTGCAAATTCCCACAATGGGCATTTATGGTCGCAAGGACAATATTGTCGATCCTAAGCAAGGGGAGCTGATGCGCGACGGTATCAAGAGTCACATTGTTCACTATTTCGAACACTCGGGGCACTTTCCGATGTTAGATGAAACCGACCATTTCCATAAGACAATCCTGGACTTCCTGACGGACTCTTGAGCGTGAGTGGCCTTGTGAGCGATGATGTAGGGCGACATGATTACTATTTTCCTAATCGTATCTCGCGCATCTTGTTACTGGCATTGCGGGATGTGATGGGGGAAAACGGTATTCATGCGGTTTTGAATATTGCACGTTTGCAGCACTTTATAGAGGAATGTCCACCGCCTAACTTCGAGCCAGGAATGACGTTCGATGAAGTGGGACGACTTTTCGACGCCGTCGAAGGTATCTATGGCGTCCGTGGTGGGCAGAGGTTGGCCCGACGCTCTGGGGAAGCGTGTTTCAAGTACGGTATCGAAGGGTTTGGTGGCGTGATTGGCTTTGCCGATTTTGCCCTGCGGCTGCTACCGATTTCTTTACGTGTGCGCATTGGTCTCGAAGTGCTGGCCGAAATCTTCAACCGTTATACCGATCACCGTGTGGTGCTCAGCGAAGGTGAAGACAGCTTTTTTTTTATGATCGAGCGCTGTGGGTTTTGTTGGCGCAGACGTACCAATACGCCCGCATGTGCACTGCTGGAGGGGTTGCTCGAAGAGTCGCTTTACTGGGTTAGCCGGGGAAAGCGCTTTTTTATCGAAGGGGTCAGCTGTATAGCCTGTGGTGATCCCGTGGGAACGTTGCGTGTGGATAAGACGCCGTTGAATTAACGATGTAAGGTGCATACTGAATGCGTAAAATCATTCTGCGCGATAGACGAAAAATACCGCCCTTCAACGAGCCGGCGCGCGAACTAAGCGTGCTGACGAAACCTCTCTGGCTGCATCAGCGGGATGTATTGGCGCGCTATACCACCGAGGAGCGCGAGGTCGAGTCGGTTCACGAGGTTGGCAATGACCGTGAGGAGACCCTGGTTTGCCGCGACAACCTCTACTTTGACCAAGCCTTTATCGACGAATTCATCCAGCGCGCGCAGAAGTCCGGCAAATCCTGTCAAGTGGCCTTCAAACTCGATGATCCGGCCATCACCGGGCAGGCGCTTTACCTACAGCGCGGAATTCGCCGACAGGGTAACTATTATGTGGCCGACCTTTGGTACTACCCCTATGGAATCGAACCCGTGGTGCGCCCTCTGGTGATGGATACCGAAGCGCGTGAAGTGGGCTTCTACCACGTCCCTACGCATATGTCCGATTTTCAGGGTGATCTGGTCTACAACCTGCCGACCAAACCCTTTCTTTCCATTGAACACTGGATTCACATCCTCCATGCCAATATCGACTTTGGCATTTTTGCGATTGGGGTGCGCTTCGAAAAACGCCTGGAGCGCGACCTGGGGTTGCTTCTCAAGATGCTCTGGCGCGGTGTTCTGCAACGCAAACAGGTCTTGACCTCCTCGGAGATTGTGGTGACGGGTAAGAATTGCACGATTGATCCTACCGCGGTCATCCAAGGTCCGACCTTTATCGGCGATAACGTGGATGTTGGCCCCGGTGTAGTGATCCGCAATTGCGTCATCGGTGACGACGTCACCATTGATCAGGGTTGCCAGTTGATGCTTAGTGTGGTGGGCAACGGGACTTTTCTGCCGTTTCGCGCCGCGCTTTACCGCACCGTACTGATGGATCGTTGCATGGTAGCACAGAACTCGTGCTTGCAGATGTGTGTGGTGGGACGTGATTCCTTCGTGGGGGCGGGTACGACTTTCACCGATTTTATGCTGGTCGATAAGCCGCTGCGCTCGCACTTTGGCGGTAAACTCGAAGAGACCGGCATGACGGCGCTGGGGAGCGCCGTCGGCCATAACGTGCGTATCGGATCGGGGTTGATCTTCTTCCCAGCGCGCATGATCGAATCGGATGTGATCATGTTCGCTTCAGACAATCATCGCCGCGTCATTTCTGGCAACGTCGCCTACGAAGATAGCGATCATTTGAAACTTGAAAATGGAGAGAAAATGCACCCACGTTTGTACAAGCGGGACGCATAGGGTTCGGGAGTGTGGGACACGCCAATGCATTCTTTCGCCTTTATCATTCATCCGATTGATCCAAAACGTGATGTGGCCCGCAAATATCCGGTGCTCGGCAAAGTTTTGCCGGAGGCGGCCATTCATTTCGCCTGTCGTTTCTGGCCGCCCGTTGAACTTTCACATATTACTGGTGCGCGTTCCAAAGCCAGCGGCGAGGAGATTGAGGGCTGGCTGATTGCCGTGCCCTACACGACACAGCGGATGCTGCAACTGCCCACGACGGAGGTCTACAACAAGATCATCGCCGCTGGCCGTTTGGCGACGCAGTTAGGGGCGGAAATTCTCGGCCTGGGTGCGTACACGTCGGTCATCGGCGATGGTGGCGCGACCATCGCGCGTAACCTGGATATCGCGGTGACGTCGGGCGATAGTTACACGGCGGCGCTCTCCGTCCGGGCGACGCTCCAGGCCGCGCAATTGATGGACATCGACATGGCGCAGGCGTTGGTGGCTATTGTCGGCGGAGCCGGGGCGGTTGGCGCGGCGGTGGCGCAATTGCTGGCGCCGCATACGAACCATATTCTCTTGATTGGGCGGCAGCGCGGGGCGCTCGAAGAGGCCGCGGAAAAGGTACGGCGCGCCGGCTGCCCTGAGGTGCGGGTGTCCATCGAGATTGCGGATGTGATCGAAGCGCAGGTCGTGGTGACGGTGACCAGCGCCGGCGGCAACTTGATCCAACCGGAAATGTTACGTCGAGGCGCAGTCGTGTGCGATGTTTCTCGCCCGCGCGACGTTTCACATCACGTCATCCAGGTCCGCGATGATGTGCTGGTCATTGATGGGGGGCTGGTGCGAGTCCCAGGTGAAGTGAATTTTGGATTTAATTACGGTTTGCCTCCCCATCTCACGTATGGGTGTGTGGCAGAGACGATGACCCTGGCCTTTGAGGGACGTCTTGAGGATTACTCCATCGGCAAGGACCTTTCGGTAGGGCAAGTGCAAGACATCGAGGCTTTGGCGGTCAAACACGGGTTCGAGTTGGCCGCTTTGCGTAGTTTCGAGAAAAAATTAGAAGATACCCTTCTTCAAAAGGTAAAGGCGAAGGCTAAAGTTGTTTAACCACGCGGTTCCATAACCGTTGGCAGGAGGTATATAGATGAGTGGTGGTCGTATCCTGGTTGTAGAAGATGATTTCGATATTTCCAGCATGTTACAACTCTATTTCAAAACCCAGGGCTACGAGGTCTACGTGGCCCCACGCGGTGGTGTGGCCCTGGAGATGACGCGGCAGAATATGCCGAACGTCATCGTGCTGGACATTATGCTGCCCGATATTGACGGGTATGAGGTCTGTCGTCAACTGCGGACGAATCTGCGCACCAGTCATATCCCCATAATCTTCCTGACGCAGAAGGACGAGCGCAACGACAAAATCCAAGGCCTTGAATTGGGGGCGGACGATTATATTACCAAGCCCTTCGATTTAGAAGAGCTACGGTTGCGCGTCCGTAACACGATCAAGAGCGCCGAAGTCGCCAGCCTCACCAGTCCAAGTACCGGCCTGGCCAGCGGGCGATTGATCGAGCAGCAGCTTCGCGAACTGATGCGCAAACAGGACTGGGGCATCCTGTACATTGGCATCAGTGGCTTGAGTGCCTTCAATGAGGTTTACGGTTTTGTCGCCGGAGAAGAAGTTCTGCGTTTCACGGGTATGCTTTTGAATGACGTCATCGACGAGATGGGAACGGCGGATGACTTTGTCGGCCATATTGGCGGCGATAATTTCATCATCATTACCCGTAGGGAGCTGGTAGACCCACTACGCGCGGAGATTGCCCAGCGCTTCGATGAGAACGTGGGAACGCACTACGACTTTATGACGCGGACGCAGGGGTATCTGGTCATCAGGGACGATGATGGTAAAGAAGAGCATGCCCCTATGATGACCTTGCAGGTCGGCGCGTTAACCATCGAGGATGGGCCTTTTACCGATATTCGGGAGATCACTGAGGCCGCAGCCGAGGCACGCCGGCAACCGCGTAAGTAGAACTGGATTGGGATAGAGGAACAGTGGAGGCATTTGAGTGAAAGGGTTGCAGGCGCTCAGTACACGACTGTTAGCCATTTCCAGTGTGGAATCCCTTTGGGAGACTGCGCTAGAGGAAGTGGTGCAGTGGTGTGCCGCCGACGTCGGCGCATGGATTTGGGCGGATCGTCCCGGTGTATCCACTACCACAGTCGGGCCGGTGCGTGGCGCTGTGCCCTTCGACAGTGCTGCGTGGGAGGCCGCGCTCGCGCAGCTCGACGATCCCCAGTCCGCCCAACTCTGGCCTGCTGCGCCGCTCGATGGGTATTTTGCACTGAGCGTCCCGGTAGCCGCAGAAGCGTGGAACGGCTGGCTTGTTCTAGTGCGGCCTACCCCATTTACGGCAGACGATGTGGAACGCGCCGGTGGCGCCGTGGCTTTGGCTCAACTCGCGGCGGCAGGATTGGCGCGTTACGAGTGCGTCGACCAGGCGCGTGCCAACCAGGTGCAGGAGTTGGAGACCGTGCAGCAGATGGGGCGGGTGATCGGTGAAAGCCTCAATCTGGAGACCACATTGGACGCGATCCTGGAAGCGCTGGCGGGATTGATCCCCTATGATGCGGGAGAAATCACGCTCTTCGATGCCGGGCAGGGTATGCTACGCGGCCAGGCCTATCGCTCCAACGCTGCTGTGCACAACGCCACGCAGATCAAGGGTACCGCCTACAGGCTTGACGAAGGGTTGAGCGGATGGTTAGCGCGCTCCAGGCGCCCGTTGTTGATTACCGACGTTTTGGCAGAAGCCTCCGCCATCGAGCCGAAAGATGAAACGCTCAAATTGTGGGCGCGCTCCTTCCTGGGGGTGCCGATGATGGCGCACGGCGAGTTGGTGGGGACGTTGGAGATTGCGGGAGCAAAACAGGGACAGTTTACCGAACACCACCAGAAATTGGCCGAGATTTTCGCCGGTCAGGCGGCGATTGCGATTGAGAACGCGCGTCTGTATTCCCAGACCGACGCCGAATTGCGCCGCCGTCTCGAGGCCCTGGAAGCGTTGCAGCGCATCACACGCGATATCACGGCGACGATTAACCTGGACTATATCCTCAACGGTGTTTTGGAGGAGGCGATCCGCTTCAGCGAGGCCACCGCGGGCTTGATTGCGCTTTCCGACGGCGAAAGCTTTGAACTGCGCGCCCGCCGGGGGTACGCCGATGCGGATTTGGGTACCCTGGAACGCTCGTTGGCTCCGGAATTCCTGGCGCACCAGGCGACGATGTACATTCCCGATACCCAGCAGTTGTCCGCAGCGGGGACATTCCCGCCTGGCGCGCGGGCTCTGCTGGTGGAGCCGGTCTTCTACGAGGAACGTTTGGCGGCGGCCATTCTCGTGCAGTCGGACCACCCCGCCGCCTTTACGCCGATCATTCTGGAGTTCATCGCCGGGCTGGCGGTGCAGACTTCCATTGCCGTGGGGAACACACGGCGCTATCAGGAGCAATTGGAGCGTGGGGAGCTGATGCACAAGCGCGCTGAACAGATGGCGCTGCTGTTGGAAGTCTCACGCACGATGCGCTCGGATCGCCCATTGGAAGAGACGCTGCTTGACATTGCCTATGCCGTGCAGGAAGGCACTGGATTCAACATCGTGTTGATCAGTGTGGTAGAGGGGGTGACGGTACGCCGGGTGGCCGGTGCAGGGATTCCACTGACACGGCTGGAACAGATGAAACAAATCCGCCAGCCCTGGCCGCGCATCGAGGCACTGTTTCAGGAACGCTTCCAGATGGGACGTTGTTATTACATACCGGCGGAATATTCCGACAGTGTTCTGGGCGGGCTGGACGTTTTCTTGCCGGAGGCTGAGGAAATTTTGGAGCGCCAGCCTGGAATGTGGCATCCAAAAGATTCATTCATCACCCCATTGTACGGCAGCCACGGGGAAATCGTCGGGATGATGTCAGTCGACGACCCCCTTGATAGGCGCGCCCCCACGCCGTTGACCGCCGAAGTGATCGAGGTCTTTGCGGCGCAGGTCGCGCTGGCGGTGGAGAACAACCATTTGGTGGAGGACTTGCGCCGCCAGCTCAACACCCTGCGTCTGTTCAACGAGTTGAGCCGCTCCATCACGACCAAACTCGATTTACCCCTGGTGTTGAACACCGTCGTGCAATCGGTGACGAACCTGCTGGGCTATGATTACGCCACGATTTTTCTGCAGGACAAGTTTGGAGCGGCGCAGACAACGTCGCAAACGCCGTCTGTTTCACAACACTTTTTGCCGTTGGCCTCCTCGGGTTACACGCTGGATTTGATAGACGAGATCACGTTTGGCCAGCGGGTGGGGAGAGTCGTGCAAACCGGGATGCCGCTGGTCATCGAAGATGCCACTGCCAATCCCCGCTACAAGTCAGGGCCGGTGAGCATCGGTTCGTCGCTGATGGTGCCGTTGATGGTGGAGGGGCGCTCGGTAGGCGTCCTCGTCGCCGACCGCAAAATCACGGGCGATTTTACCCCTACCGAGGTCGCCACGTTGACCGCGCTGGCCGATCAGGTGGCGGTGGCCGTCGAAAACGCGCGCCTCTTCGAAGAGGTGACGCGTTTCAACGAAGAGTTGGAACTGCGTGTGGACGAACGCACGCGCGAACTGGCCGAGGCTCTGGAGGGCCTGCGCCTGCAACGCGACCGTTCCGGCGTGCTCTATCAAATTGCCTCCGAATTGGTCGCCAGCTTGGATATGGATCGCGTGCTCAGCCAGGCGCTGTCGTTGCTGCAGAGGGCGGCCAAAGCCTCGCGCAGCGCCGTGATCTTGCTTGACAACAACAATGGGCAGCTCTACTACCGGGCGGCCATCGGGCACACCGAGCCGATTCCGCCGGGCGGGCGTCTGGCACCCTTTAGCCGTCAGGATGGCGTTATTGGGTGGGTGTTTACGCACAAGAAAGCGCTGATTATCCCCAACGCTCTGGAGGATAAACGCTGTGCGGTGGGGATCGACAGCGCGATACGCTCGGTCTTGGCAGCGCCGATCGTAGGCGGAGCGGGGGAATCGCTCGGCGTCATTTTACTGCAGTCGTCGGCGGAGAACGTCTTCGATGAGCCGGAATTGCGCCTGGTTGAGGCGGCGGCGGTCCAGTTGGGTAACGCGTTGAACAACGCCGAGTTGTACCGTCTTATCCGCGAGCAGGCTGAACGCGTCGGCAGTATGCTGCGTGCGCAGCAGATCGAGGCGGCGAAGAATCAGGCCATCCTCGAGGGCATTGCCGATGGCGTGATGGTGGCCGATGAGAGTGGCAAAGTGATCCTCTTTAACGCGGCGGCGGAGCGCATCCTGTCGATTGCGCGCGAGCAGGCGCTGGGCCGCCCGCAGGATGGCATCTTGGGGCTTTACGGCAGCGCCGCGCGTGAGTGGTTGGCGCAGATTGACCAATGGCGGCAGAATCCCAGTGCTTATGGTGCTGAGGAATTCCTGGTCCATCGCATGGAAGTGGGGCGGCGCTTCGTCAGCGTACACCTGTCACCGGTGATGTCGCCGTCTCAGGAGTTTATCGGCGTTGTCTCGGTCTTCCGCGATATCACCTCCGAGGTGGAGGCCGACCGCGCCAAAAGCGATTTCGTGTCTACCGTTTCGCACGAACTGCGCACGCCGATGACGTCAATTGTGGGCTACGTCGATCTCGTCTTGATGGGCGCCACCGGGCCGTTATCGGATATGCAGCGCGATTTTCTCAAGCGGGTGAAAACCAACGCCGATCGTTTGACCACGCTGGTCAACGATCTGCTTGATATTTCCCGCATCGAGACCGGGCGCGTGGTATTGCAATTGGCGCCGGTCGCCATAGAGGAAATTGTTCAACAGGTCGTGGATCTGGTGCAGCCCAAGGTGGAGGAAAAGGAACAGCATCTTTATACCGTCCTGCCGCCCGATTTGCCCCGGGTCTATGGGGACCGCGACCGTCTGTCGCAAATTCTGACCAATATCGTGGGCAACGCCTACAAATACACGCCGGTGGGGGGCGAGATCGCCATCCATGCCTACGTCCGCGAGGCGAGGTTGCTCGTGGCAGTGTCCGATACGGGTATCGGGATTGCGCCTGAAAATCAGAAGAAGCTCTTCTCGCGTTTCTACCGCGTCGAGGACGATCCCGCCGTCTACGAGGTGTCTGGAACGGGGCTGGGACTGGCGATTTCACTATCACTGATCCAGATGCACGGAGGCAGTATCTCGCTGGACAGTGTGTTGGGAAAGGGCAGCACCTTCACGTTCTCCGTGCCGTTGGCTGAAGGCGAGCCTACGGTTGACGTTGGAGCGCCGCCGCCGCGCATCGCTGGCGAAGCTCAGGTGACGGTGTTGGTGGTCGAGGATGATCGGGAGAGCGCGGATTTGCTCAAGTTGATGTTGCACCGCGACGACGTGGAATTCCTGACCGCCAATTCAGGCGATCAGGCCTTGCGCATAGCCCGCGAGAAGCACCCGGACTTGATCACGCTGGACATCCGTCTGCCGGATCTGGATGGATTTGAGGTATTGCAATTGCTCAAGCGTGACGTCGAGACGGCGGACATTCCGGTGGTTATCGTCTCGGTGTCGCAGGACCGGCAACGTGGGCTGCGGTTGGGCGCGGTAGAGTACCTGGTCAAGCCGTTGGATGAACAGCGACTGCGGGAGGTGATTCTGCCGCTGCTTGACCGCCAGGGGACCATCGTGGTCGCGGGTCACGACCGCCGCCTGCTCGATCCGTTGCGTGCGGCGCTGCACACTCGGGGAATGGACGTTCGCACGGCCCGGCGTGGTGAGCGTGCGCTCGATCTGGTGCGCGATGTGCATCCGGTACTCGTCGTGTTGGATCAGCAGTTGCCCGATATGGACGGCTATCAGATTGTAGAGCATCTCAGGCAGGACGTGAGCACGGCCAGTATCCCGGTGATGCTATTGACCGATGGCGCGGCACATAAGAAGCGCCTTGAGGACAAAGGTGACGGCACTGGGCTGGTACACTTTGTCACCAAACCATTTTCCATTGAGGAACTCGTGGGCAATATTACGAGTCTTGTTCAAGGAAACGGGGTGTTATAAGGAGTCGAGTATGGTCAAAATCTTGGTCGCAGAAGACGAGCGTGATATTCGGGAATTGATTGCGTTTACCTTGCGTTTTGCCGGATTCGAGGTTGAATTGGCGAGCAATGGGGCAGAAGCGGTGGAAAAAGCCGCTGATATGATTCCTGATTTGATCTTGATGGATGTAAGAATGCCGCGGATGACCGGGTATCAGGCTTGTGAAGCGTTGAAGGAAAATCCGACCACGAAGGCCATGCCGGTGGTTTTCCTTTCGGCAAAAGGACAGGAGAGCGAGATCCAGGAGGGTCTCGAGGTTGGTGCGATGGAGTACATCCTCAAACCTTTTGCCCCGGATGAACTCACCGCGCAGGTGCACAGGATTTTGAAGGAAATTGGTAAGGCGTGACGCATAAAGTGGAGTTCGGTTTATGAGTGCGATTATCCTTGAAAGTAGTCTCGTGCATTACGAGGCTTTAGGACGTGGCAAGCCGTTGTTGTTTCTCCACGACTGGCTTGGCTCGTGGCGTTACTGGGTGCCCACGATGGTCGATATGTCCTCTTCTTTTCGCGCGTATGCTTTGGATTTCTGGGGGTTTGGCGATTCCGATAAGGTGGTGACGCGGTACAGCATCGCCGGATACGTGGGACAGGTTGAACTTTTCATGGATCAGATGGGCATCAATAGCGTGCCGATTATCGGTCACGGTCTAGGGGGGGTGGTAGGAGCGCATTTTGCCCAAGTGCACCCTGAGCGCGTCGAGCAACTGTTGACGGTTTGCACGCCGCTGGCCGGTGGCGATATTGCGCGTTCCCTGAGCGGCTACACCGGCGGCGAGAACCCGGCGAAGGTTATCTTGGGCCGCCGCTTGAAGACGTATGAAGAGGTCGATATCGAAGCCGGCAAGACTGACGCCAACGCCGTGGTGCAGAGCGTGAAGTCGATGCTGGGACAAAATCTCCTCGATGTTTTGGAGAGTCTGGACATTCCGGTGTTGATGGTGTGTGGCCGGGAGGATCCAATCATCCAGGTGCCGGCCGACGACGTGCTGGAAGACCTGGATTACAACGTTTATCCGTTCATCTTCGAGACCGCGCAGCACTATCCGATGTTGGAGGAAACCAGCAAATTCAACCGGTTGCTGCGGGATTTTCTGGTCCATAAGGACAACTGGGACGAGATCGAAGTGAAAGAAGAGTGGAAACGCCGTATGCGTTAGGGATCTAGATGAAAAAACCGACCGCGAGCACCGATCCCTGGGCCATAGGATGGATGATACGTATCCTGATTCTGTTCGTCTTTATCGCGGCCTTTGGCGTGCCACTGGAAGTGATCCCGATTGTGGCGGTGGAATCGGATGCCGCCGTGCCGGATGTCGAACACGATGGCTTGATTGTCATCCCGCTCAATGCGCCCACGCCTACCGCGACGGCGGTTCCCGAGCCATCCCTCATCGTTACGCCGCACACGCCGCGCATCGGCATCATCGCCGGGCACAGTGGCAGCGACAGTGGCGCGATCTGTCCCGACGGCTTGCAAGAAGCAGACATCAATCGCGATGTTGCGCGGCGGGTGGTGGCGCTGCTGACGCAGCGAGGCTGGGTCGTCGATTTGCTCGATGAGTTTGACGTGCGCCTTAACAGCTATCAGGCCGACGCCCTGCTTTCGATTCACGCCGACTCCTGTAATGTGCCGGGCAAATCCGGCTTCAAAATCACGCGCGCCGAGGCCGGATACCATACGCCTTCGGCGGATGTATTGGTGGATTGCATCATGCGGCATTACGCCGCGCGCACTGGATTGGAGTTCGACCCCTATACCATCACCTACGATATGACGCGCTATCACGCCTATTACGAAATCGACCGCAACACCCCTGCGGCCATTATCGAAACCGGTTTTATGCTGGACGACCGCGAACTGCTGACGCAACGTCCCGACGTGGTCGCAGCGGGAATCGCGGATGGCTTTGTGTGTTTCGTCGAAGGTGAAACCCCTTAAGCATCGCGCTGCCACAAAAAATCCCCTCTCCCCGGCCTTCAGGCCATATTCGCCGGCAATACGGGTCAAATGCGATCGCTCCACGAATTTGCGCTTTGTGGTGATCGGGGTACAATTTATTTGGTTTTGTACATATTTCTCATAACGCAAAGGAGGCAACGCAATGGCATATCAAAAGCTAATCATCGTTGGCAATCTGGGGCGTGATCCAGAGATGCGTTACATGCCGGATGGCACGCCGGTGACCACGCTGAGCATCGCCACAAGTCGCAAGTGGAACAACCCCGATGGCTCGAAGGGTGAGGAAACGACGTGGTTCCGGGTGACCGCATGGCGCAAACAGGCCGAGACCGCGGCACAATACCTCACCAAGGGGCGGCAGGTGATGATCGAAGGGCGTCTGACACCTGATAAGGCCACGGGCGGTCCGAAGATTTGGACGCGTCAGGATGGCACGGCTGGGGCCAGCTTCGAGGTGACGGCGGACCGATTGGTGCTGCTCGGCGGGCGTGGTGAGACGGGCGGCGCTCCAGGCACTGCGGAAGCCCCCGAAGAGTACGAGGTCGAAGGCGACATTCCCTTCTAAATGGCGGGAGAGCTTGTGTTGAATTTACAGAGGGGCGTCTATGCCCCTCTGTTCTTTGTGAGTGGTACAATGGAGGTACTTCATGTCAGCAAAACCAAAATCGCTCAACGTTGAGATGCCTGCCGGGATGGAGCCCATCTATGCCAATTTTGCGTTGATCTCCCATTCTCCTTCCGAAATCATCATGGACCTGGCGCAGATGCTACCCAACCAGCCGCAGGTGCGGGTGAAGGCGCGCGTGGTTGTGACGCCGCTGAACGCCAAACTGCTGCTGGGTGCGTTGCAGGATAACCTCGCCAAATACGAGGCGAATTTTGGCGAGATCGTGGTGCCCGGTCACGCTGATGACCTGGCCCGCGAATTTTTCGGCGGCGTACGCCCGCCAGAGGGCGAGGGATAGTATGACAGACAAATTGCAGGTATGGCTCGATCGATTGTCCGCCGCCGCGCAGGCCGACCTGGAAGCGCGCAACCAGGCCCGCGATCAAGCGCTCAACAAGAGCCGTGAGCTGATCCGCCTGTGTTCCAGCGCCATCCGCGCGGGCCACCGGGATATCTGGGACGAGGCCAATGATTTGCTCACTCAAGCCGAGGCCGTGGGGCGTGAAATGCAGGCGCTTCTAGCACCGTTCCCCGATCTGTTCTACGCCGGCTACACGCAGGACGCGTTGAAAGAGCTGGTCGAGGCGCGGATCACGTTGGCGCTGATCTCCGACGGCGATCTCCCGGCGCTCGATGCGCTGAGCGTCCCCCACAACACCTACCTCAACGGCGTGTGCGAGGCGGCCAGCGAGCTGCGCCGGCGCTGCCTCGACGTGATGCGCCGGGGCGCGATGGATGAAGCCGAGCGGTTGTTGGCGGCGATGGATGCGGCTTACGAGGTATTGATGTCGTTCAGCTACCCCGACGCGATCACCGGCGGCCTGCGCCACCGCGTCGACCAACTGCGCGGCGTGTTGGAGCGCACGCGCGGCGACCTCACCAACAGCGCCCAGATGCAGCGCCTTCTGCGCGCCCTCGAAGACGCCGAGACGCACGCCGCGTGAGTGGAGGGTGGGGGTTTGGGGGCGGGTGCACCCCGTCCCCCAAACCCCACCCCTCCGATTTTTGGGGAAGATACGTTTGACAGACATCGAAAATCGTTTATAAGGGCAGTGATTCATAACTCTTAACTCTTAATTTGCCAGGAGATACTGTGACCAAAAAATCAGAACACCAGGACCTTTTGATTTCGCCTTATGGGGGCAAGCTTGTCGATTTGGTCGTCACCGGCGCGGAGCGCGAGGCGCTACTGGCCGAGGCGAACCGGTTCCCTTCCCTGCAAATGACCGACCGCAACCTGTGCGATCTCGAACTGCTGGCGGTGGGTGGCTTTTCGCCGCTGGATCGTTTTATGTCGAAGGCCGATTACCAGCGCGTGTTGACCGAAATGCGGCTGGCGGACGGGACCCTGTTCTCCATCCCCATCACACTGACGATCAGCAAGGAAGATTTGCCCACGCGTGAAGAGTGGATCACGCTGCGCGATTCGCGCAACTACATCGTCGCCGTAATGCGCATCGAGGAAGTCTTCCGTTGGGACCCGCTGCGCGAGGCCCGGTTGGTGTACGGCACGGCCGATCACCGCCATCCATTGGTCTCCGAGATGCAGCAGTGGCGCGACCTGTGTATCTCCGGCGAATTGAAAGTGCTCAATCTGCCCGTCTACTACGATTTCGTCGAAATCCGCCGCACGCCCGCACAGGTGCGCGCGCTGCTGACGGAGATGGGCGACCGCAACGTGGTCGCCTTCCAGACGCGCAACCCGTTGCACCGCATCCACGAGGAACTGACCAAGCGGGCGGCGGAGCAGGTCGGCGGCAGCTTGCTGATCCATCCCGTGGTGGGAATGACCAAGCCCGGCGACGTGGATCACTACACGCGTGTGCGGGTGTACAAGGCGCTGGTCGAAAACTATTACGACAAGAACACCGCATTGAGCCTGCTGCCGTTGGCGATGCGCATGGCCGGGCCGCGCGAGGCGCTGTGGCACGCGCTGATCCGCCGCAACTACGGCGCGACACACTTCGTCGTCGGGCGCGACCACGCCGGGCCGGGCAACGACAGCACCGGCAAGCCGTTCTACGGCCCGTACGAGGCGCAGGAGATGATGGCGCAGTACGAGGACGAACTCGGCGTCAAGGGCGTGCAGTTCCAGGAGGTCGTCTATCTGGTAGATGAGGATCGCTACGAGGAAGTGTCCAAGGTTCCCGCTAACGCAAAGACGGCCAATATTTCCGGCACGCAGGTGCGCGATGAGTACCTGGCGAAGGGCAAGCTGCTGCCCGCGTGGTTCACCCGCCCGGAGACGGCGCAGATTTTGATGGAGACGAATCCGCCGCGCCATAAGCAGGGCCTGTGCATCTGGTTCACGGGACTGAGCGGCGCGGGCAAATCTACCATCTCCGAAGCGTTGATCCCCATGCTGTTGGAGCGTGGGCGGCAAGCGACGGTGCTCGACGGCGACGTGGTGCGCACGCACCTTTCCAAGGGACTGGGCTTTAGCAAGGAAGACCGCGACACCAACATCCTGCGCATCGGGTTTGTGGCCGGGGAGATCGCGCGCCACAACGGCACGGTGGTCTGCGCCGCCATCAGCCCCTATCTCTCCACCCGCAACGAAGCGCGCAGAATGGTGGGCGACGATCACTTTGTGGAAGTTTTTGTCAACACACCTCTTGAAGTGTGCGAGGAGCGCGACGTGAAGGGGATGTACGCGCGCGCGCGGCGCGGCGAGATCAAGGGCTTTACGGGTATCGATGATCCTTACGAAGAACCCCTCAACCCGGAGCTGACGCTGGATACCGTGGAGATGACGCCCGAAGCGAATGCCCGCAAGATTGTGGCTTACCTGGAATCGCGTGGTTTCCTGAATTCGCGCTGAGTACTATAGGTAACGATGCAAATCCAACAACTGCGTGACCGTCTCAAACAACGCACCGGCTGCTCGGATGACGACATCCGGGTGGTCTACGCGCCGCTGCGGATTTCGCCGCTCGGCGCGCATGTGGATCACCAGGACGGGTTGGTGACGGGCATGACGCTGGATCGGGTGATCCTGCTGGCCTTTGTGCCGCGCCGCGACCGGCGGGTGTGCGTCGAAAGCTTGAATTTTCCCGGTTATGTCGAATTTATGTTGGACGACGTGCCGCCCAAATCTTCCAGGGATTGGGGTAACTACGTGCGTGGCGCGGCGCTGGCCTTGCAGCAAAGGCACGTCCTGCACACAGGCATCGACGCGGTGGTGGGGGGCAGCATGCCCATCGGCGGCCTGAGTTCGTCGGCGGCGGTCGGCGTGGCGTACCTGCTGGCGTTGGAGACGGCAAATGCTCTGACCGTCTCCGCCGAGGAGAACATCCAGCTCGACCGCTACATCGAAAACGTGTACCTGGGGCTGAAGAACGGCATCATGGATCAGTCGATGATTCTGATGAGCGAGCGCGACACGCTGACCTACCTGGACTGCCGGTCGGTGGCGTTCGAGAAGATTCCGATCCCGCACGAGAAGAATGGCTTCGACATTTTGGTCGTTTACTCTGGGGTGGAGAAATCCCTAGGCGGCACGGACTACAACAACCGGGTGGCCGAATGTGAGGAAGCGGCGGGGTTGCTGCTCGCCTGGTCCGGGCAGACGCTGCCGGAGCAGCCACGTTTGCGGATGGTGCCGGAGGACGTGTATGCCGAGTTCGGCGCGCGCTTGCCGGCCCCGTTGGATCGCCGGGCGCGGCACTTCTTCACCGAGGTGGCGCGCGTGCGTGAGGGCACGGCGGCCTGGCGCGCGGGCGACGTGTCCGCCATCGGGGCGTTGATGCGCGAATCGGGGGCCAGCTCGGTCTACAATTACGAGTCTGGTTGCCCGCAATTGGTGACGCTGTACAATATCTTGTGCGAGGCGCCCGGTGTGTACGGCGCGCGTTTCAGCGGCGCGGGATTCCGGGGCAGTTGCATCGGCCTGAGCGATCCGGCTTATCGGGAGGAGATCCGGGCCTTCATCGACGCGCAGTATCCGGCGGCACATCCTAACGCGGCAGAGTGGTATAGTGTGCATTTCTGTAAATCCGACGGTCCGGCGCGGGTGTTGGATTTGAGCGATTAGCCGTCAGCTTTCAGCAGTCAGCCATTCGCTTTTTCTGGATATTCGCGCAGATTTGCGAGATTAGCGGTTTATTTTTCAAGGGGGTAACATAATGACGAAAAAAGCTTTGGTGTGCGGCGCCGGTGGATTTATCGGCGGACATCTGGTGAAGAAATTGAAGCGCGAGGGGTATTGGGTGCGCGGCGTCGATATCAAGGCGCACGAGTTTGCCCCCACCCAGGCGGACGAATTCCTGCTGCTCGACCTGCGCGAGGCCCACAATTGCTGGCAGGCGCTCTCTGTCGATGGCGGGACGTTCGACGAGGTGTACCAACTGGCCGCCGACATGGGTGGCATGGGCTTTATCCACACCGCCGAGTGCGAGATTATGCACAATAGCGCGCTGATTAATGTGAATATGATCGACGCGGCGGCCAGAATCGGCGTGCCGCGTTACTTCTTCTCCTCGTCGGTCTGTGTGTATCGCGATATGGAACCCGGCGAACCGGCGCTCACCGAAGCCGACGCCGTCCCCGCGCATCCCGACAACGAGTACGGCTGGGAGAAGCTCTACGCCGAGCGGATGGCGCAGACCTACGCGCGGCACTTCCCCATCCAGGTGCGCATCGCGCGCTTCGAGAACTGCTACGGCCCCGAAGGGACCTGGCGCGGCGGGCGGGAAAAAGCGCCGGCGGCGATGTGCCGCAAGGTCGCCGAAGCCGCGGACGGCGGCACGGTCGACGTGTGGGGCGATGGCACGGCCATTCGCAACTTCACCTACGTCGATGACATGGTCGAGGCCATCTACCGGCTTACCCAATCCGATCTGCAAGGCGCGGTGAACCTGGGCGGCGAGGAGTACGTGACCGTGGCCGAGCTGGTGCAGGCCGTGATCGACATCTCCGGCAAGCAGGTCGGCATCCGCTACGTGGAAGGCCCGGTGGGCGTCCACTCGCGGAATTTCAGCAAGGCGCGCAGCCGGCTGTTGGGCTGGGAAGCGCGGACGATGCTGCGCGAGGGGATTGCGCGGACGTATGCGTGGGTCGAGGCGCAGGTCAGGCAATACGGGGGATAATCGCGGCATGCCGGTGGTATAATGGAGCTATAGGCTGTATGACCTGAGCAGCCAGGAGGCGGTATGGAAAACCAACAGTTGACGCAATTGATTCGCCGGGAACTGCCGGGCATCTTGCGGCGCGACCGTGAGATGCGCGAGTGGGTCTTGAGTTTGACGCGGGAACGCTATGCGGACAAGGGCGAGACCGAAAGCCGCTTCGACCGGGTGCTGGACGAACTACGCCGCGACCGGGAGGAGAATACCCGCAAGTGGGACGAGCAGAACCGCAAGTGGGACGAGAACCAGGCGACGATTAACACGATGCTTGGCGAGATTCGCGCGCTATCGCGGAAACACGACGGGACGATTGGCGCATTAGGCGCGCGCTGGGGACTGCAAACCGAGCAATCTTTCCGCAATGCACTGGCCGGGATTCTGGGGACTTCCTTCGGTGTCGAAGTATTGAATGTGACGGAATACGATGACGCAGGAGAGGTGTTCGGACGGCCTGACCAGGTGGAATTGGATGTGATTATCCAGAATGGCTTATTGCTGCTCTGCGAAATCAAGGCGTCTATGAGCAAATCGGATATGATCATCTTCGAGCGGAAAGTGCGGTTCTATGAAAAACGTCACAACCGGAAGGCCAACCGGACGCTGGTGATCTCACCGATGGTCGATGCACGCGCACGGGCGCTGGCAATTGAATTGGGCATCGAGGTTTACAGCTACGCCGAGGACGTGACGCTGTAGCTGTTGTGCCGGAGTTCGATGGACCGTATGATCGCCATCAGGTCGATCTCCTGTGGGCCTTGCGCGCTTCTACCGACAGCCGCATCGAACCTATTGCCGTGGGCGAACGTCGTTGGCGTGAAGATGACGCGGGAACGAGTTCCCGTAGAAACAAGTTTCCGTTCCGCTCCTGGAAATCGCGCGGCGGGCGGGACAGGCCAGCGCACCGGCGACGTGGTGAGGCTGCGCCTGGGCATCGAAGTCATAACTACGCCGCGGACGTGACGCTGTAGGGGAGGTACAGATATGACAGACATCGTGTCGAAATTAGAGGTTCTCAGGGACGTTTACGATCCCACCGAACTGGACTTGATGCTAGAGAAACTGTTGGGGATCACCTTGAGCCGGCAACGCGCGCGTCTGGCGCGCTACGAGCAGGACTTGCGTTCTTTTGAAGAACGCTACCACCTGGACTCCGCGACATTCTCCCAGCAATTCGAAGCCGGTAAACTCGGCGATGCGATGGATTTCTTTGAGTGGATGGGGCTGTATACGTTGCGCCAAGACCTTGTGCAGAAGATACAACAGTTGGAGTCGGTTGCGTGAAGGACGCGGCTGATTACTTGAACGCTATCAAAGCGTTCATCGTGCTGACGCCGGAAATCACACGTTGGGAAATCCTACGTGAGGAGGTGCAAGGGGACGTCGGACTATTCCGCTACCGGCTTACGTGGAGCGATGGCAGTTTGTTAGAAATGTTCGAGCTATTTGCCGTCGTGGATCGAACGATCAGTGTACGGAAATATAGCTTCCACTGGCAGACTCAGAATGGCAATTTGATCAAGCGTTGGGACAATGCGGCGCATCACCCGGAAGTGAAGACACACCCACACCATATTCATGATGGTACGGAGCTAAATGTGCTGCCGTGTCAGCCTATGGATGCTGAAGCCATCATCACTTTGATTGTGGGTACAATCGGTACGGTATAATGACCGTCATCCTATCCGGCCGAAAGGCGCGCTGCCTCCTGGGCGCTTCCCAGGCTGGGGGATGGGTGAGGGGCGGAGGGCGGTAGCCGCTACAGGCATATTTATTCTGATAGGTGAAGTAGGTCAAGTATGTGATGTATGGGCAATCAAGCTTTTGTTGTCCGTTTTTATTTTTCGGAGAATTCTTGTTGAAAGACCATAATTATGAAGATAAAACAGCTTGTGAAACGCTGGCTCAAATCTGAGCAAGTAAGTCAACTCAAAAACTTTAAAGGTGTTATGCGGAGCAGATTATATGGTGTTTTGACTAAATCACGTAGGTTGACTTCTTTGTATTGGGGGATTTTTTCAACTTCTTTTACAAATGAACATTATGGCGTTGTATATGGCATAGCAAGATACGCTCGTGAATTATGTAGACCTCACGAGACACAATACTTGTTACGCCGCAATATCCATCGACTTGAAAAGGGACTGCTGATGCGAGCGCGTCGTGATGTTTTTGCCTTGGATTATATTGAAGAAACAGTTGATCGTTACGTGCAAATTGTAACTAATACTTGTTCTGGGGATACCGTTGTGGGTGAGCTGCGATGGGCGCATGACGTATTAGTAAAGTATTTCAGTGTTGTTGCTGTGCATCCGGTTATTGACCGAGCACGGGCGCGTTTCGAGTCGTTTTCTTCTACTCCTTTAGCAGAACTCACTTGTGTGCCCTATAAACGCAATCTTGATTCACCCGCTACTGTGACTTACGATGATTTTCTAGCTTTGTCTCAACGCCGCAGATCCGTGCGTTGGTATTTGCCGCAACCTGTACCACGCGAAATCATTGATAAAGCCATTGCAGCAGCGGCGCTTGCGCCTAGCGCATGTAATCGACAGCCATTCGAATTTCGAGTTTTTGATGAACCCGCGTTAGTACAACAGATTTCCCCTTTGCCCGGAGGAACTACGGGGTTCTATGAAAACTTCCCCGTGATCGTCGTGCTTGTGGGCAAGTTGAGCGCCTATTTTGCACCTATGGATCGTCATCTGATTTACATTGATGCTTCGCTTGCGGCGATGGCGTTTATGTATGCGTTGGAAACATTAGGGTTGAGTTCTTGCGCTATTAACTGGCATGATGAGGGGTCACGAGAGAAAAAGATGGCTCGATTGCTTAAATTGACGCCTGATGAGCGCGTGGTGATGCTTATATCGCTAGGATACCCGGATCCAGAGGGAATGGTGGCCTATTCAGATAAGAAACCTTTGGATTTGTTGCGACGGTACAACTGAGGGAGTTCTGCCGACTTGGTGTGGAATACACCAAAGATGGAATCACTCGTGATGACAGAAACACTTTTAACTGCAGAAATTGTTGAACGAAAAAAGACCTCCTTTGCCGCCGATGTGCTAAAGCTGGCATCCGGAACGACGAT
>DAIUDK010000068.1:0-27743 GCA_036845725.1 Chloroflexota bacterium
CGGATTGAACGGATTTTAACGGATATTTTTCCGTTGAATCCGTTCAATCCGTTGAGATGTCATGCTTTTTCGATCAGCCCTTCACGCCAGGCGTAGACGGCGGCTTGGGTGCGATCGGAGAGGTGGAGTTTGCTGAGCAGGTTGCTCACGTGCGCCTTGACCGTGCGTTCGGTGACCACAAGTTCCGCGGCGATTTCGGCGTTGGATTGCCCTTGTGCGATCAGTTGCAGCACTTCCATTTCGCGCGCGGTCAACTCGGCGGCGGGATCGGAGGTGGAGCCGGGCGCGCTAACTTCGCTCATCAGCCGCCGGGCGATGCGCGGGTGCAGGCTCGCTTCACCCCGGCTGGCAGCGCGGATGGCGTGTAGCACGGTCTGCGCGTCGGCGTCCTTGAGCAGGTACGAGAGCGCTCCGGCCTTGATCGCAGAGAAAAGCAGCTCGTCCTGCGCGTAACTCGTCAAGACGACGACTTGCGTGTGCGGGCTGCTCTGGCGGATCTGGCGCGTGGCCTGCACGCCGCCCTGATCGGAGGGCTGACCGCCCGGTTTGAGTGGCAGCACCAAGTCCATGAGGACGACATCGGGCACGTGCTCGGCGCAGCCTTCGATGGAGCTTTGCGCGTCGCCCGCTTCGCCGACAATGGCAATGTCTGGATGCGCGCTCAGGTAGAAGCGCAATCCCTTGCGGACGACGTCGTGGTCATCAACGATATAGACGGTGATGCGTTCGCCGTTGGTTTCTGAAGTCATCGTTCTGTCCTGTGTGATTAGCCGCCGGCGAAAAAGATGATGCCAAAGGCCAGCGTTATGGCGATCACCATCAGCACCATAAACCGGATCGTTTGTGCATTTTCGACCCTATTTCTGCGCATTCCAGTGCTTTTGAGCATCGCAATACCAATCGCGACGATGATGGTGAAAACGACAATAACGCTCTCGGAGTCAAAGCCGCCTTGCATGTTTTCGATGAAGCCGTCCAGGTTCCCGCCGCCGATAAGAAATCCGGCGATCCCGCCAAGGACAAGACCAAGGATCAGACCGCTCCACCACCGGCTTGCCGGGTTCCGCGTTGGTGTCTCCTCCTCTTCGAAATAGCTGCGATAGTTATCCATTGACATTGAAGTCCTTCCTTTTGGGGATTGGAGTTTAGCGAGACCAGCTTTCCCCTTCTTTCAACAGCACAACATCAGCCGCCAACCTGGCACCCTGCACGCGACGCGCGAAGCCCTCAGGGGTGTGTCGGGTACGGAGGAACGGCGCGCGCGGCTGGATGCCCAGGTGGATGGGGATGACGACTCGCGGCGCAAGGGCGATGACGGCGCGCATGGCGGCTTTTTCGCCCATCGTCAGCGGGATGCGATAGGTGGTGACGGGCATCAAGGCGACGTCGATCGTACAGTGGCGGGCGATCTTGGCCATAAACGTGCCGTAATAGGTGTCGCCGGCAAAGTAGAGGCATTTGCCTTCGGCCTGGATGACGAATCCGCCCGCGAGCGCCGGGTGCAGCGCCGGAACCGCCGTAATCGTCACCTGTCCGAATGTCTTCTGTTCCCACGGCGACAGCCCGACGGGATGCTTTGCCCCGCTGAGCTGTGTCATCCATCTGGCCCGCTTCGGCGTGACGACCGGAACGCTGTCGGGCAGCGCGTGCAAGAATGGCCGATCCACGTGATCCCAATGGTTATGCGAGACGAGTACCAGGTCCACGTCGCCGAACGCCTCGCGCGGTTTTGCCGGCGGCGCGACGCGCTTGTACGCCGGATTACCCCGCGTCCCGAAGTACGGATCGGTGAGAATCTTGGCTCCGTCAGCCTCGATCCACGTGGTGCTGTGTCCGATCATCGTGATTTGCATAGCATTCTCCTGCGTAGGGATTGGGAATCGGTAATCAGGGATTGGACGACCGATCTCTCAATCTTCAATCCCCAATTACCAGTTACCGATTACCAGTTTATTCTTTTACCGCGGAGACCGGGATGCTGCCCAGCAGCAGGGTTGGACTGACGCCCTTCTCGGTGACGACGATCTTGGCGTTGTCCTTGAGGGAGTTTTCGGTCATTTCCAACTGGCGCAGCAATTGCGCGTTGCCCTGGAAGTATTTCTCGGCGGCCTCGTTGACCAGGCGGATAGCCTCGGCGCGACCCTCGGCGATCTTGATGGCAGCCGCACGGTCACCTTCTGCTCTTTGAATGGTTGCCTCTCGTTCACCCTCAGCGCGTTGAATCGTCGCGAGCTTTTGCTGTTCGGCGGCTTCGAACTCGCCGGTTGCCAGCAGGCGCATGGAGCGGCGTTCCTGTTCGGCGGTCTTTTGCTTGTGCATTGCCTTCTTGATGTCCTCCGGTGGATCGATGAGCATAATCTCGACTTTGCTCACCACCAGGCCCCAGTCCGCCGAGAACTCGTTGAGGACGCGTTGCAAGTTGTTGGCGATCTTTTCGCGGGCTACCAGACTCTCGTCCAACGTCAGGTCGCCGAACTCCTGGCGCAGGTTGGTCATTGCCAGTTGGATGATGGCGCGCTTCCAATTGTCGATGTTGTAGAAGGTGCGCTTGATGGATTCCTCGTCCGACTTGGGCCGCACCCACATCACGCCGTCCACGCGGATTTCGACGTTGTCTTTCGTGATCACCGGCTGCGGCGGGATGTCCATGGTGTGCTCGCGGATGTCGCGGATGCGGACGAGCTGGAAGAAGGGGATCTGGAAGCCAAGGCCGGGCATGACGAAGCTGTCATACTTGCCAAGCGTTTCCTTGATGCCGCGTTCATAAGGTTTCAGTGTGTAGATTAAACCGACTATTGTTCTCATGGTGCTCCTTTCGTATGTGAAATTGAATGAGATAAATCTATAGCGTGATTGCCATTTCGTCAATGATGCGCGCCATCGTCATCAACAGCAGTGGTAGTGGCAGCGCACGGTAGACCGTGATTTGAAGAGCGCCGTCGTTTTTGCAGCAGAACAGTTCCTGTCCGGCCTCGTCGGATAGGATAAAAGAACACCCGGTCTCGCTTTTATTGTAAGCGAGTCGATACCCGCGATTGTCGTAGACGATCTCGCTCCAGGTGTTCATCTGGCGTCCCTGATATTGCATCGCGGCCAGTGGCTGTTTGTTGCGTGTCAGGACGATGCGACCGCTCACCCCACGTATGCGGCGTACTGTCCAGGAGGCATTCGCGTCCTCCCATTCGTATCCCGATGGGCTGCGGTGGATGCGCGCCAGCGGGGCTTGATCTGCGCCGGATGTTATCGTATAAGCGCGCCCCAGCCCTAAAAAGCTCGATGCATGACAGGTGAGTGGCGTGGCCTCGGGTTCGATCAACGGCCGACGCAGATGGCGCAGATCTGCAGGCAGCCAGGGCCACGTCTGCCCAACTGGAATTTCCAGTTTGGCACCGAGCCAGGACCAGTTCTCGATGCTCAAGTCAGGTTGATATGATGTTATGACAGCGCTGGAAGGTCCCGGCAGCGTCATGGGTGTGTAGGCCAGTTCTGCTTCGGCCAGGATAGTCGTGCCGATGCCGGACTGACTCTCCAACATCAGCCTCCCGCCGACATTGAGCATGCGTTCTTGCATATTGGCCAAACCCAAACCGGGACCACGTTGCGTGGTATCGAACCCAACACCGTTGTCCTCGATGGTCAGCGTAACACGCTCGGCGCTGCAACGCAAGTGCATATCCACACGGGTCGCTCTGGCGTGCCGGGCAACGTTGTGCAGCGCTTCCTGCACGACGCGATAGAGCGCTTCACTCACGGCGGGCGGCAGACGTTTGTCGTCCCCGGTCACTTCCAGGTAGATGAGGAGATGTTCCTGCGCGCCGAAAAGCAACGTGTAATCGTTGAGCGCGGCAGCCAATCCCTGTTCCTGCAGCGAACCGGGCCGCAAGTCTTCGATGAGGCGAGTCGTTTCGCGCTGGGCATGTTGCGCCGAGATTTCGATCTCCTGCACCATGTCGCTCAAAGCGGTGATGGTGGCAGGCGCTGTGCCTTCTGGCGCGCGTTCCAGCGCTTCAAAATGGGTGCGGATGGCGCTGGCAGTCATCGCTAAGCTGAAAAGGTGCTGTTTGACGCTGTCGTGCAGTTCACGGGCCAGCCGGTTGCGTTCTTCGACGACGGCCAGCGCGCGCACCTGGTCTGTCAGGCGGGCATTGCGCTCCCGCAGCACGGCGAGGTCCTCCTCGTCTTCCTCGAGCTGTTCGGCCAGGGCATTGAGTTGATCGCCGAACTGGCGCACTTCGTCGGGGTAGGTGTCGTAGATGCGCAGCGCCAGGTTGCCCCTGAGCCATGCCTGACTGACGTTGTTCATCCGGCGCAAACGGCGTACGAGCGATTGGCTGAACAGTGCGCCTGCCAACAGCCCAATGAAGGCGGAAGCGATGATGACAACGCCGATGTGCAAGCCCCAGGTAATCTCGCCTCGCAGCAGGGCCAGCAGTCCCAATCCGAGCATCTCGGCCAGTAAAACGCTGCTGGCGGTCACGATGGCGTGCGTAAACGCTAATGTATACCCCACTTTCAGCCGTGGGGCGCGCAAATTGCGGCGCAGGCTATTGTGCATGTCGGTACTCCTTGGTTTCAAGCCTTAACGCGCGATTCAGACGCGCACTCTTGAATGAATGATGCTTTCATTGTAGCAAGAATGCACGGGTTTGTCATCAGGCATACGGACAGACTTTTTCTTGTACTTGGGTACAAGTAGCTATATACCAGACGACAAAAGTCTCACGATTGATCTAGTCAAGTAGACGACTGAATTGGACAGGGAATTTGCGAAAAACACTATCCGCTGAGACTTCTGCCGTTTTTGAGTTTACTCTGTCCTTTGCTGGAGCGCCAGGGCTTGTGTGAGATCGACTTGTGCACCTAATTTCTCGAAAACCCTGATGGCATCATCCAGATGAATTTGTGCCTTGTCGCGGGGTATGGTTTTTTCGGTCAGGGCCAAGCGGACCAACGCGAGTTTCGTCCTGGCGATTTCGTGTTCGTTATTCAAGTGGTCAAGCATGTCCAGGCTGGCGTTGAGTGCCTCTTCGGCCAATTGCGGTGCTCCGCTCGCCATGTGGATTTGCCCCAGCAGGCGATGCGCGATAGCTTCCTCGAGCGGGTCGCTGTAAGTTTGGGCCAGTGCGATGGCTTGCCAAGCATGTGTCATGGCTTGTTCGGTTTCGCCGGTTTTCAGATAGTATTCACCCCAGAGTCGCTCAAGCTCCGGCAGGAATTCTTTGGAACCGATGTCATCGAGCAGGGTCTGGCTTTGCTCCAGGTATTGTTGCGCCTGTGTCCAGTTTTCCTGGTGGATGTTGACCTGGGCTAGATTGATAAGCGCTACAGCTTCGCCGCGTGGGGCGCGGATGTTTTGCCAGATAGCGAGGGATTGCGCGTACATGTCGCGCGCCTCTTGCCATTCTCCGCGCTTAAGATGGAGGTTTGCCAGATTGTTGCTGCTGATGGCTTGCCCGTAAATGTCGCCGATCTCGCGCTTGATCGTCCGCCCGCGCTGATACGCAGCGTTGGCCTGTTCCCAATCGCCGCGCAGGACGTAGGCGCTGGCAAGGTTGATGTAGGCATTGGATTCACCGTCGAGGTCTCCGACTTCTTGATAGGCACGGATGCTTTCCTGGCAGAACTCAATGGCGTTATCCAGATTGCCGAGGCGCATATCGATGCCGGCCTGCGTGTAGAGCGCAGCGCCATGGGCGCGTCTCCCTTCAGGGGTGTCAATGCGCATGGCGATGTCCAGGCTTTTTTGGCACCACGTGAGTGACTGAGCGTTATCTCCCCGTCGCGAATGGACTTTAGCGCCCAAAAGGTAGATGCGCGCAGCTTCGACGGTTGGCGCCAATTGGGCGACGGTTTCCAGACCCCGCTGCAACCAGGCGAAAACGGTGTCGTAATCGTCACGCAGTTCGTAGACGGTGGCGATTTCATAGCACAGTTCGGCTAATTGCCGGCGCTGTGCGTTCGACGCGGGCTGGGTTTCCAGCAGGGCCTGCGCGACGGCATAATGTGCCAACGCCTCGTCGTATTGTCCGGTCAGGGTCAACACAATGCCTGAGGATTGGTGCGCGAGTAGCAGGGATTCCTGGTGACAGGCCAGGGTCTCCGGTTTGACCTGGTGTAGTATCTCCAACACCCGTGTGTACCACCGCAGCGCGTTCGCGTTCGCGTACGCGAGATGCGCCTGCCGGGCTGCCTGGAGACTGTAGGTGATGGTTTTGTCGATCTCATTGGCCTCTCCGAAGTGATAGGCAAGTTCCTCGGCAAGGGTATTGGTGGACCCGGTGCTGTCGCCCTTGTCGGCGGTGCGATATTCCAACGCTTCGCCGGCCTTGCGGTGCAACAGTCGTCGTCGCAACGGGCCGAGATCGGCATAGATGACGTGCTGGATTTCCGTCTGGCGGAAACGCAATCGCGGGCCGTATACCTGCGTGCCCGCCGGTATCTCTTCGATAAGCTGGCGTTCGAAGGCCTCGTCCAGGCGCTCAAGGAGTTCCCACTCGGAAAGATTGCTCATTCTCTGCAGGTCTTCGAAGGAGAACGTCTGGCCCAACACCGCCGCCTCTCGTAGCACGCCGCGCGTTTCGGCGCTCAACTGTTCGATACGCCGCCAGACGGTCTCTCGTGCACTCTGTGGGAGCTGCACCTCTTTGAGCGCCTGCTCGTGCCACAGAGGATCCCCATCGGCGTCAGGTGGCGGGATCAGCCCGTCGTCTTCCAGGACTTTGGCGACTTCCTCTACGTAGAAGGGGTTGCCGGCGGTCTGGGTGTATATCTTCTCGACGAGGTCTTCGGGAACTATGCGGTGCCATAAGTAGGTCAGCGCCAATTCCACTTCGTCCTGGGTCAGCCGCTCGAGCGGCACGTGCCGGTATGTGGGGTGACTGCGCAGTCCACGTAGGGTTTCGAGCAGCGGATGCCCGCTTTCCACTTCGGTGTCGCGATATGTTCCGAGCACGAAAATGTGCATCGTAGGAATATGCCGCCCCAGATAAAGCAGTAGTTCCAGACTGTTGGTATCGGCCCAATGCAGGTCCTCAAGGATTAAGAACCATGGGCGTTCCTGTGTCGCGCGGCGGATGAACTGGGTGAGGCTGGTCATCAGTCGCAATTGTTCCTGTCTGGGATCCAGCGGTGGCGCGATGTGCAGTTCGGGCAACATCTGGTGGATTTCTGGAATCAACGGTGCAAAGTTGGCGAGTTGCTGGCGTGCTTCTGTGTCGAAGAATTCTGGTGGGACGGTGCTGAGATATTCCCGCAGCACTTCGGTGAACAATCGGTAGGCCGGTTGTCTCTCGTTATCTTCGCAGTGACCGACGAGCAATACCGGTGGATGGCTTTGTGCGGCAACTTGCTGCGCCAGGCGCGTCTTACCGATGCCCGGCTCGCCGGTGATGAAGCCCAATTGACCATGTCCGGCCATGGCCTCTTCCCAACATGTGCGCAGCACCTGTACTTGTTTCTCCCGTCCCACCAGGAGTTGTGTGCGGGGACGGGCCGACGATTCAATATCGCTGAGCAGATTGCTAAGGATGCGCCGGACCTGCATGGCGCTGGCATAACGGTTGTTGGGATTTTGATCCAGCAATTTGAGAATCAAGTGTTCCAGAGAGGCAGAAATCTGCGGTTTGCCGTCGGAATCGTCAAAGCTACGTGGCCGGCGTGGCGAATGTCGCAGGTGACTGCGCAGGATGGCTTGTTCATTTGTCTCCGTGGAGTCTGCTGTGTCGCCACGCGCCGGTTCTTCGAAGGGTAGATGTCCGGTGAAAAGCTGGTATAGAATGACGCCGAACGCATATAAATCGGTGCGTGCGTCGAGGGCCTCGCCCAGGATTTGTTCAGGCGCCAGGTAATCGGCAGTCAGGAAGAGCTGAGGTGTGTCCAACAGATTGCGCCCTTCCTCTAGACGCCCCAGGCCTATGCCAGTCAAACGTGCCCCCTCAGGGGTCAGGAAAATGTTTTGCGGTTTGAGGTCGCCCAGAACGACGCCGTGACTGTGCGCATATTCCAGTGCATTGATGATGTCCAGGGCGATTTCAAGAAAGTGCGCCGGGCTTGTATTCAGGCCCGATGTAGTTGCTGGCGCATCGGCAGCGGCATAACGTTCGTTCAAATAATCCTGGAGCGTAGGGTAGGGGACGTAAGCTTCGACGCTCAGAACGTAGTTTTCCTCACGATCCCACGCAAAAACCTCGACGATGTTGGGGTGATCCAAGGCGACAATCTGTTGCGTCTGTTGCATAAACCGTTCGATGGTTGCCGGGCTGAAGGTCGGAGAGAGGATTTTGAGCACCACGGTCCGATTTTCTTCAGTGTCGGTGGCTTTGAGCACAGTGCCTAGCAAGCTCTCGCCGATTTTACTTTCGATGCGGTAACGGTTTTTGATGACCTGTCCCGGCAGATTGAGCGCCTCGCGCGCATGGACGGCGCTGAGCGCTGCTTCCACGGAGGGATAGACGGTGAAGAAGTCGGCACAACCCCCCAGTTCGATGATGTGTTTGACGTTTTGCGGCGGGTTGGCGAGGATGATGGGCTTGCCGTGCCACTGCTGACGGAACGCCACCAGCGATTTGAGACTGGCCGTGGTGAACGTCTCCACCTGCGACAGATCAATAATCGAACTGCTCGGAGAACGGGGATCGGACATTTCGGTCAATTGCCGCGCCAGCGCATCGATACCGTTCTCGTCGAAGATGCTGGTGGGGGTGACGATGGCGGTTTCGCCATTGGGCGTGAAATGCAGGTCCATGGCTCCCGGCGGCGTCAGATCGAAGGTCATCCCCTCGTAAGCTACAACGGTTTCGATGGTGAACGCGCGTTGGTTGCGGTAAGCCACGGCGGTGTCGTAAATCTGTTGAATTTTGGCGTCGGAGTAGGAGGGATCATGATGGAAGAGGATCAACCGCTTGACGCCGGCAGCCTGCGCCAAGTCCACGCCAATCATCGCCGAACTGTGCCCAAAGTCCTCTTTGATCCAGGCATCTTGTAGGGTGTACATTGCATCGAAGACGAGGGCATCGGCATTGCGGAAGAATGTCACATAGGGGTTGACGACGACATCTTCCAACTTCTTGTATTCAGCATCACTCGCGTAGACAAAAACGCTGTGCTGATCCTCGAAACGGTAGCTGTAGGCGTCACCCGGATGCACGTTTTTTACCGCCTCGACGCGGACTTTGTCGATGAGAATCGGCTCGCCCGGCGTAACACTCATAAACTGAATATCCGCTGCCATATTGGCCAACGTTACCGGCCATGTTAGCGGCTGCAACTGGATGTTGAAAGCTGTTTCCAGGTCGTGCGCCCCATAGATAAAAATGCGATTTCCAGGGACGAACGCGGGTGCGAACATAGTAAACCCCTGGATATGATCCCAATGGGCGTGGCTGATAAAGAGATGCAGTGTGCCCTGGCCTCGACCAAAAGGCCCCTTCATCAATTCGAGGCCCAGCGGATAAAGGCCCGATCCGGCGTCGAGGATGATCAGGTTCCCGTCAGCCTGCACTTCGACACAGGCTGTGTTTCCGCCTGTGGTGCCGCGCATCATAAGCGGTAGTTTGCTCACATAGGCCCGTACTGCTTCCGGGTCTTGTGTGTTTATTTGTGGCATGGCCAAAATAGCCTGGCGAATCTTTTCTTCGATATCGGCGGAGCTGATTGGGGCTGGAATCGAGCCGCGCGCACCCCAGATTTTGATCTTCATCTATCTCCTCGTCAGTCTTGAACCATGATGAATGATTTAGGCTTCCTCTGGCAAGGGTAGGGCGATATAAAAAGTACTTCCCTGGTTGGCGACACTTTCGGCCCATACACGTCCGCCATGCCGTTCGATGATCGATTTGACCAGGGCCAGGCCCAATCCCGTGCCCTGGATGTTGCCGGTTTCACGGCGTTTGATGCGATAGAATTTCTCGAATAATCGGACTTGATCTTCCGGCGCGATGCCAATGCCGGTGTCGGTGATATGGATGATAGCTTCGTGTGGCGTGGTTCCCAATCCGACACTGACCTGACCGGGCGCCGGGGTGTATTTGATGGCGTTGTCCACCAGATTGCTCACGGCCTGCCGCAAGAGTGTGCGGTCGCCGACCACGGTGGGAGCGCCTTCCGTTGGCTCCAGGCGCAGCGTCACGCCCTTCGACGTTGCGCGCGCGCGCATCGTGTCCACTGCTTCCACCAGGATAAGGCCCAGGCGGCAAGGCTCCTGACGAATGCCCACACCGGCCTCGATGCGCCGCAAGTTGAGCAGATCGCCAATGAGGGCGCTCATTTGGTCGATGCCTTCGAGGATGCGCTCAAGATAATCGTGCTGTTTCTCGTTCAGATCGCCGACCATCGTCAGCATGGTAGCATATCCCCGGATGAACGTCAGTGGTGCACGCAGATCATGGGAGACCGTCGCCACAAACTCGGACTTCATTTCGTCGAGTTCTTTGAAGTGCGTGACGTCACGCATTACGGCAACCATGCCGAGTGCTGCTCCTTCGATCCCGATAATGGGAGCGATACTGGCGTAAAAGATGCGGCGCTCGTCGATGGGGACTTCGACGGTGGGCAATTGTTGTTCGTCTCCGGGGTGTGTCAGGGCCTGTACCAGGGCTTCAGGCATGGCCAGGCCATTCAAGGGGCGTCCGTAGGCCGACTCATCTAGCGCCAGCAGGTTTTGAGCCGCCGGATTGGTCAGTAGTAGCCGCCCTTCCGCGTCGGTGACCAGAATGGCGTCTGTGGTGCTGGCGAGGATCGCTGCTAGCCGCCGCCGTCCACCCTCGGCGGCCTGGAACAGTCGCGCGTTTTCGACCAGAACAGCAGCCTGGCTTGCTAGCGTGGAGAGGAAGTTGACGCGCGCTTCGTCGAAAGCGTCTTTCTTCTCATCGCCCACCCACAACACGGCTACTGTGCTGTTCTGCGGGCGCACGGGGAAGATCGCCACGCTTTGCAGCTTTTCAACCGCCGCCGCGGTGCCTTTGAGTTGTTCGAGGTCCTGGATCACCAGTGGATCGCGCCGGCGTGTCAGGACGGCGGCAAACGCGCGATCCAGATCGGCGTAGGCACTGTTCTGACTTGTTGAGGCATCTCCTCCGGCGACAAACGCGCGCTGCGGACGCTCGTTTCCGCCGAGCATAACGAAGCGCGCCACACGCGCGCCTGTTTCCTCCAAAGCGCCTTCCAGGATTGGGTGCACGCCGCGCTCTAGGTCCAGTGTGGCGGAAACGCTTTGCGCGATATTGAGCAACAGCGAGAGGTCGTTGAGGCGGGCCTGTAGCCGGACGCGCATCTGTTCGAAGGCGTTCCCCAGTTGCGCAACTTCATCTTCGCCGGAAAGTTCCACCGGCACGGTCAGGTTGCCGCGTGCGATGTGATCGGCTGCTTCAGCCAGCGTGTTGAGAGGTTGGATGATGCGTGCGGAGAAGAAGGGTATGGCGATGAGCAACAGCGCGCCCATCCCAATCTGCACCAACAGCAGCGGGCTGGAAATTTTAGCCGCTGTTTCCAGAACGGTAGTGAAGGGGAGTTGCAGAACCACCTGATACGGCGTTCCTTCGGCGTTGAGGATGTAAACCAGCACGCGGTAACCGGCGTCAGCGATGTCTTCATATGCGGTCCCCTGCTCGAAGGGGTGCGCATATTGCAGCGCGTTTGTTTTAGGGGACCAGGGCCGGAGCACATATTCAGGATTGGGATGGGCGATGATGAAGCCGTTTTCATCCAGGATAAAGCCTGCGCTTGTTCCCCCTGCGGCTTGCAGTGCATTCAATGCGCGGCGCATCTCTGGATTGATATCCAATTGCACTCGCCCTAATAAAAATCCTTCCGGGGGCTGACTGGTGTTGTCCCCATTTTTGAAAATCTGTTGTACGAGCGTAATCCCATATTGCCCTGAGGGCAATTCCGACATGCGCGTGACCATTGAAAAGGGGATGAGGGCGCTGGCACGATTCAACGCCAGTTCTTCCTCCTCCGTCAATCCGAGCCTGCGAGCTTCGCTGGGAACGGCCTCTGTGATTTCCAGGTTTTGATCGACCAGTAATAGCTCCTGGAAGAAGGGGACGACCTGCCGGGCGGTTGCTAGGGCCGCAGTGCGCTGTTGCGGGTTTGGGCTGAGCAGCGCCGGGTCTTGAGCGAATGTCGTGATCAGGTTTTGGCCGGAAAGGTGGAAATACGTGAGACTGTTGGTGGCGTTCTCGGCGCTGCGACGCATCTCGTCGAGCGATTGCTCGCGGGCCAGGTTGATCGCGCTTGAGGTGACGGCGACCATCGACAGGATGACGCTGAGCAACACAAGCGGGATGATCAGGGTGATAAGTCTGGCGCGGAGGGATTTGCTATATGCCGATACGGTGTCGGCGCGTTGGAACGCGCGCCAACTTGGATTGAGGAAGAGCAGTTGGAAAAGAATGGCAAGCGGCATCGCGGCGACGAACCAGAGTGGCCCCTCGTTGTTCCAGACCGCAATGACATAGTCAATGGCTAACAGGCCGCCCGGCGGAAGGTTGGTGATCAACCGGCTGAGCGACAAAAGGCCCAGGGGCACGAGCGTGGCGGCTGGCAGGGCAACCAACGGGCGGCGCAGGATGTCAAATAATTCGCCTTTGTAGGTTTGATGGAGCAAATACCCGACGGTGAGTCCCCAACTGGCGATGGCGAGTACATCGGTGAACGTCAATGGGCCAAACCAGGTCCAAGTCAGCGCCGCTACCAGGTTCATGATCAATCCTGACCCTGGTCCCAGGCGGACTGTAACCAAGGTTACCAAGAAAAGCCCTACCATGGAGAGCGTGGGCGTGGCGGGCAACATGCTGATTGGCGAGGCAGGCAGTGCCCCGGCTTGCTGACGGTACAGTACCAGTAGCGAGCGCGTGGGAAAAAGCAAGACTAGACAAAGCCCAAAGAGTAGCCAGCCTTTTCTATCCATTCTTCTGAAATCTGCAGAGCGCAACCACAGCACCCAGATAAACAGGCCGATGTAGATGATGGACAAGGCAATATTTGGCAGCTCTAGTGGGAATTCTAACGCAAATCCCCCTGACGTGCGCCAGAAATTAAAACCCATAATGCAATCCTTTTTTGCTCAGTGTGTTAGTGCGAATGACAGGTTTGTCCTACACTGATTCCAACTATAATAATACTCAATTGCCGACAAACGGCAAGTAAGGATAAGAGCGCTGATTGTCGAGATTTTTCCCTCTCTAACCTGCAAAGAAACCTGCCCCGTTCATTATGAACGGGGCAGGTTGGTTATTCGCCAGGGACTTGCGCGTCGCGGGATTATTTGTTTGCACTAATCCTCTTCCTCGTCCCAGTCCTCTCCCTCAACATCATCCCAATCTTCGTCGTCTTCCCAGTCTTCGCCGTCGACTTCGTCTTCTAGATAGGTCCAGTCTAGCTCGACAGGGTCGACTTCAATGACCTCCAAATCGGCCTCACATTCGGTACAGGTGATTTTTTGACCAATCTTGGGATGGTCGGGGAGCGTGGCCCACTCGCCACAAGATGGACAAATCGCTTTCGCTGGCATTCGGTTTCTCCTTACACGCGATGGTAAAATTTTGATTGATCGACTCAAACTTCTGCTTTTATTTTACCGCAAAAATAAGGCTTTGCAATAGCCGTTTCATTCGCCCGTACTGAAAATTCGGTTATACTACGAGGAAACTGGAAGGCAAACTGCCGTTCTGGCGATAACAAGATTAATGGCTCTATGACGATTCTGGAGGAGGTACTTATGGCTATGCCCTTATCACAGCACAAGATTGTCGGGGAGACTCGTCCCGCGTGCGGGGAGTGCTGTGACACGTGCGTCTGTCTGCCGGAAGATAAACGTCCTGTACCTCGTCCTGGCCTTACGGGGCGTATCCGTGAGGACGTTCAGACCGTCTTTACCAAAGACCCGGCGGCGCGCAGCGTCATCGAGGTGCTGACGTGTTACCCGGGCCTGCACGCGATCTGGTTGCATCGTGTGGCGCACGCTTTGTGGGTGCACAAGTTCCGCTTTTTGGCGCGTTTGCTCTCGCATGTTACCCGCTGGCTTACTGGGGTGGAAATCCATCCCGGCGCGGCGATTGGTCGCCGTGTTTTCATCGACCACGGGATGGGTGTGGTGATCGGCGAGACGGCGGAGGTGGGCGACGACGTCTTGATCTACAAGGGCGTGGTGCTTGGCGGCGTCTCACTGGAGAAGGCGAAGCGTCACCCGACCATCGGCAATGGCGTGGTCCTTGGCACCGACGCGATCGTGCTCGGTCCCATCGAGGTAGGAGACAATGCCCAAATTGGGTCCGGTTCCGTGGTTGTCAAACCCGTTCCGCCCTGTTCGACAGTGGTAGGTGTGCCGGGACGTGTGGTCAAAATCAACGGTGTCGCGTGTCGCCTCAAGCCCGATTTACACCACGAGCAGCTCCCCGATATGGTTGTAGACACGATTGATCGGCTGACGCAGCGCATCACGGCCCTGGAGTCACGCTTGAGCGACCTGGAAAGCCTTGAGGCTCCGGCGGAAGAAGCCTTCGCTCTGGAGGCGGCAGAATCATGGATGTAGGACAGGGTGATTTTCGTGGTTTGGTGGCGGATAGCGTCCTCGATTTGGTGGGACGCACGCCCGTAGTGCGTTTACAGCGGGTTGTCGCGCCGGGGATGGCGACGGTGTGGGCGAAGTTGGAGCGACAGAATCCTGGCGGTTGTGTCAAAGAGCGTATCGGCCTGGCGATGATCGAGGCCGCCGAGCGTGAAGGACGCTTGCAGCCAGGCGCGCTCATCGTGGAACCCACAAGCGGCAATACCGGCATCGGGCTGGCGATGGTCGCCGCTTTCAAGGGCTACCGCGTCATTCTGGTGATGCCCGATTCGGTCAGCGTCGAGCGGCGGGCGATCTTCAAGGCCTACGGCGCGGAATCCGTGTTGACGCCCGGTGCGCAAGGCATGAAGGGCGCGATCGCCAAAGCCGAAGAGATCGTGCGCGAAAATCCAGGCGCGTGGATGCCGAACCAGTTCGCAAACCCCGCTAACCCTGAAGTGCATCGGATGACAACCGGCCCGGAAATCCTCGCCCAGATTCCACACCTGGACGCTTTCGTTGGCGGGGTGGGGACCGGTGGCACGATCAGTGGAGTGGGGCAGTACCTCAAAGCCGCTGCGCCGCATGTGTACGTGGTGGCGCTCGAACCGGCGGAATCGCCTGTGCTCTCCGGTGGAGACGCCAAACCGCACAAGATTCAGGGCATGGGCGCGGGCTTCGTACCGCCGGTGTTCGACCGGAGCGTGGTGGATGAGATCATGTCGGTGACGGAGAGCGAGTCTGCGGAGATGGTGCGCCAACTGGCCCGGCGAGAAGGGCTGCTCGTGGGCATTTCCTCGGGGGCGGCGGTCGCGGGGGCGCTCAAAGTTGCGGCGCGCTTAGGCGAAGGCAAAACCGTGGTCACGTTGTTGCCGGATACTGGCGAACGGTACCTCAGTACAGATTTGTTCGAGTAATCCGCACGGATTAACGCAAAGGGCGCACTCGAGCTTTTGTAGCGTCTAATACGACGAAAGCGCCAGGAATGCGATCCTTTTCGTGGTCTAGCAGCACGCGAAGCCGGGGAATCTTCGACATTGCGTCTTGCACGTCAAAGCGCAGCAATATGACGCCATAGGCGGGATAGCGTAACCGATAAACCAGTTCGCCGAAGTCTTTGTCTTCCGTCAGCAGAACACGGTTTTCAGTAAACGCACGCCCCAAAATAACATCATCTGTTACGCCACGCAGGGATTCGATTGCATACAGCACATCATGTCCGTCCTCGCGCAATGCGTCAACGGTTGCGGTGTCACAACACTCATCGGCCAGGAATCTCACAGGGGTCACGCTCCGGCAAAGATGATGTCTTCTTGTGCCATATAGTCAGCGGCAAATTCGGCGGCTGCGTATATATCATCTGGGGTAAGATGTGGGTGATCATTCAAAATTTGTTCCACACACATCCCACCGGCCAACTTGCGCAGTAAGTGTTCTACTGTGATCCGTGTCCCCTTGATGACCGGTTTGCCAAACATAATGTTTGGGTTGATTTCTATACGTGGATGTACTTCTCCCTCTCTCATATTTCTTTCCCTCAGGTAAGGTTAAAGTTTATACTTCTATTATAGCATACCCTTTAAGGACAAAGCGGTGGTTGTATTTTCTGCGTTGGCGTCATTCTCATAGTTGCGGTCTCCACTGCATAATGGCCCCGTGCTCCAACCGCGCTAGGCCGATACCTGGCTGCGCGCCGCGCGTCCACTGGGCGATAAGCAGTTCATTTTCCCCTGTGCGTCGCAAAAGGCCCTCCGGCAGCCAGAAGCGATGCTGTGGCCCGCGCCCGTCCCAATAACGCCCGATCAACTGTCCATTGAGGAACAGATACGCCCGGCTGGGTGTCTGATCCAGGCGTAGGAAGAGCGGAATTTGTACGTTGTCCGGCAGGGCCAACGAGAAGGTTGCGCGATGCCAGGTAATGTGTCCCGCACCATCATCGGGCACGAGCGCCCAATCCGCGTAACCGGAGAAGCCTTGCACGGCACATTCCCCACATAGTCCCCAACGCGAGTGCCAGGTGATGGGTGCGCCATTGTCGAGCGTGCAGGCTGCCAATCCCCGCGGGTGCGTCGTGGCCTCCCAATGCCGCTGTTCTCCGTTGTTTTCCACAAGGATGGCGAGGACGTTGTGTTCGCGCTGTGAAGTCGCGGGCAGCGGCAGCGTCTTGGGCGCGCCGGCCGCGATATGCGACGGTGTGTTGAGCGCTGCGATGAGCGTCTCGTTGAGGAAAACGTCGCATGCCTGATCGCAGAACAGCGTGACCTCACCGGCTATGCCATCGAAGCGCCCGCGATACCACGTGAACCCGTCGGCGACGGCAGCGTGATCGGCAGCAGGGGTGGGGGGGATGGTGATGGGCATCCACGCGCGATCGTCGTAATCCGGCGCGGTCTCGTGGACGGCAGCGCGGGATTCCCAGACGAGAGGCGGCGGTTCGACGGCGGGTGCATCAGGCCAGGTGAGCGGCGCGAGCCACGTGTGCGGGTCGCTGCCCCGCCACGGCCCCCAACGATAGCCGATCCCCTTTTCGCCGGTGAGGTAGCCGTAACTGCCATCGGCGCGCGGCTGCACCAAGTCCGGACCGATGACCAATCCGCGCGCCGGATCTTCTGGGGCGGGCTGCCACGCGGCGGGGTAGGCCGGCGTCGTGCGCCAGGCGTCGTCAAGTGGCCAGACGCGCGCCGCGAGGCGTGGTTCCAACGCCAGGCATTGCAGCACACCCTCCGGCCCGTCGAGCAGCAAAGAAATCCAGCGCGCCGCCTCGAAGTGCACGGCCAATCCCTCCGGCGTGCGCTGTGTGCGCACCGGGCCGCGGGCGTGCCGGGGACGGAATTCGTCGGAGAGCAGCAGATCGCCGCCGTTCTCGTTCGCCAGCACGAGCAAATGCCGGCCCGCGACGGTTATCAACAGGACTGGCTCTAGCGTTGTGGTCAGCAAACGTCCCCCAGGGATAGGCCAATTTAGCGGCAGGACGCGCGCGGCCTCTTCCGGCAAGATGATGGCAGGCGTAGCGAGCAGCGCGTCGCCGAGGGCCAGCGACAGGCGCGTCTCCGTGGCGCTCGCGTTGGCCGTGTCGAGGAAGGCGACGGTGGCGACGTCTGTGGCGCGAGTCGCGTGCAGGGCGCGGTTCGGGGTCGCGTAGACCGTCGAGGCGGGCTGTGCGCCCGCCAGTGTACTGCCGAGCGTTTCGACGGTGAGCGCCAGTCGCCGCGTGTGGAAGTAGGCTGGTGTGAGCGTTGCGCCTTCTTCCAGCGGCGCGCCAACGCCGTGAGCGGCGCAAACATCGGTCGTGCTCCAATATCCCCAGTTGACGCCGGTATGCACGGGCGCGAGCGCAAAGCTCAACGCGCCCTGGCCCAGGATGCGGTTGATGAGGATGCGGGGGTGTTCCGGGCCGAGTCGTTGGCGCAGTCGTTCGCGGCTTTCACTGTCGCGGGTGAAGGGTGGTGCGGTTTCGATGTTGTGGAGGCTCTGGGGTTCGCCGTCCCCTGAGGTCTCGGCGAGCAGTGTGTCACGCTCCCACCGGTGCAACGGCAAGATGGCATTGTCGTCGCCTGGGGGGAGGTGATGCGCAGGCGCGGCGAACAATCCCGGTGCGCCGAGTTCTTGCGCCAACTCAATCAGGGCGCGTACGTACCGTGATAGCCCCTGTCCCCCCGCGCACGATCCAGGATCGACAGCGACCAGCAGTAGATTGGGACGCTTGAGTAGGAAGGGAAACAGCCGTTCCCACCATTCGCGCACGTAGCGCAGGTACGCAAAGGATGGCCCCGGTGGGACGACGCTGGCACAATCGGGGCGCACGCCCGCTGCGTTGACGAACCATGCCGGCAGGCCTCCCGCGTTGAGGTCGGCCTCGATCCATGGCCCCACATCGGCGATTAGCCATAGCCCTGCCGCCTCGATCTCGTCCAACAGGCGTGCTACGTCACGCGGGCCGGTGAAATCGTACAATCCGCCCGTCGGACTGTGATAGGACCACGGGAAGGGGAGCATCACAGCATTGAGACCGCCCGCGCGCATCCGTTGCAGCACCGACGCCCACAGCGTGGGGTGGGGCAGCCGGAAGTAGTGCAGCACCCCCGCCTGGATCAGCGCCGGTACGCCGTCGATGTGCAATTGTCCGTCATACGTTACTTGTGGTCGCGTCTTCATTTTGGGTTTGGTGCACGGATTTTACGGATGAACACGGATTTTGCTTCTGGTTTTATCCGTGAAATCCGTGTTGATCCGTGTACTATTTTACTCTCTATCGAGCAATTTCTGTAGCGCGCCGAGACCGCTGGAAGCGAGCCACGCCAGGGCTTCCGGGTCGCCGTCGAACAGTGCTTTGCCGAGGCCGGAACTGCGGAACTCCTTGAGGTCCTCCTCGAAGGGATGGCCGACCCGGTGATCGTCGGCGATTTGGCCGTCGCGCATCACCAGCACGCGGTCGGTCTGCCGGGCCACCGCCGGATCGTGGGTGACGATGATGATGGTCGTCCCCAGATCGCGGTTGAGTTGGCGCAGCAGCGCGATGACGTCCGCGCCGCTTTGTGAGTCGAGATTGCCGGTGGGTTCGTCGGCGAGCACGAGCGCGGGTTCGTTCGCCAGCGCGCGGGCGATGGCGACACGTTGGCGTTCGCCGCCGGACATTTGGTTGGGCAGGTGTGTCACGCGTTTCGCCAGGCCGACCCGCGCGAGCAGTTCCTCGGCGCGCTTGCGGCGTTTGCCGGCCCCGGAGACCTGGCCCATCATCGGCGTCTCGACGTTCTCGCGCGCGTTCAACGTGGGGATGAGGTTGTGCATCTGGAAGACGAAGCCCACCGTACGCGCGCGGAAGGCATCCAGGTTTTTGACCTTCGCCAAATCTTGCCCATCAATGAACACTTGCCCGCTCGTCGGGCGATCCAATGCCCCCAGGAGGTTCAGCAGCGTGGATTTCCCGGAGCCCGATGGCCCCATCACAGTGAGGAATTCACCGCGCGTGGCGTGGACGCTCACGCCGTCCAGTGCCCGTACTTGCGCACCGTCGCCGTAAAGTTTCGTCAGTTCACGGGTTTCGATGATGTTTTCGTTTGCCATTATAAGCCACCTTTGCTAGAGCGAGCTATCAGCTTTCAGCGATCAGCCGTCAGCTTGATTGGGCTGAAAGCTGATCGCTGACCGCTGATCGCTTGCGTAATCCAACACGTTACCTGCGCCACCGTTTCCTCCAACGTGCCGTATGTCGTGTCCAGCGTCGTGACCGGCGGATCGAGGGTGGGGCTGGTTTCTCTGAACCAGCGGTTGAAGTCGAGCTGATTCTCGATGAAGGCATCGCAGGCGCTGGTGCGCCACTGTGGGCGCGCGCGCAGCCGGGCGGCGAGGGTGTCGTCGGCGCAGGTGAGGGCGAGGCAGTGGACGGCGGAGAAGTAGCGCCGCTCAATGCACGGTTCGATGTTGCCCGGCACGCCGGCCCCCGCGCCGAAGAGCACCACCGGGCGCCCCGATTGCCCGATGTTCTTTGCCATCCGCAGCCAAATCTCGAAGAAGTCGCGGTAGTCATTTTCCGGAGTGTTGAACGCCGGACACCACAGGATATCACTGTCCAGCAGCACGGCGCCGGTGAAACGTCCCACGAGCGCGTTGCAGACAGTGGACTTCCCCGCACCGCTCGCGCCGGAGACGACGAGCAGCGGCAGTGCGCGGAACAGGTGCGCGTGCCCGCACTCCGGGCAAATCGCATACGGCCCTGCCGGATCGATGGTCTTATCCGCGCGGTATAATCCGCACTGATGGCAAACGTTGAACATACTTTACGTAGCTCCTTTGGTCGGCTCTTGCGGTTCGGTCTTTCGCTCGATATTTATCACCGCGGGCAAGGCGAACCCTATGGTGCAGATGCTGATGGATATAACGGCTGCGACCACATACCATATTTGCAACCCTAACTTATCGCTGATTGGTCCGGCAATCGCCAGGCTGAACGGCGCGCTGATGTTGAGCAAGCTGATCGCCAACGTGAACACCCGCCCTTGCATCTCCGGTTCGACCGAACCTTGCATAATCGCCATGAATGGCCCGTCGATCATCGGCAATGTGAATCCGATTACAAAGGCGCTTGCTAAAGCGATCTCGAAAACATTTCCCGGCGCCAAACCGAGTCCCAGGAAACCGAAGCTGAAAACAAAAGCGGCGGTGAGCGAGGTAACGATTTTCTTGCGAAAACCACCCCACGCGCTCAACACCAGCCCGCCTACAATGGTCCCGACGCCCAGGATGGCCTGCAAGAGGCTGAGCTGCGCAGCTCCTCCAGAAAAGTGTTTATTGACGAGGAGTGGCATTAGCGAGAATGCCGGTGCAGAAGCAATTTTGAAGAAGAAGATCAACACAATAAGATAGAGCATTCCTGTCCATCCCCAAACATAGCGTAGACCTTCTTTGAAATCGGTCCATACCGTCGGCCGTTCAGTATGCTTTTCGCTGGTGCGTTCTGGTTGTGGAATATGTATAAAGAACAGCGGGGTGATCGCCAAGGCTGCTGTCCCGACGTCAACGAGCATCACGCCCTGAAGTGGCAAGAGTTCCATCAAGACAGCACCCAACGGCGGGCCGGCGATACCAAGTACGCCGTGGAGTGTCTGGTTGATACCTGCGACGCGCGTGAGGTGCTCCTTGGGCACCATCAGGGACGTGGAGGCTTGCATGGCGGGCCAGTGAAAGCTGCCGCCGATGGAGCGGATCAGCATCAGCGCGTAGATGTGCCAGACTTGCGCCGTCCCCAGCCAGAACATCACCGCCAGCCACAAAGAGGCCAGGGCGATGAGGCTATCGGCGACGATCATCACGACGCGCCGGTTCCAGCGATCCACGTAGGCCCCGGCGATGGGCGCGAGAAACACCTCCGGGATGAAGGCCACCATCGAAGCGGTTGCTAGCACCGTGGCCGATCCCGTCGTCTCGGTCAGCCACCAGACGATGGCGAATTGTGCCACGCGGCTGCCCAGCAGGGAGAGAGCCTGTCCTGTCCAGATCGTGAAGAAGGGGATGGTCCACTTCTGTGGCCTATCTTGTGTTGTCTGTGTCTTCATTCGTATCTTAAGGCCTCCACCGGCTGCAAGTTCGACGCGCGCCAGGCGGGATAGACGCCGCCGATGATACCCAACACGAGCGCCACGCCAAACGCTTGCGCAAACAGACTAACGCTGTATTCCATACGGAAAAATCCTTGCATCATGGGATGCAGGTTCAGTGCGAATCCCAGGATCACGCCCGCGAGCGTGCCTGCGATGCCGCCCAGCAGGCTCAATGCCACCGATTCGCGGACGATCATCCCCAGGACGCGGCGCTTGTGCCATCCCAACGCGCGCAGCACGCCGATTTCGCGCGTCCGCTCGATGACGCTCATCACCATCGTGTTCGTCATCCCCAAACCACCCACGATGAGCGCCATCAGCGCGATCCCCCACGTGCTGGCTTTCATCATCTGCATATCCACCAGATTTTCGGTGAAGCTGCTGGCTTGCCCAAGTGACACTTCGGGGAAGCGCGCTTCGACGTCCCGTTTGACGGCGTCAACCTGTTCGGGGTCTTGCAGCCACACGCCCATAAAGCTGACTTTGCGCGTCTGCCCGAACAAATTCTGTGCGTCGCGCAGTGTGACCACGCCGCCGCCATCCTGGAAGGCCACGCCGGTTTCGTAAATCCCCACGATTTTGAAGGTGCTGTCGAAGATGCGCACCGTCTGTCCGACCCGCTTGCGCAGGTTCGTCGCGGCGACGCGTCCGAGGATGATTTGCCGGTTCGTGGTCAGGGGTTCGCCTTCGACGATGGGGAGCTCGCGGATGGAGAGGCCGCGCGGTTGGTAGCCAAAGATGATGAAGAACGGCAGTTCGCCGAGCATGGTGTAGCCCGTGAGAAAGCCTTCGGCGGCCTGCACGCCCGGCGTCATACCGATACGCCGCACGATGTCCTCGTCGATCTTGCTCAAATCCACCGAGGCGTCGCGTTCGATGCCGAGGAGGTGCGCGCCGCCGCCGGTCATCATCCCGCTGAAAGCGTCGATCAGCCCGTCGCTCATCGCGCCCAGTAGGACGATTGCCATCAGTGCGACGCCGATGCCGACGACCGTGAGCAACGTGCGCGTGGGTTGGCGCAGGATGTTGCGCAACGCCGCCCAGCGCACGTGCCGGTTTCCACGGGTGGAACCGCCTTCGGCGCGCATGGCTTCGGCGGGCGCGAGCCGCGATGCGCGCCACGCCGGCAGCCCGCCGCCGACGAATCCCAGCCCGAGCGCGACGATGAGGCCCTGTCCGATCAATGCCGTCGTAAATTGCGGCGGCATAATGCTGCTGATGACCGGCATATTTTCCACCGCGCGTACCGCCGCCAATCCGAGCAGAATTCCAACACCGCCGCCGAGCAGGCTCAAAGCCAACGATTCGCCGAGAATCATGCCGAGCACGCGCCTGGGCCGCCATCCGACGGCGCGCAGCACGCCGAGTTCCTTCGTGCGCTCGAAAACGCTCATCAACATCGTATTCATCACACCGACGCCGCCGATTATGATCGCCACCAACGAAACCGACCACGTGAAGACGTAGATGTACTGGAGCATATCCTGTTGGTCGGCGAAATCCGCCGATTTTGTGGCGGTGAGTTTGTCGAAACGGCGCTCGATGCGGGCGCACAGGGCATCCAGGTCGGTCCCCTCGCGCACTTTGAGGAGCAGCGCGTTCACCTGGCGCGGCTTGCCGTTGATGATTTGCGCGTCTTCGAGGCGCACTACCGCCGCGCCATCCTCGAACGGTTCGCCGGTTTCGAAGATGCCGACGATGCGGTAGGCGCTTTCGTAGAGGCGGAGCGTGTCGCCGACTTGCTTCTTCAGGTTGTCCGCCGCTGCCCGACCCAAGAGCAGAGGTTTTCCGCCCCGCCCCTCGGTCTTGGCGGACAGTGGCGCACCATCCACAATTTTAAACCGTTGGGCGGCGAAACCGCTGGGATCGTAGCCGTAGACGATGAAGTAGGGCGCGCCATCGGTGGCGGCGAAGGTGTAGACCATTTCCGAGAGGTCGCTGACGCCGGGCATTCCGGTGAGGATCGGCGCGATGTCTTGATCCACGGTGCTGAACATAATGTCGAGAGCGTTATCCTGTACCACCAGAATGTCGGCCCCGCTGCCGCCGGACATGGCGCTGTACCCCTGGATAAAGCCATTGGCCAGCGCGCCGAGTGCGACCACGGCGGCAACGCCCACCGCGATGCCGAACACGGTGAGCAGCGTGCGCATCTTACGTCCGAACAGGTTTTTGAGAATCATAGGTTTTTGGCAGGATTAACAGGATACAGGAATATTTCTTATCCTGTTAATCCTGTCTAAAGAGTACACCCGCATTGCTACGGGTTCACGTCGATGTCGATGAAGACCGTCATGCCCCAGCGGATCTGCGACGGGAGTTCGCCGGGATCGATGGTGACGGTGTAGTTGACGCCACCCGCGCCGGGTTCGGCCATCGACGCGATGCGCGTGATATGGCCGGTGAGTGTGAGGTCGGACAGTGCGTCGAAGGTGAGCGTGGCGGCTTGCCCTTCGGCGATCCGCGCTACGTCGATTTCGTCGAGGTCGGTGGTTTCGATGTGCAGCGTGCCCAGGTCGCCCAGCGTGATGAGCGGCTGTCCCGGTACGATGAATTCGCCGCGCCGCACGTCGATGCGGGTGATCGTTCCGGCGAAGGGCGCGTTGATCGCGGTGCGCGCCAGCGCAACCTGCGCCGCTTCCACGGCGACTTTGGCCTGCGCGACGGCGGCCTCCGCGATGGCGATATCCTGCGGCAGGACGCCTGCTTTGAGCAATTCGAGTTGCGCCAGGGCAATGTCATATTGCGCGGTCACGGCAGTCACGCCTGCATCGGCTGCGCTGCGCTGCGCCCACATCCCGGATTTGGCGGCGCGGAGTTGCGCTTCTGCTGCCGCCAACGCTTCATTTGCGGCGTGGAGCGCCTGGCGAGCCTGCTCTTCTATTGTCCCCAGCAGTGGACACGTCTGTTGTGTACTGCCGTCGGGCAAGGTGACGTCGTAGCACTTCATCGTTTCGTCATGGCGCTGGCGGGCGGCCAATTGTTCGGCCTGGGCCGCGGCGACGGCGGCCTCGGCCGCGGCGACCTGGGCTTCACCGGCGCCGGTGAAAAGTTGGTCGCGCTGCGCCAGCGTCTCGGAGATCAACGTTTGCGCGGCGAGGGTTTGGGCTTCGGCAACGGCGATTTCTTCGGGGCGCGCGCCAACTTTGACCCGCGCGACCTGCGCCTCCGCCGCTGCCAACGCCGCTTCGGCCTGGAGGAGCGCCAGTTGCGCGTCGGCGTCATCCAGCCGCACGAGCACATCTCCAGCGGCGACTTGCGCGCCCTCTTCGACGAGAACCTCGACGACCATGCCGCCGGTTTGCGCGCCAACCGTCGTCCATACGGCGGGCGTGACCTTGCCGGTGACGGAGACGAGCGTTTCAAAATCGTCCACAATGACCGGTGTTGCTTCCGGTGTGGTCGCCGTCATCTCACACGCTGAGAGCAGTAGGGCCAACGCGAGGCCGCAGAGCGCGAGAGGGCATCGGGACCGACGTCGCCGGTTCAATCTTATGCTTGATGGTATGTGTTTCAACTGTGTCATTGTTCACTTCCTCATTATTAGCGCATCATGGTCAATCGTCTGCTTGCAATCCCTGCAGCAGGGTTTCGATGAACGTTTTGCTGACCCTGTCGATGTCCATGTCGGGAATCATCATGTTGTAGACGGCTAGGCCGTCGTAAGCGGACATCATCATCCACGCGAGCGCATCGGCGTCCACTTCGCGGAACTCGCCTGTCTGGACGCCATCCCTGAAAACAGCCGCCACCAGTTGTTGGTAGGGCGGCAATATTTCCGCCCAGAAATGCATCTCCTCGTTACGCCGTTCACTCTGGGACCAGAATTCGAGCAGCAGGCCGAAGTATTGCGCGATATCGTGGCAGAAATCGACCATAATCTGTGCAGCAAGGCGTAGTTTTGTGGTAGCCATTTCGACTGTTTCTAACAAATCCATCGGTTCGCCGACAATGTTCGTTGCGATAGCCGCCACTGCTGCTTTGAAGATCTCGTCCTTGCTCTTGAAGTACCAATAGATGCTGCCTTTGCTCAACCCGCTTTCGACGACAATATCATCCATTGTCGTGTGGACGTATCCCTTGCGGCTAAAGCAGGCCAACGCGGCTTCGACGATCTGCGCGCGGCGTTCTGTCGATAAATCAGGTTTGGGCGACATTGTTCTCTCCTCGGTTCTTCTATAGACTGACTAGTCAGTCTATAAGAGATTGTACCATTGGTTTTTTTGCTGTCAAGAGAATTGGACCGCCGGCGAGACATTTTGGGCGAAATTGGAGGTTGACGTGGCGCAGAGTTTGCGGTACACTTGCGCTTTGGATGCTCGTGATTCAGGTACTCAGAGGTGGTTTTGTGGAAAGAAAGACACACTTCAAAGTCGTTGTGATTTTGGTGTTGTTGGTTGCTGGCTTCGGCATTGCTAGACCGGGACGTGCTGCGATACCTGCCCAAGCGCCTGAGGATGTGCCGATTTATTTCTTCTATGGTGATGGGTGTCCTCACTGCGCGGAGGAGGAGCCGTTTTTGGAGAAGTTGGCAAACCGCAATCGGCGCATCACCTTATATCAATATGAGGTGTGGTACGTTCCTGAGAACCAGGAGCTTTTTAAGCAAATGGCCGCGGCTATGGGCTTTGAGGCGCGCAATGTACCTACGACAATCATTGGCGATCGTTACTGGGTGGGATACACCGAGGAGATTGGGGCTCAGATCGAAGCTCAAGTCACACTCTGCCTGGATGAGGTTTGCCCGGACTCGGGTGTGGGCATTGTACCGGGACGCGAAGAGCAGACGCCGCCGACGGACGGTTCTGGCGAAGAATCGCCAGCCTCGAGCGTGATCGACCTTCCTCTGATCGGTCCCGTCAATCTGGAATCGCAGTCGTTGTTCGTCAGCACGGTGTTAATCGCCTTTGTGGACGGTTTCAATCCCTGCTCGCTGTGGGTGCTGTCGATCTTGCTGTCTTTGACGTTGAACACCGGTTCGCGTAAAAAGGTGTTCATCATCGGCGCGGTTTTTATCACGGTGACCGCTGTAGTGTACATGTTGTTCATCGCCGGACTGTTCACGGTCTTCACATTTGTGAGTTTTTTGGGATGGATTCAGGTAGTGATCGCGCTGCTGGCACTGTTCTTTGCGTTTATTAACATCAAGGACTACTTCTGGTACAAAGAGGGCCTCTCCTTCACCATCGCCGACGATAAGAAGTCCGGCATCTACAAGGGCATCCGCAAGGTGATGCGAGCCGGCGACTCGCTGTGGGGACTGGTCAGCGCGACGTTCGTGATGGCGGCAGGCGTCTCCGTGGTGGAGTTCTCCTGTACGGCAGGGTTCCCGGTGTTGTGGACCAACCTTTTAACGGCGCAGCAGGTCGGGACGGCGGCATTCGTGCTACTGTTGCTGCTCTATATGGTGATCTACCAGATTGACGAGGCGGCGATTTTCCTCGCGGCGGTGTTCACGCTCAAGACAAGCCGGCTGGAAGAGAAACACGGGCGCGTCCTCAAGCTCATCGGCGGGATGCTGATGCTGACGTTGGCCGGGGTGATGCTCATCAACCCAGACTTGATGGACAAGTTGAGCAGTTCGCTGCTTATTTTTGGCATTGCGTTTGTGGCGGCGATGGTGGTTCTGATCGTGCATCGCAAGGTTTTGCCTCACTATGGCATCTACATCGGCACGGAAATCGGACCGAAGCGCAAGCGGCGTACAACGCGAAAACATAGCTCCGGCAAGAGCACGAAAAGGTAATGCCGCTACCGTCTGATTACGTCGAGCGTGTGTATGCCGGGGTGCTCGGCAAGATCATCGGTGTTTACCTGGGACGGCCCTTTGAGGGTTGGTCTCACGCACGCATTATGCGGGAGTTGGGCGAGATCAACTACTACGTCCACGAAAAGCGCGGTGTGCCCCTCATCGTGACCGACGACGACATCACCGGCACGTTTACCTTCTTGCGTGCCATGCCCGACCACGGCAACACATCGGCGCTCACCTCTGCGCAAATCGGCCAGGCCTGGCTCAACTACCTCATCGAGGACCGCACGATTTTGTGGTGGGGTGGTTTGGGTAATTCGACGGAACATACGGCCTACTTGCGTCTCAA
>DAIUDK010000069.1:0-27550 GCA_036845725.1 Chloroflexota bacterium
TAGAGCAGGCGCAGACGCTCGGCGGCGTACTCTTCGCGCGCCTTCAGGGTAGGCAACCCCTCGTCGTAGATGAAGAGATCGGGGTTTTCGCAGAGGGCTTTCAACTGCGCCAGCACCTCCGCTTCCAGGTTGAGACGATCGCGCACGAACCACGCTTCCGAGATGAAGCTGTCCTGCGGCAGCGCGGAGGGGAAGTCGTAGTCGTTGACCGACAGCAAATACACCTTGTCCCACTCCAAGCCCTTCGCCTTGTGGATCGTCGAGATGATGACCTCGCCCTTGTGCGCGTCGGGGTCGAAGCCGGTATCTTCGTCGGTGAAACCGAGGAACTTGCGCTCGTTTTTGGCGACGACGGCCAGTTCTTGCGTTAGCTCCGGCAATCGCCATTCGGGATGCGCGTCGGCGGCCTGCCGCAGCACCACGGCCAGCTTGTGGGCGATGGCGAGGTCGGTGGGCGCGGTGAAGAGGTCCTGCGCCAGCGTGAGGATGATCTGGTCGATGGGCAGCGTCGTCGTCCCCTGCCAACGTTGCACCAAACTGCGGAACTCGACCAGGTGATCGTACAGGGACGGGTCGGCGTCCTCCAAATTCTGCTCGGCCAGCCAATCGCGGTCGGCGCGCGGCCAAAGGTAGTCCTCCACGCGTGCGATCTGCCGCAGCAGCTTGGCGACGTCTGCCACGCGCGCCTCAAGAACGGGATCGTCGCGGCTCTGGCGCTGCCACACCCGGTAAACCGTCGCCAGTTTTTTGGCCGACGTGGGTTCTGCGAGATAGAAGCACAGGTGCGTCAGCGCGCCCGCCGCCTCTCGCGTGGAGCGGGTGCTGCGTAGCAGTTCGACGTGCGGGATATTGCGTGCTTTGAGCGCCTGCGCCACTTCGAAGCCGCGGTCGTTGCGCGGGACGAGCACGGCGACGGTTTCGTCCTTGTGCTCCGGCAACCAGCGTTCCAGCGAGCGCACGACCGCCTCGACTTCCTGCTGCGGCGAGAGGCCGCGCGCGTTGAGGTGGATGTCACTGGGCGCATCGGGCGGGTTCGGCTGTGGATCGCCGCGCGGCGTCGGCCTGATGTACGGCGTGGCGAGCGCGCTGCGGATCGCAGGGACGGGATGCGCGTCGTTGCTCCAGCGGATGAGGTAATTCGCCAGATTGATGACGCTCTGCATCGAGCGCCCGGAGTTCGGCAAATCTCGCGCCCGGACGCCCGGCTGTTTCATAAAGCGGCGCAGATATTCCGGGCTGGCGGTGGTGAACGTCTCGTAGATCGCCTGGTTGGGATCGCCCACACGCACCCAGTTGCCCTCCGGCCCCACGAGCGCCTTGAGGATTTCCTCTTGCAGGCGGCTGCTGTCCTGCGCTTCGTCTTCGAGGATGTAGGGCCACCGCTCGCGCAGCCGCGCCAGGAACGCCGGATCGAGCCGCAGCGTTTGCAGCGCCAGGCGGATGAGATCGTCGAAGTCCACCGCGCCGCGATAGGCCAGCGCGCGCTGGTAGTCGGCGTAGATCGCGTAACCCATTTCCAGCAGCGGGAGTTCTTCGGGGAACTGATCCAGCCGGTAGCGCAGGTCGGCGGGCGTCAGTTGCAGGTCTTTGGCCTGTTTGATGAAGCTCGTCGCCAAGCTGGTGACGTAGTCCTGCCAGCGCCCACGCCGCACGCCCTCCGCACGGCTCTCGTCAAGGTCGGCGGCGAGGACGGCGTCCAGGCTGTAGGGGTGACTGCGCACCCAGACCTGGGCGGCGTCCTGCAGGATTTCCTGAGCGGCGCGCTCGTCGATGATCTGGAAATCGTCGGCGAGGCCCGCCAACGCCGGGCGCTCGCGCACGATGTCGTGCGACAGGCCGTGCAGCGTCCGCACGCGATAGCCGACGTTCGGCAACAGCCCACGCTCTTGCACAAAGCGCGCCACCCGCCCGGCAAAGTTGCTCACGGCGGAGTTGACCAGCGTGACGACCAACACTTCCTGCTCGTCGCCCAGGTTTCCCTCAGCGATCAGCTTCGCCGCCAATAGCGACAGTGTCCACGTCTTCCCGCTGCCCGGCACCGCCGAAACGCCCATCCGCCCACCCTTGTAGGCGAGCACCTGACGTTGTTTGGGACGGGGAGTCAATAGGGTAGTCATGCCTGAACCTCTCGCAACACCCGCTGCATCGCCTTGAGCAGTGGCCCCGTCTGTTCGTACCCTTGCTCGCCGAGTTCGCTCAGCCCCAGGTAGATGGTCTTCCGGCAGCGGCGCACCAACCCGGCGACGAGCCGGTGCAGCGACAGTTGCCGCGCGGCGACTTCCTCCGTATCCGTCCACGGCTGGCCCTTCGACCAGCGGCGGCTGAGCACGTAGGGGTGCGTCAGCGGTTGGTACAGGCGCTCCCACCAGCCCGTCCCCCCGACGTTGAGCCAAAATTGCACGTCCACGGGTTGGTTGCTCAGCAGGAAGGTGTAGGCCGGGGCCAGCAGCACGGCGTTTTCCTCAATCGCCTGCCAGGGTTCCAGGTACTGCGCCGCGATGACGCCGCGCTGCACCATTTCCAGGTATTCCTGGCCGAGCGGTCTGTCGGCGGGCAGGTCGGCGGCGATCCAGCGGAACTTCTGCACCGACTCGATCAGCGTCGCCGCCGTCCGCGCCGCGTCGAAATCCTGGTGGAAGCCGTAGCCCGATTGCGAAAGCACTTCCCCGAACAGCCGCGCCAGGAAGTGATCCAGTGGGGCGGACTCTCCGGCGCGATAACCGTCCAGCCACAGCCGCAGCGCCTCGTAGCGCCCGCCGAAGAGGTAGGTGATGCGTTGTTGCATGTCGGGATTGACGCCATCGAAGGGGGCCAGCGACGGCGTTTTGTCCTTGACGCGGTAGAGCACGTCCGCTAACAAGTGCGCGCGCACCAAGTCGAGGTCGGCGATGGTCTGCATCAGCGCGTAGGCCACGTCATAGCGTGTGGGGACGACGCCCCAGGCAGGATGGCCGAGCGCCGCCCACGTGAGCAGCGTTTGCGTGGCAGGTTCCTCGCGCAGCGCGCGTGAAGGGCGATGCGAGCGCGCGGGGACGTCGCGCTGTTCCAGGCGGTGGGTGAGTGAGAAGCGCAGCGCATCCGTGAGGAACGGCGCGAGGACAACGATCTCGCCGGGCGAGACGCCGTCGTTGTGGACGAGTGCGGCGATGGCGTCGGCGGTCCAATCGAGCATGTCGGGGTGGTAACGGCAGCTCTCGAAACGCAGCACGTTCTTGAGATCCGGCGGCTGGACGGCGGGCAGCGCACTGGCAGCTCCCGGTTGCAAGATACGACCTAACACATTGCCGAACGCCTGCATCTCCGGCGAGGTCACGAACGACTCGGTGAACGTCACATGCTCGTCGCACAGGTCGCGCAGGGCGGCGGCGCTCACCGGGTCCGCGCCCAGGAAGCTGCGATAGCCGGCGTCCTGGTCGAAGATAACAAGCGCCGACTCCGCGTGGGGCAGCCAACTGTAGACGAGGTCGTGGGCCACAGGCACGTCCTCTTCGACGTTATCCACGAGCAGGTGGGTGTAGCTGTTGAGAAGGTAGTCGCGGCACAGCGGTTCCGTCCACAGGTGGGCGAAAAAGACGTCAACTTGCAGGGAGAAGTCGAGCAGGTTGTGCTCCAGGCAGTAGCGGCGGAAGCGCGTCGCGCAGTCCTGCGCCTGGTCGTAGACGCGCGCCTGGGCCGACTCGCCCACCCACGCGCCGCGCAGCCGCTCGGCGATTTCGGTGTGGGGGAAACCAACGACGGCGGCCTTGTTGAGGTTGTCGAGAATCTGGCTGTAGAGCCGGTTGCGGTCGATGTTGATGGCGTCGAAGTAGCCTTGTTCCTCCACCAGTGGGGCGACGATGCGCGCCATGTAATACTGCGCCGTCTCCAACGTGAGGAACGTGGGCCGTTCGTCCAGCGCGCCGAATCCGGCCTCTTCGACGACGAGCGGCCAGAACAAATCGACCATACGCCGCGCCAGGCCACCCACCGTTGCGACGTTCACCAGACCGCCGGCAGCGACATCGGGGTGGTACAGCGCCTCCACGTAGGGCGCGGCGAGCGTTCGCTGCGGCGCCAGCACGAGGAGCCGATCCGCCGGGACGTCGCTCATCAGCATGTAGAGCATCCGCGCGACGCCCGCCGTCGTCTTCCCGGTCCCGGCGGGGCCTTCGAGGAAGAGCCTTTTACCCGACGGCGATTTGACTACCGATAATTGTTGGGATGTCAGCGTCATTTGCATGGGATTATTTTGCCACCCTGGCGAATCAAGTTTTCCAGATCGTCCGGCGTGACGGTCACGGGTGTATCCGCAGTTCGCTCAAGGGGTTTCCGCTCACGCGCGACCCACGCAATGCAATGCGCTGCGGTCAGCGCGCCGTGGGTTTGCGCAAGCGCTTTCCCGATCATCTCGGCGCGCTCCCGGAAGGCGACATTCGTGCGGATCGTTTCTACCGCAGCGCGCAGTTGTGCTTCGGTGAACTGCGCGATGTCCAGGCGCTGTCCGACGCCCAAATATACCACGCGGCTTGCATTGTCGGCCTGTTCGCCGCCTACCGGTAGCACAATCAAAGGTTTTCCAGACGCCAGAGCCTCATTGGTGCTGTTGTTGCCGCCGTGGCTGATAAAAAGATCGATCCTGGGCAGCAATGCGACCTGCGGAACGTGCTTGAAAATCATCGCGTTACGCGGTATCGTCTCGCGTTGCAGAGCCTGATAGGCGCCCCCGGCACTGATGATAGTCTGGTAAAGGGGATCGTCCAGCGCGTGCATGATCTTTTTGAAGACTGCGGGTCGGTTGTTGTAAACCGTGCCCAGGGAGACATACACTTTGCAGCGGTCGGCGCGGAGTTGGTCGAAGGGGAAATCCGCTGCTGTCTCCCCGTGTCTGGCAAAACAAGGTCCGATAAACAGCGTGTTGGCGGTCAGATTGCTGCGTGGCGCTTCTGCCGCCGTCGCACTCGCCACCAGATTCAGCCAGGGCGAGTAGGGTCGGCGGAGCATATCGGGGGCCATTGGCGTCAGACCGAATTTTTCCCGCGCCTGGTTGAGATGGTGATCGAGTCCCTGAAGCGTGCGCTCTTCTGCACGTGCATAGAGCCGTAACGTCTCTTGATCGTCTGTGCCAATCGGGAGGCCGCTCCCAAAGGGTGGAATGTCATCACCGTGAAAGGGCAGCCCACTGTGATAGACCGTGACGTAAGGTGTGCCGGTAATGTCGGCGGCGAAGCTGCTGGCAGGAAACGCAAAATCGGTCACCAGAACATCCGGACGGTGCTCTCGAATGAATGTGACAATGCGCCGCGTGTAATATTCAATCCCTTTAGAGAACAGGTTCATCGCGTGAACGATTTCTTTGTAACCGGATTTGTACGACACAAGTAGCATCCCGGCCACCACCGACAGCGGTGGGCGTATCAGGTCAAAGTTTAGCCTGTGCCCCCTGAGACTGTTGGGGGCGGCGAGAGTGGCATCGAGAATAGGGATATGGGTTTTCGCCGCGCGCACGCCGGGCATCAAGAAATGCACGGTATGCCCGTCTTTCTTCATCTGAAGAGCGATATTGCGCAGCACATTCACATGGCTGAGGGTAGGTTGATTCAGAAACAGGACTTTGCTCATAGCGGATGCCTCAGATTGTGACAGAGCGCGACACTCGCTGTCATCTTCCCGGTCCCGGCGGGGCCTTCCAGGGAGATTTTGCGGTCGAATGCGGACTGAATAATGGCATTCTGGTGTTGTGTGAGTTTCATGGGCCCCGGAAAAGGTCAGAACCTGGAATTCGGTCTCTGAGAAGGACGTGTTGTCTTACGGCAATGGGTTGGAGTTGCAGATTTTGGCTCATCTTACTGGCTTCAAGGTCAGGCCATAGAACACACCGAGTATAAGCATCTCACCCAACCCAGCGATAAGAGAATAGAGTAATACTTTGAAGGGCACATTGAACATCATCCACTGAGATGCAGTGTACATAACGATTCGGAAAAACCATACCAAAAAGGCGAAACTCACTCCTTTGACGAGTCCAGTTATGCCTGGCAGGCTTTCATAGAGAAGTAGGAATATACCCGCCATGATGAATCCATATGCGAGATCAATTATGATACCTGCAAGGGGATTGATAGATGTGCGTGCAATTGGCTTGTAGACCTCATATAGCCTTTGGGCAAGAGGATTGGCATTGATCACACCGTCCAGAATACCGAACAGGATTCCACTGACGACACTGACAATGATGTACCCAATCATTGGTTTTGCCTCCTGTTGGATGATGGGTTGAGCAGTCTGTCATGGTGTTGCCGATAATATGATCACGGCTCGACCACAGTTGAGCTTTATTTGATTTTACCACAGAAAGTCATTGACCACGAATGACCGTTGAGCTTACCCCCATGGGTTAGACCACAAATGGGTTAGAACAAGTTGAACCGGGGACGCTGTCATCTTGCTCCTTACGCCCCGTAATGGACCTTAACAGGCGTTGCATAATTCAAGCTCTGATGCGGGCGTTCCTGGTTGTAGAACTGGAAGTACCGCTCCAGGCTCTCTTCCAAGTATTGTTTGTTGTGTACCAGAAGGTCATTTTGGGCTTGAACTATGGCAAGATTCACCACGAGTTGACTACCTACTTCGGACTGCGCGTCAGCAAAGGGCAGTTGAGCAACATCGTGGCCGAAGTAGCGGCTCTCTTCGGTCTGGCCTATCAGCGTTTGATCGCGGTTTTGCGACAACAAGCAGCGGTCCATGTGGACGAGGCCGGCTGGCGCGTCAATGGGAATAACCACTGGTTGTGGGTGTTCATCAGTGATGTGGTGACGCTCTACACTACACTTTCTGTTAGCCGGCGGCGTTATAGCCTGTTGTGCCACCCGCGACGTTGTAAACCTCGACGAACCCGTGCTGTTGGAGGATGCTCGCTGCCATACTGCCGCGTGGACCGGCGCTACAGAGCACGACCGTTGGTTTGGCGGGATCCAGTTCCGTGTAGCGCGTGCGCAGGTCGGGCGCGGGGATGTTGAGCGCGCCCTCGATGTGCCCGGCGGCGAACTCGCCCGGCGCGCGCACATCCACCACGACGAGACCTGCGGTGAACTCAGGTGAACCGTCGGGATCGCCGGCGATTCTGGCGCGCGCTTCCTTGCTGGAGAGAAGATGAACTGTGGTAGTGGGATGTCCCGTTGTCACCCAGGCAGACATACCGCCCCTCAAATACCCGGCAACGCGATCCAGCCCCACCCGGCGCGCCCAGACCATGGCCTGCGTGACATCGGCTTCGCTGTCGGCAACCAGCAAGAGGTCTTGATCGGTGGGCAGAACCCATCCCGCGAAGATGGGGAAGTTGCCGTTGAGGTCGAGGCTCCACGCGCCGGGAACGTGCATCCCGGCGAACCCTGCGTAGGGCCGGGCGTCCACCACGACAACGTTGGGCTGCGCCATCTGCGCGGCGAACTGCGGGGGCGTGAGCGGTTGCGGCGCGGGTAGCTCGGCGATGCGCGCCGGGCCGCGCCGGTTGTCGTCGCTGCAGCGGCTGAAGTGATCAGGCGCGGGCGGCATATCGGAGGTGAGGGAGTGGATGAACTCGCTTTTGTCCGCGATCTGCAACGCGGGGTTGTAGCGCCGTTCGTAGCCGATGGTCGAGAGTCGCTTGGCGCCGATGGCGCGCCCGCACAGCGAACCGGCCCCGTGCGCCGGATAGACCTCACAGAAGTCGGGGAGTTTGAGCAGCTTGTCGTGCAGGCTGTGGTAAAGTTGTCCCGCCAGTTCATCGGCGATGTCGGGGAACAGGTCGGGCCGGCCCACGTCGCCGACGAAGAGCGTGTCGCCCACGAACACGCCGATGGGGTCCTTGCCGCGCGACAGGTCGGCGACGACGTAGGCGATGTGTTCCGGCGTGTGGCCGGGCGTCTCCAGGACGCGCAGTTCCATATCTTCCAGCGTGATCGTATCGCCTTCGGCCAGTGGTACGTGGTCGAAAGCGCAGTTCCCCGCGCGCGGCGCGTAGATCGTCGCGCCGGTGATGTGGGCCAGGTCCATGTGCCCGGAGACGAAGTCGGCGTGGAGGTGGGTGTGCAGGACGTGCGTGATCGTCACACCCAGGGCGCGGGCGGCGTCGAGGTAGATATCCACATCGCGCTGCGGGTCTACCACCGCGCAACTCCGGCTCCCGGCGAGGATATAAGAACTGTGGGCAATTTTAGGGGTAAAGAATTGTTGAATTAACATCGATGTCTCCTTTGTTTGATGTTAGTGTGCCAAAGCCTCGGCTACGCCACAGGCCAGGCGTTCCAGGCTCAGGGGTTTTTGCAGCCAGACGATGCCGGCTGCCTGTAGATCACCCGCCAGCGGATCGGGCGGATGGCCGGATACGATCAAAACTGGGCCGTTCAAGCCGCGCGCGCGCAGAGCTTGCACCAGTTCGCGCCCGCCCATCTCCGGCATAATCCAGTCGCTCAATACCAGGGCGATGTCTTGTTGATGGCGTTCGTACAGCACCAGCGCTTCTTTGCCCTGGCGGGCTTCCAAAACGCGATAATTCAATTGCGTCAGGCTCGCTGCTAAAGTGGCGCGCACGTCGGGATGGTCCTCGATGACCAGCAGGGTCTCCTGATGGCCCAACTGTATCTCATCGATATCACAACGGGCGTCTGTGTGGCTTGCCAGCCTCAACGCAGGCAGGTAGATGAGGAAAGTAGTTCCTTTGCCTATCTGCGTCTGCACGTCGATTGTTCCATGGTGCAGCGCCACGATGCCGAAGACTTGTGCCAATCCCAAGCCGGTTCCCCGATCCGGCGATTTCGTCGTGTAGAACGGTTCGTAGATGTGCGGTAGAACCTCGTCGGGGATGCCTATTCCCGTATCGGAGACCGCGATACGCACCCAGTTTCCAGCAGATAGCTCAGGCAGCGGCATGGTTTCGCCGGCGCGTAGCCGGATGCGCGCCAGTCGGATGGTGAGTGCGCCACCCCCTGGCATCGCGTCGCGTGCGTTGACAACCAGGTTCATCAACATTTGCCGGATGCGCGTTGGGTCTGCGTTAACGACGTAATCCTCGTTATCCTCTTGCAGGTCGATGCGGATGCTCTCCGGTAGTGTGCGTGCCCATAACTTGACCTGTTCTCTCAAGAGCGGCGCTAAATCTAATGGGCGCTGGTCAAGTGGTGTGCTGCGGCTGAAATCCAAAATCTGATTGATCAACTCGGCAGCGCGCTCACCCTGTTGGTGTACTACTTTCAGACGGTCGCGGAGATTGTCCGGCAGATTGGGTGCGCGCAGCGTCATTTGACTGTAGAGCATCATCACCGCCAGGATGTTGTTGAAGTCGTGGGCGATACCGGCGGCCATCTGCCCCATCACCGCCAACTGTTGCTGGCGTTGAATATGCGTTTCGATTTTGCGCTGTTGGGTTACATCGCGGACGACGAGCAGCCATTGTGACGACGGGAAATCTGCCTGGATGGGCCGCGCAATTACTTCCAGGGTCTGCTCCTGCGTTTCGATTTCCCGCCACAGGCGTTCTTCCGACCAGTTCAAGAATTCGCTAAGCGGATAGCCACCCAGCGATTCCAAGGTGTCGCCTTCTTGGATGCCTGTGAAAATCTGCAAATCTTTTTTTCCGGCTGGATTGATAAGCAGTACCCGGTTCTGACTGTCCAGCAAGAGTACGCCATCGGGCACAGTATCAATGATGCGCTGAATCTGCTGGGCCTGTTGCTGCACTTCTTCCAGCAGGCGCTCGCGTTCTTTTTCAACATCGACCCACGCCGTGATATCCTCAATTGTTCCCTCGTAGTATAAGACGTTTTCATCAGGGTCACGCACCACGCGAGCATTCTCACGGACGATCAGCGATGTTCCATCTTCTCTCCGCCAGGTTGCTTTGAGGCCGATGATTTGTCCATCGCGTTCTAACTGTGCCTTGAAATCCGCGCGGACGTAGTTGGCAAAGTGATCGTTCTTGTTTAGATTCCGTTGCGCCAGGTTATCGAAAGCGTCGAAGCCCAACATGCGGACCAACGCTGGATTGGCCATCAGGATACGGCCATCCGGGGTGGTTTGATAGATGCCGATGGGCGAATTCTCGAAGATGCTCCTGAACCGTTCTTCCGCCAGGTCGGTAACGCGCTGCTCCAGCGTTGCAGCGAGCTGCGCCAGTTCATCTTGCGCGCGTTTGAGCGTGCAGAGGTGTCCCACGGTGGCGGCATACAGACGCGCAAGTTCACAATCGTGGTCGGTAAAGGGCCGCCGGTGGATGAAATTATCCATGCTCAGAAAGCCGATCACGGTTTCGCCGTTCCATAACCCCACCGCGATCCGGTCGCCTACGCCCACTTGTTGGCCATCTCCGCGAAAAACAGGAGCATCTTTGTAAAGCCGGAAGGGTACTGCCCCAGAGACAATCATGTGCAATTTGGAAGGAGCGACAATAGCGTGACGCTGCGACCGCTCGTCCGTCGTCTGCCCTTCGTTGTCGGTGCCATACGTCCCAATCATCGTGCCTTGATCCTCGGTGACGAACCATAACGCCACACGATCGAAGCCTAATGGCTGACGGGCAGCTTCCACGGCACGCCGGCAAAGTTCATCGAGCGTTTTAGCCTTTGAGAGTTCGTTGGACACCGTCGTGAGCAGCGCCAGGCGCTCGGAGAATGACCGCTCCTCTTCACGCTCGATCTTGATCTCGTCCGATACCGATTTCGCCATGTCTTTACCACATATTGTCGTTGTTGCTGTTCAGCTTCTCACACGAAAAACAGGCCGCCGTATGTCCGGTAACCTGTTTCCCCCTAAAGTACTGCGTTTGACTTACCTCAAAATAATGCGCGCATCGACCACTTTCAACCCTTGTCCCTCTGTGTACACCAGCACGGGATTGGCATCCGATTCGGCGATGTCGTCACCCAGGTCCATAATCATCTGCGAGTAGCGGCTCAGGGCCTCGGCGAGCGCGACGCGATCGCGGGGAGCCTCGCCGCGTGCGCCGGCCAGAAGCGGAGCGCCCTGGATGTCGGCCAGCATCGCCAGCGCGTGTTCCACCGAGATGGGCGCGACGCGGAAGGTCACGTCTTTGAGGATTTCGATGAAGATGCCACCCAGACCGAACATCACAGTAGGGCCGAATGTGGGATCGTTAATGGACCCCAGGATGACCTCCGTGCCAGATGGCGCCATTTGCTGGACGGCTACGCCTTCGATGCGCGCGTCGGGTTTGTAAGCGTGGGCGCTGGCGAGGATGGCGCGGTAGGCGATGCGCAGGTCATCCGCCGAGCGCAGGTTGATTTTCACCCCGCCGGCATCCGATTTGTGCAGGATGTCAGGCGACATAATTTTCAGTACCACCGGATAGCCCATCGTTGCGGCCAACTGCACTGCCTCGTCCTCCGTTTTTGCCAATTCTGTGACGGCCACAGGAAGACCATAGGCGGCAAACACCTTCTTGGATTCGATTTCGCTGAGGTAGATCCGGCCCCCCTCCCGCGCCTGTGTGATGATAGCCCGTGCGGCGGCGGCATCCACATCGCGTGGTGTGAAGGCTTCCGTTGCCAGTTCGCTATTGTGGGCATACTCGTGCAACGCGGCGATGGCGTTCACGGCGATGTCCGGCGCGCCGTAGGTCGGCAGCCCATTTTCCACCAGCCACTTCATCGCCCGCTCGGCCTCCGTCCCGCCGATGAATGACACGGCAATGGGTTTGTCGATCACGCCTGATTCGTCCACCGCGCGTTTGATCGCCGCCGCGATATCCATCGGATCGTTGCGCTGCGTCTCACAGAAGAGGACGACCAGCCCGTGCACCCACGGATGTTGCAACGCCGTCTTGACCGTTGCCAGATACTCCGGCCAGCCGCCCATGCCGGTCAGGTCGGCGGGATTTTTTACCGAGCCGATTTCCGGCACGTAAGCGCGCAGTGCGGCCTGCAAGTCGTCCGGCGCAAAACGCAGTGGGATGCCATACCGCTCGGCAGCATCCGCCGCCAGCACGCCCACGCCGCCGCCGTTAGAGATGACCATCAGATTGTTGCCTGTCATCGGCGGCTGCAACGAGAGCGCCAGCGTGCGGTCGAAAAGGTTGTTCAGGTCTGAGGCGCGCACCACGCCGGCCTGTTGCAGCGCGGCATCGTAGACCTTGCCCTTGCCGGCCATCGCGCCGGTATGCGAGGCTGCCGCCGCTGCCCCGTGCGCTGACACGCCTGACTTGAGTGCGACAATGGGCTTGCGCGCCCGGCGCGCGATGTCCAGGAAGCGCCGCCCGTTTTGGAAGCCCTCGACGTAGATGGTGATGCACGTCGTTTGCTCGTCTTTGTCCAGCCACTCCACCAGGTCGCCGAAGTTCACGTCGGCCATGTTGCCCACGGAGATCATGCGGTCGAAGCCGACGTTGCGGACGTAGCTCGACACCGTCATCGCAATGAGCAACGCGCCGCTTTGGGAGATCATCGCGGCTTTGCCCGGCAGCGGCATGAACGGCCCGAACGAGGCGTTGCATTTGTCGGAATTGCACATGATGCCCACGATGTTCGGTCCCAGGAGGCGCATGCCGTAGCGTCGTGCCGTAGCGACCAATTCGTCTTCCAAGTCTTTGCGGCCAATTTCACTGTAGCCAGAAGCGACCACGATCAGTCCTTTGACCCCCTTCTGCCCACATTCTTTAGTTACGGCGATTGTGCGTTCGGCAGGCACGATCAACATGGCAGCGTCGATTTCGTCCGGCACATCCAGTACGGAGGGATAGGCTGGTAAACCTTGGATTTCGTTCTCTTTGGGATTGATGGGATAGATGCGCCCCGGATAGTCACAGTCGATCAGGTTTTTCACGGCCAGGTAGCCGATCTTACCTGGAGTATTGGATGCGCCGATGACGGCCACCGATTTCGGGCGTAACAGCCCGTTCAAGACTTCAAAATCCACGTTCATGCCTCCTGGAGCCACGAATCTTCACTAATTTTCACGAATCGGAAGAAAATCCGTTTTAATCCGTTGACCAAAAGCAAAAGTTGCAAGCTACAAAGCGCGTTCTACACGCGAATTATAACTTGCAACTTTTAACTTTCAACTTCCGATGTCAGGCTTTGTGCTCTAACCCTAGACTCGCGTACAGCCGAGCGAAGGCGAAGTGTTCCTCGAGCAAAGCTTCGAACTGATCCAGCTTGGCTTTCTGCCCCAGACGCGTCTTGCCGAACACGTCGTCGATGGCATCCACCGTTTCCATCGTGTTCTTGCGGGTCAGCAAGACCGGCACACCCAGTTCTTCGGCGCGGCGCGTCACTTCGGGCACGGGACGCAGATGACCGGTGAGGATCAAACATTGCGTGGCGGTTTCCAGCGCCACCAACTGGATGTCGGTCCGGTCGCCGCCGGTGATGATGGCCTTGTTGCCAGGGATGCGCCGCATGCGCGGTAACGCCTGTTCCGCGCTCATCGCGCCGACCATCAGGTTTTCGACAAGCCCATCGCGCTTGTCCGCACATGTGAGACATTCGGCGTCCAGCACATCCGCGATCTCACCCACGCTGATAGATTGTAATTGTTCGCGGAGTGGTAGAACCCCCAGAGTCGGAATGCCCCGTCCTTCCATACACGCGAAACACTCCTGTAGTCCTGAAATCTCGGCATCAGGGACAGCATTGATGGCAAGCCCGACCAGGCGCTCGCGGAACTGCCGTTGGGCGTCTACACCGGCGTCGCTCATGCTGACCGGATTGCGATACCGGACCGTCGCCAGCACGGGGATATCCAGGTGGTTGGCCACCGAGACCGGATCGACTTCCAGGCTCAGCCCCTCACGCAATGAAGCGCCACCCTCGACTAGCATAACGTCCTTGCCCACCGAAACCCGCTTGTAAGCGGCCTCGATTTGCGACATCAAGTCGCGGTCGACGCAGCCGCAACGCAGCTCTTGCACCAGTGAGGGGGCGAGTACAACGCCCACCATGTTGACCAGAGGATCGGTGATCCCCAGAATACGATGGATGAACGTGGCATCTTCATCGTAAACGCGTCCCGGCAGCGGCTCCCACGGATACGTCGAAACCGGCTTGAAGTAGCCCACCTTATAGCCATCCTTTTGCAAGCGTTGGCCCAGTGCCAGGCAGAATGCTGTTTTGCCACTGAAGCGTTGAGTCGACGTGATATAGAGTGCTTTCATCATTCCCTCCTTTGTGATTGGCTCACGTTTTTAGCGACGGCCGGCGCGGCTGTCTACTTTCTCGTCGAAGCGGAACGACAGGGAAATTTCTCCGCCTTCATATTCCGTATGCAGGACACAGCCACTGCGCTGGAAGACGCGCATCATCGCCATATTCCCCGCGATTACGTTGGCGCGGAATCCATGAATGCCGCGTTCCTTGGCGATGCGCATCAGGAACTGTAGCAAATGTGTGCCGATTCCTTTGCGTTGGTGCTCGTCCATCACGGCGAACGCAATCTCGGCCATATTTTCGTTGTAATCCATCATCCAATGCCCTGCGGCGACAATCGGCGCAGTATCGGATGTCCCTAAAGTCGCCACGATGCTCATATGGCGGTCGTAATCCGCGGCCACCATCTCTTGCGCCAGCTCGTGCGGGAAGTCGCGCCGTACCTGGAAGAACCGCAAATACACCGAACGCTCGGACAGTTTGTAGAGATACTCCTGGAACAGGCGCTCATCGCTCGGCTTGACCGGGCGGAAGAACAGCTCCATGTCGCCGAATTTCTCTGTGTGCTCCATCTCCACAGGATAGATTGTCTCGGGGATGATTTGATCATCATAGAGGTAATTCATCTTCTTGGCTTCGGCCAACAACTGTTCGCGGAACCTTGGATGTGCAATCTGGATCAACGACACGGCGCGCTCGCGCAGACTCTTCCCGTGCAAGAAAGCCACGCCATATTCCGTCACAACGTAGTGTGCATTGCCGCGCGTCGTCACCACACCCGCGCCCTCGCTCAGACTGGGCACAATGCGCGAGACCGTGCCTTGCGCTGTCTCAGCGGTGGAAGGAATCGCAATGATAGGTTTGCCCTGCGGGGACATCGAAGCGCCGCGCATGAAGTCGGCCTGTCCGCCGATGCCGCTGTAGATCTGGTGACCGATCGAGTCTGCGCAGATTTGCCCGGTGATATCGACTTGCAGGGCCGTGTTAATCGCAATCATCTTCTCATTCTTGGCGATGTTGGACGGCAATGAGCTATAATCTATCGGATGAAACTCAAAGACCGGGTTATTGTCCACGTAATCGTAAAGCCGGCGCGTGCCCACGCAGAACGATGCCAGAACCTTGCCTCGGTGGAAGGTCTTGCGCCGATTGGTGACGACGCCCGCTTCGATCAAGTCAATCAGGCCATCGGAGAACATCTCTGTGTGGACGCCCAACTCCTTCTTTTCCATCAGGCCGTACAAAATCGCGTTGGGGACTCGACCGATCCCCACCTGAATGGTGGAACCGTTCTCGATCAGGCGCGTCACGTGCCGGGCGATTTGCAACGCCACAGCATCTGGCGGAGGAGATTCAATCTCTAGAAGTGGTTCGTCATACTCCACCAAGTAGTCGATATCCTCAATATGGATAAAGCTATCACCCAGCGTGCGCGGCATTTGGGGATTGACTTGCGCGATCACGATACTGGCCGTCTCTGCGGCGGCTTTGACCGCCTCTACAGACACGCCGAGCGAGCAGAACCCAAATTTGTCGGGCGGCGTGACCTGAATCAGGGCTGCATCCAGCGGCATCCGCCCACTGTAGAATAGCCCCGGAATTTCAGAGAGAAAAATGGGCGTATAGTCGGCCAATCCTTCGGCCACCGCCGCGCGCACCCCCGGTCCCACAAAAAACGAGTTATGGCGGAAGTGACGGTCGTAGGCTTTCTTGACCTGGGGTGCTGCCCCAACCGTGAGCATGTGGACAATTTCCACGTCATTCAACCGATTGGCGTCAGCGCCCAGTTTCACTAGTTCTTCCAACAGATGTTGTGGCGCGCCACAAGCCGGGCCAAGAAAGACACGGCTGCCACTGCGAATCTTCAGCAGCGCATCGTACGCACTCACTAACCGCTCAGTATAAAGCTTGTTCCAATTTGCCATTACGGGCATAATGCATCTCCTTAAATTAAGCTATTAGCAATCAGCGCTCAGCCGTCAGCCAAAGCATTGAACACCTAACGCTGGCGGCTGAAGGCTGACAACTATGATACAGTTTGGGGCGGTTTCACGAACCACCCAATGACCGCCGCCACCAAACATGCTATACCACAAATTATAAAGACAGTAAGCCATCCTTGCAAGTCCGTTCCGCTGCGCAGGCTGGCATCGCGTAACACGCCCGCCAGGATCGGCCCGAAGATGCCGCCGACGCCATAGGCCGTGAAGACCCAACCGTAGTTGAGACCTAGGTTCTTCGCGCCGAACATATCCGAGGTCGCCAGAGGAAAGAGCGCAAAGTTGCCCCCAAAGTTGAAGCCGATCAAGGCGCAAGCTAAGTACAGCAAAATTTCAACACCCCCCATCCAGTAAAACAATAACATAACCACACCTTGAGCTGCGCACATAATGACCAAGGATAGCTTGTATCCAATCTTGTCGGCAATTGTGCCCCACGCAATTCGCCCGATACCATTGGCGAGAGAATAGAACACTGCAAAAGCTGTTCCGGCAACTGCGCTGGCTGTTTCGCGTGTCATCCCCGCGCGTGTCCCGAGTACATCAATACCAAACAATATGATATTGCCAATTGTCATCAGGCCAGCCATGCCAGAAAAAATAAACATTCCCCAGATAGCCCAGAAGGGGAGCATTCGCAGCATCTCGTTGGGCACATAATCCACCTTGACGGCGCCCTTGCCTTTGCCTTTACCTTTTCCGGCAGGCTGCGGCGCTTTCCACCCTTTCGGCGCGTAACCTTCAGGCGGATTCACCATCCAGGTTGAGCCTGCAATGACGGCTACCGCAAAGATGACCCCGTAGATCAGGAATACTTTAAGTACGCCCATCGATTCCAGCAGGTGACCCCAGTTGCCGGCCAGATAGACCCAAATCAGCGCGCCAAAGCCGAATCCCGCCACACCCAGGCCCGTGATGAGACCCTTCTTGTCGGGATACCACTTAACGCCGACGGCAATCGGACACACGTAGGCCAAGCCAATGCCCGCGCCGCCGATCAAGCCGATGAAGATCACCTGCGCCCAAAAACTCTGGCCGAACAGCCCGGCGAGGATATATCCAGCGCCAAGCACCGCGCCGCCCGTCAGCGCGACGATGCGCGGACCGGACTTTGCCTGCCAGCGCCCGGCCAACACCATCACTACGGCAAACGTCGCCAGAGAGACCGAGAAGATGATCTGCGTCTGTGTGCTGGTGAAATTGAAAGGAGCTTTTTGTAACTCCGGGGTAAAAACACTCCAGGCATAAATCGCGCCCAGACATAATTGAATCAATACCGCGCCGACGACCACAAGCCGCCGGTCGAGGACTTTTGGTTGTGACATCTAGTGCCTTCCTTGCTACGAATGAAATGGACCTTCCTGGAAGCTATCTCACTTCCAGGAAGGTGCTGTGATGCGGGTTTTATGCTATGCGCCCAATCACCAACCGTTCCACCACACTCGGATCGGCCAGCGTGGAAATATCGCCCAGATTGCTCGTATCGCCTTCGGCAATCTTGCGCAGGATGCGGCGCATAATCTTGCCGCTGCGCGTCTTGGGCAGCGCATCGGTGAAATGAATCACGTCAGGCCGGGAGGTAGGGCCGATTTCCTTACGCACGTGGTTCATCAATTCCTTGAGGAGGGCGTCGCTCGGTTCAATCCCCTCGCGGAGCGTGACGTAGGCGTAGATCGCCTGACCCTTGATGTCGTGCGGGCGGCCTACGACGGCGGCTTCGGCAACGGTCGGGTGGCTGACCAACGCGCTTTCAACCTCGGCGGTGCCGATGCGGTGACCGGAGACGTTCAACACGTCGTCGATACGGCCTTCCAGCCAGTAGTCGCCATCCGCGTCTTTGTGACAACCGTCGCCTGTGAAGTAAACATCTTCGTACATCGTGAAATAGGTGTCGATGAAGCGGTCGTGATCGCCCCACATCGTCCGCGCCATCGCCGGCCAGGGTTTCTTGGCGCACAACTTGCCGCTTTCGTTGACCCCACACTCCGAGCCATCGTCGCGTATGATGATCGGCTCGACGCCGAAGAACGGTCTGCTGGCGCTGCCGGGCTTGAGCGTGTGCGCGCCGGGCAGCGGCGTGATTAGAATGCCGCCGGTCTCGGTCTGCCACCAGGTGTCCACGATGGGACAGCGGCTCTTGCCGACGCGCTCGTGATACCATAGCCAGGCTTCGGGGTTGATCGGTTCACCCACACTGCCCAACAGCCGCAGGCTGGAGAGGTCGCACTTGTTGACCCATTCCTCGCCCAGGCGCATCAGCGAGCGAATCGCCGTGGGGGCGGTGTAGAAAACGTTCACCTGGAATTTGTCCACGATCTGCCAGAAGCGACTGGCGTCAGGGTAGGTGGGCACGCCCTCGAATATGATGGACGTTGCGCCGTTAGCGAGCGGTCCATAGACAATGTAGCTGTGTCCCGTCACCCAACCGATGTCGGCAGTACACCAATAGGTGTCTTCGTCATGAATGTCGAAAATGTACTTGTGCGTGGCCGCTACGAAAGTGAGATACCCGGCCGTGGTGTGCAACACACCCTTCGGCTTGCCGGTGGACCCGGAGGTGTAGAGGATGAACAGTGGGTCTTCAGCGTTCATCACCTCTGGTTCGCACACCATCGAAGCCTGGGCCATTTCGTCGTGCCACCAGGTATCACGGCCCTCTGTCATCGCCACTTTACCGTCGCCGCGCTGAACCACAATCATATTCTGGACGGTGGGGCAACTTTTCAGGGCCTCGTCAGCCGTCGTTTTGAGCGGGATGACCTTGCCAGAACGGAGCGAAACGTCGCTGGTAATCAGAATCGTGCACTCCGAGTCGTTGATGCGATCCACCAGCGAGTGGGCACTGAAGCCGCCGAACACGATAGAGTGAATCGCGCCGATGCGGGTACACGCCAACATCGCAATGGCCAGTTCGGGGATCATCGGCAGGTAGATCGACACGCGGTCGCCCTTCTTGACGCCCTTGGCCTTGAGCACGTTGGCAAACTTGCTGACCTCGCGGTGCAATTCCTGATACGTGTAGATCTTCACATCCTCTTCCGGTTCACCCTGCCAGATGATGGCGGCCTTGTTCTTGCGCCAGGTCTTGAGATGCCGGTCGAGACAGTTATAGGAGAGGTTGAGTTCGCCATCGGCAAAAAACTTGTGCTCGATGACACGCTCGCTGGTGTCCCAGGTGTACTCGCGGCCCTTGGTGGGGAATTTGTACCAATCGATGAACTCTCCAGCCATCTTGAGCCAAAAACCATCCGGATCGTTAATGGACTCGTCGTACATCGCCTGATATTCTTCCAGCGACTTAACGTGCGCTTTGGCGCTCAGTGCGGCGGGTGGTGCGAAACTTTTCTTTTCTACCTGTTCAGACATACAAATCCCTCCTTAAGCTAAGATAATATGGATGACTTTTTATACCAATGGAACCCCACACGGGTCATTGATGAAAGCCTTTATCAGGGTTTAGCTCTTTTTTGCTGCCAGGACCAGGCGCATGTCGATCGCCATCGCACCGCGTCCTTCCTCGAACACCATCAGCGGGTTGATGTCCAACTCCAAGATTTCGGGGAAGTCACTGACCAATTGGCTGATCCGTAGCAACGCATCCACCATGGCCATATGGTCGGCGGGGGCTTCACCGCGTACACCCTCCAACAGCCGGTAGGCGCGGATCTCGCGGATCATCTCGTCCGCCTCGCGCGGGCTGAAGGGGGCGACACGGAACGAAACGTCCTTCAAGGCCTCGACGTAGATGCCGCCCAGGCCAAACGCCACCAGCGGTCCAAATTGTGGATCGCGGCTCATCCCCAACAGCACCTCACGCCCGCCGTGGACCATCTCCTGCACCTGGCAGCCCCACACTCTCGCGCCCGGTACGTAGCGTCCCGCACGGTAAATCATCAGGTCGAAGGCGTCGCGCACGTCGCCCGGCGAGCGCAGGTTCACCTTCACACCGCCGACGTCGGTCTTGTGCAAAATATCGGGGGAGGCGATCTTCATCACCACGGGATAGCCGAATTCGTCGGCAATCTCGACGGCCTCTTCAGGGGTAGCGGCCAGACGCGAGCGCGGTACGTTGAACCCGTAAGCCTTGAGGACTTCCCAGGCTTCGGAGTCGCCAATCGAAACTCGCCCTTCATCGAGCACCCGGTCGAAGAGTTCTCGCACGGGCGTTTTGTCCACGTCGATGGGCACCACACCGAAGATGCGCCGTTCCTGTTCCTTGCGATAGGCGCTCATTGCGGCAAGTGCGTCGGCGGCCCGCTCCGGGTAGGGATAGTTTGGCACGCCGTATTCCCACAGCGCGTCGACGCCAGCGTTGATGCGCGCCTCACCCATAAAACAACCCAGAATCGGCTTGTCGGCTTTCTTGGACATCCGCCCCACGGCATGGGCGGTGGCTTCGATTTCGGTCATCGCCTGCGGGGTGACGATGACGATAACGCCATCGACCTTCGGATCATTCAGCACTTCCTGCAGGGCGAATTCAAACCGATCGGCCAGCGCATCTCCCAACACGTCCACAGGGTTGGCCGCGCTGGCTGCGCCAGGCAGTTTTTCCATCAATTTCTCGGTGGTCTCCCGGCTCAGGCGCGGGATTTGCAACCCGTTGCGTTCGAGAGAGTCGGTGGCCAGGATACCGGGCCCGCCGGCATTGGTCACAATGGCGATGCGGTCACCCTTGAGCGGCGGCTGATAGGCGAACGCGCGCGCATAGTCGAAGAGCGCTTCCATCGACGTGGCGCGAATAATGCCGGCCTGGTTGAAAGCCGCTTTGTACGCCGCTTCCGAACCGGCGAGGCTGCCGGTGTGTGACGAAACCGCCCGCGAGCCGGACGCTGTGACGCCGGATTTGATCGCCACCACCGGCTTCTTGCGGGTGATTTTCTTCGCCGTCTCGATAAAGCGCTGTCCGTCAGGGACGCCTTCGACGTACATCAAGATAACGCGTGAATTCTCGTCCTCGCCCCACGCGGCCATCAAGTCGATTTCACTGACGTCGGCCTTGTTCCCCAGACTGACGAACTTGGAGAATCCAATGCGGCCGGCCATCGCCATATCGAGCACCGCCGTTCCCAGCGCGCCGGATTGCGACATAAACGCAATCGGTCCGGCCGGCGGCATTCCCGCGGCGAACGTCGCGTTCAGGTTGACACTAGTATTGATGATTCCCAGGCAGTTTGGCCCGATCAGCCGGATTTTGTATTTTTTGGCGATCTTCAGCAGCTCTAACTCCTGCTCGAGACCCTCACGCCCGGCTTCGCGGAAACCGGCGCTGATGACGACGACCGAGGGAATTTTCTTCTTCCCACATTCTTCCACCGACGCCAAAACAAAACGCGCCGGGATGACGATCACGGCGAGATCAATGTGACCGGGAACGTCAAGAACGGAAGGATAGGCTTTTAGATCGAGAATTTCATCAGCTTTGGGGTTAATGGGGTAAATCTTACCGGTAAAACCACTGGCTATGATGTTGTTCAGCACCGCATAACCAAGCTTGTCAACATCACGGGAGGCGCCTATAACGGCGACAGACTTCGGAGAAAAAAATGTATCCAGCATAACTTATCCTCTCAACATCAATAAAATCGGACAGCAACATGGGCATTGCTTATAGCGATGCCCATTCTATCACTAAAATTGTGCATTGCAACAAGTTGGCGACCACGAATGTCCTGAAAATAAGCGCCATGCTTCCTTAACTCTTAGCAAATCCGTGGCAACTGTGCGCCGGTCAACATCGGGAGTATGCGCCTGGCCCCGTAAGGCGTCCGTAGAACGACACGGCCCGTATGCTCGGCGGTCACATAGCCGATGAGCACGGTAGCTTGTCCCAACGAGTGCGCGCGCAGCGCAGATAATGCCGCTTCTGCTGCCTCCGCCGCCACAGCGATGATGACTTTCCCTTCATTCGCCGCGTAGAGCGGATCCAGCCCCAGGAACTCGCACGCCGCACGCACGGACTCTCGCACGGGGATCGCGGTTTCTTCGATTTCGATGCCGATCTTCCCCCCCTTAGTCCCCCCCAGAGGGGGGGAGATGGGAGAAGCCTCCCCCCCTCTGGGGGGGATTGAGGGGGGGGCCACCGTGGTGGACACCCATTCATTCAACACCGTTGCCAGCCCGCCGCGTGTGGCATCGCGCATACAGCGCACCTGCCCTGGGACGGCCTCCAGCAATGCCACGATAAGCTCGTGCAGTGGTGCCACGTCGCTTTGCAAGGCGGATTGGAATCCTAGCTCCTCGCGTTGTAGCATCACCGCCAATCCGTGATCGCCCACCGGCCCATTGATGAGCAGCGCGTCGCCGGGCTGTAGTTGCGCCGGCCCGAGATCGACGCCCGGCGGCACGACGCCCACGCCCGCTGTGTTGATAAACAGCCCATCCGCTGCGCCGTGCTCGACGACCTTTGTATCGCCTGTAACGATAGCAACACCCGCTTCGCGTGCCGTCTGTGCCATGGATTCGACCACACGTTTCAATGTCTCCAACGGCAATCCTTCCTCAAGGATGAAGCCCGCTGTCAGATACAGAGGCCGCGCGCCTGTCACTGCGAGATCATTCACCGTGCCGCAGACCGCCAGCTTGCCGATGTCGCCGCCGGGAAAGAACAACGGCTGCACCACGTACGAGTCTGTCGTCAGCGCCAACCGGCCCGGCGGCAACTCGCCCACCAGTGCTGCGTCGCCCATATCATCCAGAAAGGGATTGCTGAATTGCCGCGCGAACACATCACGGATCAACTCGTGGCTGAGCACGCCGCCGCTCCCGTGGGCAAGAAGAACCCGATCTTCCATAAACAATGTCCTCCTCACTGATACGTGAAAGACCAATCACGCATCACGTATCACGCTTCATATTGATAATACGCCGCGCAGGCCCCCTCGGCGCTGACCATACACGGGCCGATGGGGTTTCGTGGCGAGCAGGCCCGCCGGAAAAGCGCGCACTCGGTCGGCGTGATGACGCCGCGCAACACGTCCCCGCAGCGGCAGCCGGACGGCTCGGGCGCGGGTGCGACTTCGATGGGAAAGCGCAGGGCAGCGTTGCGATGTGCAAACGTCTCCCGCAGTCTTAGTCCACTGCCAGGTATCTCACCGAAGCCACGCCAGTCCGCTGGCCCTATCTCGAAAACCTGCGCGAGCAACTTTTGTGCGATGGGATTCCCTTCCGAGCGCACGCCGCGCGCGTAAGTGTTGATGACCGCCGGTTCGCCTGCAACCACTACCTGTACCAGGGCATCGATCGCGCTCAGGATGTCGAGCGGCTCGAAACCGGCGACGGCGCAGGGGATGGCGTACTCGCGCGGCAAGAAGTCCCACGCTACACTGCCGGTGATGGCGCTCACGTGTCCCGGCCCGATGATGCCGTTGAGCGTTGTCTCGCCCGCGTCCAAAATGGCGCGCATTGCGGGAGGCGTGAGCTTGTGCAGGCTGAGCACGCTGAAGTTTGGCAGCGCCTCTGCTTCTGCCTGGAGCAGCGCCGCTGCGATGCCCGGCGCGGTGGTTTCGAAGCCGACGCCGAGAAAGACGATCTCCTGTTGCGGATGCTGCCGCGCGATGTCCAGCGCATCCAGCGGGGAATACACGATGTGCACATCTGCGCCGCGCGCCGCAGCGGCCTGCAACGTCTGCCGGCGGCTTCCCGGCACGCGCACCATATCGCCGAACGTGGCGAGAGTCACGCCGGGCGCGTCCGCCAGAGCGATGGCGCGATCCAGGTCGGCGCTGGCGGTCACGCAGACCGGGCAGCCCGGCCCGGAGCGCAACTCGACGGCGGGCGCGAGCAGCTCGCGCAGGCCAAACCGCGAGATCGCGTGCGTGTGCCCGCCGCAGAATTCCATCAGCCGGATAGGTCTTGCGGAGGTGCGGCGTTCGGCGGTCGCGTGAATCTGCGCGATCAGCCTGCGCGCCAGCGTTGGATCGCGGAATTCGTCAATATATTTCATCGAGAGCCGGGCCGCCTAATTCCGCCTGAATCTCCGCCAGTTCCGCGAACACTTCCAGGGAAGCCTGCGCCTCTTCGGGACTGAGCACGCTGATGGCATAGCCGGTATGCACCAGGACGTAATCGCCCACTTGGGCTTCGGGTGTCATCACCAGACTGATGCGCCGCTCGACGCCCCCAAGCATGACCGTCGCCATTTGCTGTTCGTCAATCGCTACAATTTGTGTGGGAATGGCTAGACACATAGGTTACCTCGTGATTGGTAATCGGTGATTGGGAATCCGTAATGCGTAATTCGCTCATTCGACTTTCGACTTCGGACTGATAGACCGCCTGTCCCAACGAGACGCCGCCGTCGTTGCAAGGGACGTGGCGATGCAGTAGGACAGCGAAGCCGGCGTTTTGCAACTGGAGAACGGCTAATCGGAGCAAAAGTCGGTTCTGGAAGACGCCGCCGCTCAACGCGACGGTCGTGATGCTGGTGGCGGCGCGGAGACGTTCGCACACTGCGACGATCATTTGCGCGATGGTGACGTGAAAACGCAGCGTGATCTCCGGCGTGGGGATACCACGCTCGATGTCCCGGAGCAGTCCCTCGAACAACGCCGCCACGCGCACAATCTGCATATCGCCGGTTGCTTCGATATCGAAGTTGTAGGACAAGCTGTTAGCTTGTCCAGGCGCGGCAATCTGCTCTAACTCGATGGCGGCCTGAGCCTCATAAGTCGCAATCTGCCGCACATCCAACAGCGCGCTGACCGCGTCGAAGAGCCGCCCCATCGACGATGTCAGCGGCGTGTTGATGTTGTGTGTCACCTGCTGACGTACCAGCAGCGCGTCGGACGGACAGAAGACGCCCGCCGGGAATGCCTCTGGCCCCAAAAGCGTGTGGAGATAGGCCACCGCGATGCGCCACGGATTACGGATCGCCGCATCACCGCCGGGCAGCGGGAGGTATTCGAGGTGTGCGGCGCGCGTCAGATCATCGTAGCCGCCGGCGAACCACTCGCCGCCCCAAATCGCGCCGTCGTCGCCGTAACCGGTGCCATCGAGCGCGACGCCGATCACCGGCGCGCCGTCGCGCGGATAGCCGTTGTCCGCCAGACAAGCGGCGATGTGCGCGCGGTGGTGTTGCACCCGGCGCGGCGCAGGCAGGCCGCGTTCGCGCGCGTATGTCTCGGCGAAGCGCGTGGTCATATAGTCCGGGTGCAGATCGCAGACCACGACTTCCGGCTCGATGCCGAACAGACGTTGGTACGTCGCCAACGCGGCTTCGTAGTGGTCTAACGTTTCCAGGTTCTCCATGTCGCCAATGTGCTGGCTGACGAAGGCGTTGGCGTCGCGGGTGAGCGTGAATGTATTCTTGAGCAACGGCCCGGCGGCGAATGTCTGCGGCAGCGCAAACGGCAACTGGACAGGGAATGGCGCATAGCCCCGCGCGCGACGGAGAAACTGGAAGCTGGAAGCTGGTTTCTGGATATTGGTTTCATGATTCATGATTCGTGATTCATGATTCGCCATTTGCACCACCGAATCGTCGTAACGCGCGTGGATGTCGCGGTTGTGGAGGAGGAAGGCGTCGGCGAGGGGGGCGAGGCGTTCCAGGGCCTCGGCGTTGTCCGTAGCGATGGGTTCTTCGCTGAGATTGCCGCTGGTCATCACCAGGGGACGGCCCACGTCGCGCAGCAGAATGTGGTGCAGCGGCGTGGAGGGCAGCATCACGCCGAGGGTGTGGTGATTGGGCGCAACGTCATCTACAACCAGGGACGAGCGCCGGTCGAGCAGCACGATGGGCGCTTGCGGCGAGGTGAGCAGCGCTTCGGCTTCCGGCGGCACGTCACAAATCGCACGCGCATCGTCCAGCGTGGCGACCATAATCGCAAATGGCTTGTGGGGACGGCGCTTGCGCTCCCGCAGCGTCCGCACCGCCTCCGCATTGGTCGCATCGCACGCCAGGTGAAACCCGCCCAGCCCTTTGATCGCCACAATTTTGCCGTCCAACAGCATCTCCCTGGCACGGACAAATGCCGCCTCGTGACTCGTAATTCGCGACTCGCAACTCGCAACTCTTAACTCGCCATTCGCCGATTCGCCGATTCGCTTATTCGCTTCCAGCCACACATGCGGGCCGCAGACGGGACAGGCGTTGGGCTGCGCGTGGAAGCGGCGGTTGGCGGGATCCTCGTACTCGGCGCGGCAGGCGCCGCACAGGGGGAAGACGCGCATCGTGGTGTTGGGCCGGTCGTAGGGGATGGCGTCAATGATGGTGAAGCGTGGGCCGCAGTTGGTGCAGTTGATGAAGGGATAGCGGTAGCGGCGGTCGCGCGGATCGAACAGTTCGCGCAGGCAATCGGGGCAGGTAGCGACGTCGGGTGAGATGAGCTGGTACTGGCCTTCCTGCTGTTCCGAATGGCGAATCTCGAAGCATTTGTAGCCGTTGGGCGCGACAGCGTGCGTAGTCACATCGGTGATATGGGCCAGCGGCGGGGCTTCGTCACGCAAGGCGGTGATGAAGCGGGCGGCAGCATCCTCCGACCCTTCGATGGCAATATCCACGCCGCCGGAGTGGTTGTAGACCCAGCCATTGAGCGCCAGGCGCGTCGCCAGGGTGTAGACGAAGGGCCGAAACCCCACGCCTTGCACCACCCCCGTCACGGCAATGTGATAAGCAACCATTTCCTGCGCCTCATAGAAAGCCTCAACGGATCAAACAGATATAACGGAAAATAAATCCGTTATATTCCGTTGAATCCGTCGAGAAAATACTCACGCCAGGCGCGTTTCCAGCCAGTGCAGCCAATCGCGCATACCTTCGCCGGTTTTGGCGGAGAGGCACAGCACGGGCGCATCCGGATTGAGGCCATGCACCAACTCGGTGAACTGGTCGAGGTCGAAGTCCAGGTAGGGGTGTAAATCCCATTTGGTGACGACGACCAGGTCGACCGCCTCGAAAATCGCCGGGTACTTGTAGGGCTTATCGTCGCCTTCCGGGATGCTGAGCAGGCCCACGTTGTAACTCTGCCCCAGATCGAACGAGACCGGACAGATGAGGTTGCCGACGTTCTCGACAAACACCACTTCGAGGTCGTCGAGGGGTAGGGCGGGCAGCGCACGGCGGATCATCGGCGCGTCGAGGTGACAAGCGCCACCGGTGTTGATCTGCACGACAGGCGTTCCCGTCTCCGCGATCTTTTCCGCGTCGACCTGCGAGGCCACATCGCCTTCGATCACGCCGATGCGGCGCTCCGGCAGCGCCTCGATGGTTGCCATGAGCAGCGTGGTCTTCCCCGCACCCGGCGACGCCATAATGTTGATCACCGTGACGTGGCGTGCGGCGAAGTAGTCACGGTTGTCCGCCGCCACCTGCTCGTTAGCGGTTAACAGTTTTTCGACAACGGATACACGGCTTGGTGTAACGTACTTGGACATCATTGCCTCCTAAAAGTATCTTATCAAAAAAACGGGGGAATCACGGCGCAGCCCAGGAATCCTCCA
>DAIUDK010000070.1:0-26960 GCA_036845725.1 Chloroflexota bacterium
GCACCAGACCACGAGCATTTTTATGAAGACTGTACTCATCCATTGCCAGATGATCAAGAGATACTGTTGCAACATAAGCCACTCCTTTCCTTTTCATTTGCTGAGATCGACCGTGACCCAGGTTTCGGGTGCAAACTTTAGCCGTAAGGGGGTACTCTTCCCCTGACCGGAATCGCCTTGCAGCAGACTAATCTTGCGGCAATCGTCTGCGAGATTAGCCGGCCACCAAGCCGCCTCGAGTCTGGATGTGCGGGGCGGCAGCAGATAGGCCATCGCCAGAGAGAACTGCTCCTCCGGCACGGCAATCTGGTACTCGACTTCCCCGGTCGTAGTCGCCGTGCCGAGGGTCGCCAGCCAACGGTTTTCCGCCAGGTAGATCTGCCGCTGCTGCTCCGCTTCTGCGGGGTCTTCGGACAGCTCGTTGAGCGCCCAGTCGAAGGTTTGCGTCGCTTGCCACTGCGCGCCGTCACGTTGAAAAACGGCTGTGCCGAGGGAGGCGGACGAATGAAGGATAAAGACCTGGTCGCCGCGCGCCAGGCAGACTGCGGATACGACATCAGCGGGTGCGGTGAAATTTGTCCGCACCGCCACGTAGAGGTAGCCATCGCTGTGCATCAGCAGCAGTTCACCGCCGTCGGTGAATTCCTGACGCAACGCGCCGTCCCATTCGCCAGCAGAAATCTGCCCATCCAGAACCGGCGGATTCCCCGGCGGTGCGGAGAGCGCGAGGGAGGCGGGTATCGCGACGGTGGGTGATGGTTCGGTGGGGACTGCCCACACAATCGTCGCGCCGACGTGTGGCTGCTCGTAACCGCCGCCGCCCGAAGCGACTTTAGTCCCATCCGGCGACCAGGCCGCGCTCCACACGGGCAAGCGATTGTGGTGCTCGGCGTACTCGGAGCCTGTCTCCGGGTCCCACAGGCAAATACGCTTGTCCTCGCCTGTTGAGACGAGCCACTTTCCATCCGGTGACCAGGCGACACCTCTGGCCCAGCCGCGATGCGCGTCGATGGCGCGCACCAACTCGCCCGTTGCACCATCCCAGAGTCGCACCTGCCCATCCTGATGCGCTGTGGCGAGTAGCTGCCCGTCCGGCGACCAGGCTAAGCCATTCACATCGCGCCGGGCGGACGTATATCCCGCGAGTGTGAGGCGCGCTTTTCCGGTTGCGACGTCCCACAGGACGATGTTGCCGTCAAACTCACCGGCAGCCACGGTTTTGCCATCCGGTGACCAGTCAACGCTGATGACGATAGAGGGTGTAGCGCCTTGCCAGCTATCAAGTAACTGCCGGGTCTCGACGTCCCACAGTTGCACTCTGCCGGTCCGGTTGCCCACCACCACTGTCTTCCCATCCGGCGACCAATCCACGCAAAACGCCCATCCCGTCTGCAAAGCGGCGATCTCGTTATAGGTTGCCATGTCCCATAATCGCACTGTCCCGTCCTGGCTGGCCGAAGCCAGGACGCTCCCGTCCGGCGACCAGCGCAATCCCCACACAAAGTCGGTGTGCCCTTCCAACACGCCCGCCTCGCGCCGTGCTTCGATGTCCCACACGAGCACTTGATCATAATCGGCCGTCACCAGCAAGCGTCCATCGGGAGACCAGTCCTGGCTATAGACCGGCCCTTTGCCGGTGCTGAAGTCGATGCTCTCGCGCAGATTCTTGACGGCAGGAGCAGTCGCCTGGGGCATGGGGGTAGGCGTCTGCGCTGTGACGCACAGGGGAATCATCTTGTCGGACTCGCGCAGCGCTGCGTCCCAGGTGAATTCCTGGTTATCGCTGAAATAGTAGTAGGTGATGCCGTTGGGGAACAATGCCACCACGTTGCCGCTGACGCCCTGCATTTCCGTGATCCAGAACTCGCAGTCGAAGCCATCGCTCTCGGTATAGTGCGTGGCCCAGAAGGCATTGTTGTACATTTGCCGCCTGTCGATCTTGACGCCACGGTCCGCGGGATCGCGCTGCATCGTCGCGGCGAGCAAGGCGGGATGCAAGACTTGCTCGCCGTTGATTTGACCGCCGTTGTTGTTCAGCAGTAAAGCCAACTTGGCAATGTCATCGGGAATCCACCAGGTCCCGTAGCCGCCCTCGGCCTGGCCTTGCCAGTTGTCATCGGCAGTGCGCATCGTTGTGTACACACCCGGACCGAGACCAAGTGGGCGGTAGACCTCATTTACCACAAATTGGTAAATGTCCGCCTCCAGCCCCTCGCGGCTTTGCAGGTAGTTATGCATGGCGCGGGTAAGGATGAAGGTGTCGCTGGTGCGGTAGACCCACTGCTTGCCCGGCGCGGCCACATTCGGCGCGGTGAAGGCAGCAGTGATCCGCGCGCTGTAGGGTTGTGCGCCGTAGAATTCGTTCATTTTCGCGCCTGTATCATCGGCCATAAAGCCGTCCGAGAAATAATTGCCGGTGGACATATCGATTGTGTGGTTATAAGTGACGCTCTCCCAATCGCCTGAACTGGCAGCGTATTCGGGGACATAAGCCTTGATCAGCAGATTGGCTACTTCCGCGCCATATTTCTGCGCCAGACGCATCAACGCCACGCTGACGAATGCTGATTTGGCGGTGGAATACGAGGTGGCGCGCATAGATTCGCAGTAAGGGTAGGTTCCAAAGCGCGTCTGGCAGCCGCCGACGTAATTGACGCCGTTCACCATCACGCCGTACCACGTCATGTGCGCGGGTGTGACGCCGCGTCCGAAAGCGGAGACATCCACGTCTGGGTAATCCTCGGCCAGTGCCTCGATAAGCTTGGTCGGCAGGCGGGCCGCCAGTTCGGCGGCGAAGTCGGCGCGGATTTGTTCCGCCTTGTCCACCGGGCCGGGGTAATAGGTCGCATCCAGCAAACCCCATAGATTGGCGCGGGTGTAGCTGGTGGTTTCCTGGGTGATCTGATACCAGACTTTAGAGACGCTTTGCGCGTTAAAGAGGAAAGTCAGCGTGCCGTTGAACGTCGCGTTGTTGCCCTTGGTGATCAGCGCGAACGGTAGCGATGCCCGCGAGTAGTCGCCATCGCCCGCTTCCTGCCAGACGCGCCCCGGCTCCAGGATGAGGTTCCACAAGGGATGCTCGGCAATAATCTGCCCCCGCTGTACGGGGATCAGGTAACCATCGCTCTGTACGAACGCGAAATCGAACTCCGGCAAGTAACGGTGATCCGGCTCCAGTTGCCCGCACACCATCTCGACGTGCCCACCTTCCGGTTCACCCAGCAGTTCCAGGCGGCCTTCGAAGGTGTTCAGCGGTGTGGCGGCTTGCACGGGCGGCGTCAACGCCGCTTCGTCCACCGGCCGGTCGAAGTCGAAGCCATGCATCAAGTCGTTGGCGCTCAGGGGAAGTCCGTCTCGGCTGATTTCAACCGGCTCGAGCGTTTGCAGGAACGCGGCGTCGATCCAGTAAAGGTCCGGGAAGCGCTGTCCGGCGGTGCGATTGCTGGCAAAGAACAGGTATTGGCCGTCCGGCGAAAGGGTGGGGGTGCTTTCCTCGGCGGACGAACTGACCGGCACGCCCACATTCCGCGGCGCGCTCCATTGCCCTTGACCATCCCGGAAGGCGATGTAGATGTCGCCGGTTCTGCCGTTCGGCATCAAATTGTCGGGCCGCCCGGCTGAGTAGAAGAGCACAAAGCTCTCGTCGGGCGCGACGAAGGGTTCGACCTCCACGATTTCACCGGTGTCAACCAGAAGATCGATTTTTTCGGGCGTTTGGTACGTCCCATCGCTGAGTTGGGCGCGATATAGCCCGTTTCCACCAAGCTCAGGATAGTCGGCGACGTAATACAACGTGCCATCGCGCGTGAGACTTGGACTCGATTCACCGTTGGCAGATTCCAGCGGTAAGGTCAGCCGGGTGGGGGTCGACCACTCGTTGCCGTCTCGCTCGGTTACCCAAATGTGCGTTTGGCCGTCCGGCGAGCGCGTGGACGCAAAATACAGCCTTTTCCCATCCGCGCTGACGAACGGGTTCACGTCGTCGTATTCGCCGGAGAAAGATGCCGGTTCGGGCGCCGTCCAGCCATCGTCCGTCTGGCGGCTGACCATAATGGTCGCCTTGCCGGATTCCAGGCGGGTAAAGTAGACCTCTTGCAGGTTGGGATGAATCGCCAGAGAGAGTTCAATCGCCCCAGTCGATACCGAACCGGGCCGGAACAAGACCGGCTCAGACCCCGGCGGCGTCTCGTCCAGATACGTCTCGACCTGCTGCTCTGTCATCGGTGTGGCTTCTGGTGTGCCAGTCGGCATCGCGGTAGGTGCGATTTCGGCTGCTGGCGTTGGCGTGTGACTCGGTGTTGGCGTTACGGGTGTTGGCGATGGACGACAAGCTGCCAGGCTAACGATAAGCAGCACGATCAGACAGCATCTGTAAAGCATAATTTAACCTCGCTTTTTTGAGAATTTTGGGCCTTCATAAAACTATAAGACAAAAATCCCACAACCGCATCAGTAACTTAGGGAGTTGATGACTGGTCAACTGGCTAGGTTGGTTCTTAACCCTTACTGTTTTCTGTTGAGTCCTGTCCTGTTGCCTTCGGCTATAGCTTCGATGCGTTGATCGGGTTGATAGCAACGACGGTCAACCCCAAATCGTGCAGCTTCAGCAACAGCCCCAATAGTGCGGACTGGTCGGGAACTGGCCCGGTTAGCAGGGTGTAGTCTTCGTGATACACGATCTCGAAGTGATCGAACCAATCCGACCAGGCGGCATCCAGTCGGCCTTTCACCTGGATTTGATAGTACGTTTGACCGGTAATACTGTCAGGATTGTTCATGGCACACCTCTTTCCATTTCATCATACAAAAACTTGGCCCAGACGTCATCCTCAAAATTAGGTATTGTGCGGAGGATAGGATAAAACAAACCTCCGGGATTCTTCTCGAAACCCCGGAGGTCGTTTTTATCCTGCCTCTTGCTTCTTGCATCCTTCAGATCAATTTTAACTCTTTGCCCCGCTGGATTGCCTCCATCCGGCGACCGACGCCCAATTTGGCGTAGAGATTGCGGACATGCGTGCGCACGGTGCTGGGGGCGACGAACAGATGGGCGGCGATTTGCTGGATGTCCATGCTGGTTTCGAGCAGATGTAACACTTCCAATTCGCGCGCGCTCAACGGCTCGACCAGGTCACCGGGCCGCGCGGGATATTTGGCGGCTTCTGTGCGCGCGTGTTCGGCCAGCAGGTGACGCGCATACCCGCGCCACGGACTGTGCAGCGGAATCGTTTGCAATAACGGGATGATGCCGGCACCCTCGTCCAGAAAAACGCGCACGTAGCCCTCCGGCTCGGCCAACGCCAGCGCCTCTTCCAGCGTTTCGCCGGCTTTCTGGGATTGCTGGCTTCCTGCATAAGCCAACGCGGACAGGATCAGCGTCTCCAGTTTGCGGCGCATCATTTCCGTCGCACCGACTATGGCCCAAACCCGGCGCAACAAATCCCGTGCCTCAGGCCAACGCGCTTCGATCACCCACGCGCGCGCCAGCATCAAATAAATGGCGACGTTCTGCAGACTCAGTACCAGCGTCGTTTGGCGAGTCTCGAAGTCGCGCGCCCACGCAGAGACCGCCGCCAGATTCCCGGCGCTCCACTGCATCTTGACGTCCAGCGCCTCCATCCACGAAGGCCAGATCATATCCCCGCTCAGGTGTTTGGCCCGCGTCATAGCGTCGAGTGCGCCCGGCGCATCCCCTTGCGCCAGCAGCACTTCGGCCAGATCGATATAGCCGGTGAGGATGAACTCGCCGTGTCCCCATTGTTCGGCCAGTGCCAACCCTTGACGGGTCATGTCCAGGGCTTCATCCAGATGGTTCTGTTCGCACGCGATACGGCTGAGCGCCTGGTAGGGCAGGCAGATCATGGACGACGTAACTTTATCTGCTTGTGTGCTCTGGATGATGCGCCGGAACTCCTGCGCGGCGCGATCGAGCTGCCCGCGCCACACCCACAGGGCAGCCAGATGATACCGGGCAAAGATCGTCACCTGATTGCTCTGCTGCGACTCGGCCAACGCGACGGCTTGTTCCAGGGCCATTTCTGCCGCGTCGAATTCTCCTTCTTGGCGCAGTCCAATACCCAACTGTGAGTAGGCCATGATCCGGCCCATCTCATCTTTTGGCGGGAGCAACTCCAGAGCCTGCCGTACGAACGGTGTGGTCCGCGCGTGATCGTTGCGCAGACCACAGACCTGGGCGCGGATCAACGCGATGTGCCCGGCAATACGCCGGGATTCATCGTCTCTCGCGCCCCAATCGCCTTCTCGGAGGCCGATTTCCGCCCGCGCCAGCCATTGCTCGGTGACCTCGACTTTGCCTGCGTAGATCGTCGCCCAGGCGTGCGCCACACAGAGCCATGGTCGGGCATGGATGAGGGATTCCGGCAGCGCGTCGAGCCACGCGGCCAGCGTCCCCAAATGGCCTTGACCAAGCATCACCAATGCGTTGTCTTCCGCGATGCGCGCCGCCTCCTCGAAATCCTCGGCCTGGAGGGCGTGACCGAGCGCGGCGGCAGGCAATCCGTGGGCCTCCAACCACGCACTGGCGCGGCGATGGTATGGGGCGTCATCCAGGCCGAGTTTTTTGCCGTGGCTGACTAACAACTGCGCGAAGAGGTGGTGAAAGCGATACCAACGCCGCTCGTGATCCAGCGGGATCAGGAAAAGATTGGCCCGTTCCAGGTACGCGAGGATCTCCTGGCTGTCGGTGCGTTCCAGCACAACATCGCAGAGTTCGTGTGACATCCGATCAAGGATGGCGGTTTTCGACAAAAACTCCTGGACGAGCGGCGACTGTTGTTGCAAGACCTCTTCGAGCAGATAGTCGAAGATGTACCGGTCGCTGCCGGTGAAAGCGGCGACGAACGCGCGTGCGTCGGATTGCCGTTGCAGCGAGAGCGCCGCCATTTGCAGACCGGCGATCCAGCCTTCGGTGCGCGCTCCCAATGCGGCGACGTCCTCCGATGCTAGGTGCAAGCGCATCGAACGATGGAAAAACTCGGCAGCTTCTTCATTGGTGAAGCGTAGGTCGTTCTGGCGCACCTCCGCGATTTGCTGCCGGGCGCGCAGCCGCGCTAGGGGCCAAGGGGGATCGATTCGCGTAGCGAGGACGAGGAGGAAGTGGGGTGGTTGGTGTTCGAGGAAGAAGAGCAGGCTTTCGTGGATTGCCGGCGCTTCGAGCAGGTGATAATCGTCTAAGACTAACGCCAATGGCTGGTTGTGTGCGACGATGGCGTTGAGCAATACGGTCAGGGCGTTTTCGATGGGCGGTTGCTCGCTGGCTTCCAACATCCCCAGGGCGGTTTCGCCCAATTCCGGAACGGCGACTTGCAGCGCGTGGATGAAGTACGTCCAAAAACGTGTCGGCGCGCTGTCTTCGCGGTCCAACGAGAGCCACCCAAATTGCACATGGTGGTGCTGTTGCTCGTGATGAATCCACACCGTCAGCAGCGTCGTCTTGCCGAAACCGGCCGGCGCAGAGACAAGGAGCAGCTTGTGCGCCAATCCCGCTGCGCATTGCTCGAGCAGCCGCGGGCGCGGTGCGCAGTCTTCGCGTAGCGGCGGGATGCTGATTTTCGTTGATAGAATTAGGGCTGCATTTCCTCCCAATTCGTTCCCACCTCCACATCCACCTTGAGTGGAACGATCAACTCGAACGCCTGTCCCATCGCTTCGCGTAACAAGTCAATCGCGCGTTCTTGTTCGTCCTCCGGCGCTTCCAGCACCAGTTCATCGTGAACCTGGAGGATCATCCGCGTGCGTAGCCCACTTTCCTTGAGCATCCGGTGGGTGCGCAGCATCGCCAGCTTGATGATGTCCGCCGCGCTGCCTTGAATCGGCGTGTTGATTGCCATGCGTTGCAGGGCCTGGCGTTGTTGCACGGGGAGGTTGCTGTCGGGCGCGAGTTCTGGGAAGAAACGCCGTCGGTTGAGCAGCGTGTCCACGTAACCCCGTTCGACGACCTCGCGCTGTACCTGATCCATATACGCGCGCACGCGGGGGAACCGCTCGAAGTAGCGCTTGATAAAGCCATCGGCCTCTTCGACGCTGATGCCGAGTTGCTTGGAGAGGCCGTAGGCACTCTGCCCATAGATCAGGCCGAAGTTGACGGCTTTGGCGATGCGCCGTTGATCGTAACTAACCTCATCCAACGGCACGGCGTAGACCGCTGCCGCCGTCGTCGCGTGGATGTCCTCGTCACGTTCGAATGCGCCGATCAGGCCTTCGTCGCCGGAGACGTGGGCCATCACCCGCAATTCCACCTGCGAATAATCCGCGCCGATCAGCCGCCAGCCATCTCCCGCCACGAACGCCCGCCGCACGCGCCGTCCTTCCTGTGAGCGGATGGGGATGTTCTGCAAGTTCGGGTTCGACGACGACAGCCGGCCCGTCACCGTGCCGGTCTGGTTGTACGAGGTGTGCACGCGCCCGGTGTGCGGATTGACCAGTTGCGGCAGCGCGTCTACGTAGGTGGATTTGAGCTTGGATAGCTCGCGGTGCGCCAGAATGGTATCCACAATGGGATGCGCGCCCTGCAAATCCTCCAGGACGCCAGCGCGAGTGGAGTAGTGGCCCGATTTGGTTTTGCTGATGCCGCGCGCGGGCAATCCCAGGCGTTTGAAGAGCACGTCCGAGAGCTGCTGTGTCGAGTTGATATTGAATTCCGTGCCCGCGTGCCGGTAGATATCGCGTTCCAAATCGTTCAGGCGCACCGCCAGTTCTGCGGAGAGCGTCTCCAGCCAGGTTGTGTCCAGTTTCACGCCGGCCATTTCCATGTCGACCAGCACCGGCAGCAGCGGCATTTCCAGGTCGCGGAAGAGCGCCGTCTGCTCGCGCTGCTCAAGTTCGGCCTGCAGGAGTGCGGACAGGCGGAAGGTCATATCGGCGTCGGCGCTGGCGTAGGGGGTGACTTGCGCAAGCGCAACCTGATCCATCGTCTTTTGGTCGCGGCCCGTACCGATCAACGCGGTGATTTCCGTCATCTGCACGCCCAGACGCGCCCAGGCCTGGTTTTTGAGGCCCAGGTTGCCGGAGTTGGGATTGAGCACCCACTCGGCGATCATTGTGTCGAACAACGACCCGGCGACGGTGAAGCCGTGGCGATACAGCACTTCGACGTCGTACTTGAGGTTGTGGCCGATCTTGGCGATCCGTGGGTTCGTCAGTACGGGGCCGAGATACTTCTGCGCTGTTTCGAGGGGTAGAACTGGTTCGCCCTCCGGCGCGCGCACCGGGAGGTACCACGCTGCGCCTTCGCGGTCGGTGAACGAGAGGCCAACCAGGTCCGCCAGCAGCGCATCTGTGCCGGTCGTTTCGGTATCGACCGCGATACTAGATGCTTTGCCGAGGCGCGCGGCGATTCCCGCCAGTTCTGCCTCGTCCACCACGGCGTGATAATCGCCAAGGCCGGGTACAACTGCCGAGTGCGGGGTGGGGGCAACTTCGCCGAAGAGCAAGAGTTGCTGGTTGCCGGAAGCTGGTTGCTGGGAGCCGGGTTCCTCCGCGCCGGGCAGTCGCCGCACCAGCGTGCGGAATTCGAGTTGTTGTAGCAGCGCCAGCGCACGCTCGCGGTCGTAGCCCTTGTCGGTGCGCGCGGCTTCGAGATCGAGCGTGACCGGCGCGTCGCGCACGATACGGCCCAGATGCTGGCTGAGGTAGGCCATGTCGCGGTTTTCGGTCAGCGCGGTCTGGTAGCGCGTGGTGAGTTCGTCGAGATGTGCGTAGAGGTTGTCCAGCGTGCCATATTTTTGCAGCAACCCGATACCGCCTTTCTCACCCACACCGCGCACGCCGGGGATGTTGTCGGACGTGTCGCCCATCAACGCTTTGAGATCGATAAGCTGCTGCGGTTCCAGCCCGTACTTTTCACGGACCGCTGCGGGCGTGTAGCGCAAGGTGTCGGAGAAGCGCCGCCCGGAGGTGAGCACGGTGATGCGCTCGTCCACCAGTTGCAACGCGTCGCGGTCGCCAGTGACGATGACGACGTCCAGCCCCTGCTCGGCGGCCTGACGGGAGAGCGTGCCCAGCACGTCGTCGGCCTCGTAGTCCGGCAGCATCACAATGGGGATGTTGAGCGTGTCCACGATCTCGCGGACGCGCTCCATTTGACTGCGCATTTCGGCGGGCATTTTCTCCCGGTGGGCTTTGTATTCGGCGTATTCCCGCACGCGGAACGACGGTCCCTTGTCGAAGGTCACAATGACGTAGTTGGGCTGTTCGTCGTTGAGCACGGTGAGCAGCATCGACGCAAACCCGTAGGAGGCGTTCGTCAGCTCCCCCGACGAGGTTTGCATATCGGCCGGCAGCGCGTGGAACGCGCGATACGCCAGCGAATGGCCGTCTACCAGGATCAGTTTTCCCGCCATCGTTTCCTCCTCGGTGATGGGTAACCGGTAATTGGTAATTGGGGATTGGGTGCTAATCCCTGCTTACCAGTTACCCGTTACCACTCTTTGCTTTTATCGCTTGGCGATAATCAACCCTGAAGCTGTTCGCGTCTCGTCCTCGGGTGGCGTGGGGGGCTGTGCCGCGGCGGGCGGCGCTTCTGGCGCTACCTCGGGCTGCGGTGCGTATTGCTGCGCCAGCGCGCGGATGCGTGCCAATTGATCTGCCGTTTGCGTTTCGCCCTGTTCCCGCGAAGAGGCTTCGATACCGGTCAGGAATTGGAAGAACTGCGGCTGGAGCAACTGCTGGTTGCTCTTCAAAATCTCGTGAGCCTGCTCGTCCGAAGTCGCCATCAATAGCCGCCGCGCAAGAACGACTTCTGCCGGCATATTTTCTTCTGTGACCTGATTGAGCACTGTGGTGATGCGTTGGAGCGCTTCGAGACTGTGCTTGTCGCCGCGCGTGCGCGCCGCCGTCAACTCGGACCGCAGAACCAGCGCGAACGTATCGTCCAACTCGGAGAGATAGCTGCGCGCCATCTTGAGTGGATCCTCTGTGTTAAGCAGCTTTTCGAGGAGCTGCGCGCGTTCGCGGGCGATGTCCTCACTGGCTTCCATAATCGCGTCACGGGTTTCCAGAATTTTGCGGCGTAGTTGGGTGAGGTGTGCCTTTTCCTCGGGATCTTCTGTGGCCTCCATCCGGTAGACCAATTGCTGGAAGAATGAGTAATCCATCAAGCCCAGGCCTGATTGCACCAGGACTTTGACCGTCTCGTCATCTGGGGCGGCGATCAATGCTTCCAGAAGCGTGGTTTGCGTGGGATCATCGGCAAATTTGCGCACAACTTCTGTGCGTTTGTTAAGTAGTTGGCCGATGGCCGTATTTTCAACAAGGTAGTTGTAGCCCTTTTCTACCTTGCTGAAGTCGCCACCACTCGCGCCAGACATTGCGATGACCTGCATCGTGTATTGCAGCAGGCCGAAGAAGTTCTCATCGAGCAGCGCTTCGTTGTCTGCCAGCAGCGCGGGCCATTCTTCTTCCAAGGCAGACAAGAATTTATCCAGGAATGCGCGTTGTTTTTCACTGCGTTCCATATCCTCGTCCGTGACGCCTTCCAATTCCAACACCCGCTTGACGATGTTTTCCATAGTGATGAAGGTTTCTGGTTGGAAGAGGTAGCCTTTGCGCTCCTCTTGCGGTATGGCGTCCATTAATTGGCGGGTTAATTGCCCGGCCAGTTTCTGTCGTTCCACTTCGCCGTTGCCTATACCGAAGGGGAGGAAGAGCAGCGCGACCTCTTTCTCCGGATCGTGGTAGATGAACGGGATATTGAGCGCCCCGCCGTTGCCGCAAGCCGGGCACATGGCGACATTTACACCGCCGCTGAGCAGCCTGTTTTTCACTTCGGGGCTAACGCGCACGTCGAGAATTTGTTCGACCGGCGTCTGAAAGCGCGTCCCGCAGGCAGGGCACGCAACGGTGGCATAATACTTTGGTGACATTGTTATTACTCCTTCAGGGTTATCGTTTACATCCAATATTGTTAAGCGTTTCGTCTGGATGATTATACATCAAAAACAATCGTTTCATTTAACGGCGTTTGCTGCGCCAGATCCGTTCCGTCGCCAGGCTCACGCCATAACACCAAACCAGTCTCCCGGGGTAGGGCCACATAAAACGTTGCGCCCTTTCCGGGGACGCTATCGACCCAGCAGCGTCCTCCGTGCGCCTGCATGATCGCCCGGGTGAGGTACAACCCCAACCCGGTTCCGGAAACGGCACGCGTCTCCGGGTTTTCGATCCGGTGGAAGCGGCTGAAAATGCGTTCTTGTTCTTCCAGCGGAATGCCCACGCCCTCGTCGCGCACCGAGATAACGACTTCGACGGTTGAAGCTTCTCCCTTAATCTCGACTATACCGCCCCGTGGCGAATACTTGATGGCGTTGGAGACGAGGTTGTCGAGCACCTGCTCCAAACGCTGCGGATCGCCGCGTACGGTGGGGAAATCGTCCGCCGGGACGAAATCCAGGATGAGCCGATGGTTTGATGCCTGCGACGCATAGCGTTCGATGACGCGGCGCGCGATGAAGCGCAGGTCTACGTCCTCCACGTCGCGGAAGGGCAACCCGCCGGCCTGCAGACGCGATGCGTCCAGCAAATCGTCGACCAGGCGCGCCAGACGATCCGACTCCTCGGTGATCGATTCAAGCATTTCCTCGACCAGTGCTGGGTTGCGGCGCGCTTCCGGACGGCGTAGCGTTTCAGCGTAGCCTTTGATGATGGCAACCGGCGTCTTGAGTTCGTGCGAGACGACAGAGATGAACGTATCCTTGAGGACGTCGGCCTCGCGGAAACGGGTGATGTCGCGGACGGTACTGATGATGTTAATCAGCCGTCCGTTGCGCGCTAGTAGGGGCGCGTAGGTGATCCCCACGGAAACCACACTGCCGTTGCGTCGCCGCAGTTCGCCTTCCACGTAAAGCGTGCGGCTGGTCGCCGCCGTGCGCCCCAGTGTTGCGCCGCTTTCGCGCGATGGCCAGCCCTGTTCCATCGCTTGGTTAAGCGTTATCTCGGAGCTTTGCCGTGCCCAAACGATGATCTCGTCGTGTTGCCGCCCCACAGCCTCGTCGGCGGTCCAGCCGGTGAGCGAGGCCAACGCGCGGTTGAGCCGTTCGATGCTCATATCGGGACGCAGGACCATGATGCCGTCGCCGCTGGATTCGAGCAGGGCATCGAGACGTCCGCGCTCTGTGACCGCCGCTTCGTACAACTGCGCGTTGTTCACCGCGATGGCAGCGTAATCGGCGAAGCTTTTGAGGACTTGGCGGTCATCCGGCGAGAAGCTCAGGCTATGCGAGCGGAAGACGAAGAGCACACCGAGGAAATCCTGGCGTTGTTCTCCACTCAGGCGACGACGCCGGAGATCGGCCTCCGCGATGTCTGCACTGTCAGCCGCATCGACCACCATCGGCAGCGCCACGACCTGCCGCAGGAGCAGCCCGGTCTCCTCGGCAATCTGCGCGAGCTTCTCCGAAAGATGGGGAATGGCGAAATCCTCTGCCTTCTCCACGGCCGGCAAGCCCTCAACGAGCGGTTGGAAGGCATCGACCAGCGCGGGCGGCAGGCCATAACTGGCCCAGAACGCGAAGGCCCCATCCGGGTTGTACAGCGCGATCAGCCCTGACTGGCCTTGCAGCATATCCACTGCCCCTTGCAGGATCAGGCGCAGCACTGCGCGCACGTTCAGACGCGATATCATCGCCTGCGCGATGCTCAGGAGATAGTCCCGTTGGCGGACGCGAAAATCTGACAGACTTAGCGTCATTCCACTATCCCCTAGAAGAAGGTAAAGCCCTCAGCCATGTGTAAAGCGATTTGGCCGATCGACCCCGGGAATATGCCGAGCGCCAGCGTCAGGCCGATCAATACTATGATCAAGAACAGGACGACCGGATCCTCCCGCGCACTGCCTTTATCAACGGGTTCTAGCGTTGCCACGGGTTCCTGCGTTGCCGTGCGCTCTTGCGGTGCCGCTTTTGGCAGCGGTGCGAACAACATGCGGGCGACACCGATGACGCCCATCATCACACCCGCGCAGCCCATCAAGGCTAAAATGGCCTGGAATAGATTCGTCTCGGCGATAACGCGATAAAGTCCCCAGTGTGCGGCAAAGTTCAACGACAGTGGAAACCCGGCCATAGCAATCCCGCCGACGACAAAGGCGACTGCACGCCAGGGTGCGCGCCACCCCGCGCCTTCCAGAGATGCGGTGCTGCTTGCCCTGCTTGTAGCGGTATTTGTTTCACCACTGCTCAAGCGCTTTAGACCGTCCAGGCCCATCGTCATCAGGCCTAGCGCCAGTGGGCGCGCTATCAATATCATCACGGTGAGTGCCACCCCGGCAACCTGCCGCGTCCCCAGCGCCATAAACATCGCGCCATTGTCCACCAGCGTCGCGTAACCGATCAGACGACCCAGGCGGCGCTGGGCGGCTGCCAGCGACCCGCCGATTATCATCATCAACAGGCCGACTGTGGTGAAAAGCGGGCCAAACATCGCCTGCTGTCCTAGCCACGCGTAGGATTCCAGGTACGCCAGTAACATGAACCACACCGCACCCATATTCACGGTGAAGAGGAAGGTCACGACCGGCGGCGAGCCATCGGTGGCGATGGTCGAGAGCCACGCCTGGAAGGGCACAGCACCGAGCAAAATGGCGAAGGACAAGCTCAGCAGAACGGTCGCGCTTTGCAGCAGCCCTGTGTCGTTGGGGAAGATGGCAAAAAGTTCCAACAGCAACTGGGTAATCATCAGGCCGGGCAGCGCCAGGGTGACATAGGCGACGTAACGTGCGCCGCCTTTACCACTGCCGCCGCCATACCGTCCGCCGACTGGTTCGAGTAGGGGGAAAACGGCGAGTACCGCGGCGATCTCGACCAGCAAGGCCGTGTAGACCACCTGTTTGAGCATCATCGCCCCGGCCAGCATCGCCACCATCATCAGCCCCGTAGGGAAAAAGTTGGAATGGGGGAGCAGTCGCCAGGCGATAACAAACAGTGCGGCTGCCGTGAAGAAAATGAAGATGAGGGGCAGATGGTCCACCGGTTCGATGACCAACACGCGCCCTAGAATGTAGAGTGGCTGGTCAATAGCGATGTTGACCGCACTAAGCGGTAAGAGTGCGTCGAGCAAAGGCGAGGACGCGACCAACAGCCCGCCAAAGAGTGCCGTGAGCGTCGCCAGCGATGCGGTGATCGCCGTCCAACGGCGCAACACCTGAAGCAGGGTCGCGACCGCTAGAGGAAGGCCGATCAATACGATAGGACCGGGAAGCGTCATTCGGCCACCTCAACCACGGCGAGATAGGAGATTGCCAGCCCGACGAGCAGGTTAACCATTACCAACAGCCCTGTCACCAGCAGCGCGGGGTCTTGCGCTGAGTAAAAAATATCCAGCGCCGCCAGTAGATTGAGCACGCCCACGCCGACGATCATCACGTCGTTTTCTTCTGTGCCGATGAAGAGCACGCCCAAAATAATCAGGATGAAACAGGCCAGCGCCAGATCCGCCGAGATAAATGGCAGGGGATACTTCTGCGAGGCTAGATACGCCACGACCGTCATAGTGATAAGTGAGAAAATACGGAAGGGCAGGTTGGAGGCCCAACTGGGGTGGCGGTGTATGTCTGGCTGGGTGTCGCCCTCCGTTGCTTCGTTATGCTTCCGCGCCTGTTCGCGAGCGATGGTGTTGGTGCGAATGCGCGCGCTGATCAAAAATGCGCCGCAAATCAACCATCCTACCAAAATTTTCAACATGGCCATCTCCGGGCGCGTGTCGAAAATCCGCGCGTAGAGGATGCCAACGAAGAAGTATTGCGCGATCAAAATCAGGAAGCGGATGCGCCATGCGCTGATCAGATAAATGCCGGCACCGGTGAGGAAAATGGCCCAGGCAGCTGGCATCGAAATGGACGAAGAGATCTGGTCTAGCCAGGCGTTGAACGGATTCATCGGTTTCCCACCACCAACAAGATCAAAAGCAGGATTAGCAACGACCAAAGTAGCGATGCGCTTCCTTCCAGCACATCGGCGGTGATGCGTAAAACGCTCAATAGATGTTCGGCGCCGCGCCATACTGAACGGTAGAGCCACTGCAGGTCGATGAATTCCAGCACTGGTTGGCTATAACGCGCTTGTTCGCGCAAGGGCTTACCCCAGTAGACCAGTGCCCCTGCGCCCAGAACGCTCAGCACCCAGAACCCATATCCCAACCAGGAGAAGGATAACTGTGCCTCGCCATACAGCGGTCCGACGAGGAACGCGGTTGCCAGCAGTGTCACTGTGACGATGCCCAGCCCGGCGATCATCGTCACGCGTTGCCACAGCGCCGGCGGTGTCGATGCACCGCGCGCCATCGGGGCGACGCGCTGGATGAACACAGCGCCGGTGCAACTCGTACCCATGAACAGCGCAATACGCAGCGCCCACGGGAGCGCCTCGACCAATTGCGCGTAGAGGCTTCCAACAGGAGACGGCGGCGCGCCCAGGAAAAAGAGCACGGCCAACCACATCGGCCATGTCCACGCGATGGCATGGCGGTCGCGGCCACGGCCCAGAGCCAGCAACGCACCACCGGCTGCCCACAGTCCAGACACGAGCAGCAACAATGGCCCGGATCCGATGACACAGGCCCCGGTCACCAGTCCGATAAATAGCGCATGAGAGGCGCCGGCCACAGTCGGCTGGCGGTGGCCCAGCCAGGCAATCAGGCCACTCCACAGCACCGCCAGGACGCCCCAGACTGTTACCCAACCCGGCAGGTGTTGGATGCCCGGCAGCATTGTCAGGCGGTAGAGCAGGGCAACGCCCGTCACTGGCCCCATAAAGTACACTAGACTGAGTGAGCGCGTTAAGCCGAGTCCTGCCGGGAAGACAATTTGGAACGGGTAGAAGCCCACGCGGATCAACGCGGCTGTCAGGAGCAGGATCAACATTGGTTCGCTCGGCCACATCAGCCACCACAGCTCGCTGACCCCGCTTTGTTGCATAAACAGCGAGGCCGCCCACAGGATCAGGGACGCGATGCCGTGCAGTGCCATGCCAAAAACAACGCGTTCGCCGCCCGCACCGGACATCAATCCGGCAATCCCCCATACCAAATCGAATACGGCCCACATTGCCAGTATGGTGAGCAACGAACCGCTCATCAACGTCAACCACGTGAACATCAAGATGATAAGGACGACTGTACCAGATAACCTAGGGTTTTCCCGGCGTTCAGCCACTTCGAACCAGGCCACGCCGGCGAAGATCAATGTCACAATCAGGCCCAGCCACCACAGGGCGGGTGTCATGTCCAGCAAAATCTGCCCACCCAAGATTGATGCCGGCGCCCATAGCGATGGCAGCCAGCGGCCTTGTTGGGGCAGGAGTAGCCAGAGAAAGGCGAGTAGCGTCAACCAGGCGGCGTTCACAGGTTTGCGCAAGAAGCCCAGTCGTGGAATCGACGATAAGCCAAGCAGCAGAGCCCCGCCCCCCAGGCCTGTGTACAATAAAAGTGGAAGAATATGCACCATATGTATGTCAAACTCCAAAAAGTGATTCTAACACACAAAACCCCGATGACAAGCTTAGAAGTTGTTTATTTGTGGTATAATGTTGCCTTGTCCGTCAACCAAAGTAGGCTTCATAAATACTTCGCCTCTCTTTGACGTTTGACTCAAGTGTCACTCAAGGATTGTGTATGAACATCCCGTTGAAAAGCTACTGGGATTTACTCGCCCGTCACATCCAACCGCAGAGACTGCATTTCACCATTTTGGCAGTTTTGTTGCTCAGCAGTATTGGTTTGCAGGTTTTCAATCCCCAAATCATGCGCAGTTTCATTGATGCGGCGCAAATGGGTGCAGAGACGCGCGTTTTGTTGATGTCGGCCGTGCTCTATATCGGCCTGGCGTTGGTGCAGCAAGTGGTGGCGATTGGCGCATCGTATTTCGGCGAGAATGTGGCGTGGACGGCGACCAATGCCTTGCGCGGTGAAATGGCGCGCCATTGCATCTATCTGGATATGACATTCCACAACGAGATGCCGCCGGGCAAGCTGATCGAGCGCATTGACGGCGACGTGATGGAGCTATCGAACTTCTTCTCGCAATTGGTCATCAGCGTCATCGGCAACCTGTTGTTACTGGGTGGCATCCTCATCGCGCTGGCTTTGGAGGATTGGCGGCTCGGCGCGGCATTCGCGGGCTTTGCCGTCTTCGCGCTCTTTGGGTTGAATGCGGTACGTGGGCTGGCGGTGCCGTTCCAGAAAGCGTTCCGCGAATCCACCTCGGAGTTGTTCGGCTATCTGGAGGAGCGGCTTTCTGGCACGGAGGACATCCGTTCCAGCGGCGCGGTGGATTTTGTGCTGCGCGGGCTGTACGAACTGGCGTATACCAATTTGGGGCACTGGAAGAAGACCTGGCGGATGTTCTTCGTGGTGCGTTCCATGGGCGGCGCGATGTTGTGGGTTGGCAATGGGATGGCTTTGCTCGGCAGTTATTTTATGATCAGGGCTGACCTTATCACCATCGGGACGGCCTTCCTGATTATTCATTATGTTAACCTGCTGGGACGCCCCATCCGCGAGCTGACGCAGCAGGTCGAAAATATCCAGAACATCGCGGCGGCCACCGAGCGGCTGGCGGAGCTGCGCGCGATTCCCAACAAGGTGGTAGACGGCCCCGGCGCGGACATCGGCGGCGGCGCGATCACGCTTCACTTCGACCGGGTATCGTTCGCTTATGCCGATAACGAGCCGGTGTTGAAGGCGGTGGACTTTCGCCTGGAACCGGGCCGGGTCCTGGGCCTGCTGGGGCGTACCGGCAGCGGCAAGACGACGCTCGCGCGGCTAATCTTCCGCCTGTACGACCCGCAGCGGGGCGCGATCCGGCTGGACGGCGTGGACATCCGCGAACCGGCGCTCAAGGCGCTGCGCCAGCGGGTGGCGATGGTGACGCAGGACGTGCAGCTTTTCCAGGCCACCGTGCGCGACAACCTGACATTCTTCGATGCCGCCATTTCTGATGAACGAATTCAGGCAGTCATCGCCCAACTGGAGCTGGCCGACTGGTACAACAGCCTGCCGGAGGGGCTGGACACGAAGCTGGAAACGGGCGGGCGCGGGCTTTCGGCGGGGGAGGCGCAACTGCTGGCGTTCACCCGCGTCTTCCTGCGCGATCCGGGACTGGTGATCCTGGACGAAGCCTCGTCCCGCCTCGACCCGGCGACGGAACAGCTCATCGAGCGTGCGGTGGAGAAGCTGCTGCAGAATCGGACGGCGATCATCATCGCGCACCGCCTCGGCACGGTGCAGCGTGCCGACGAGGTGATGATCTTGCAGGAAGGCGTCGTCATCGAACACGGCGACCGGGCGCAGTTGGCCGGCGATCCGGCGTCGCGGTTTTACGGGTTGTTGCAGACGGGGTTGGAAGAGGTGTTGGCGTAGAGATTTTTTTTCGGTGTTTTTGGGCGGGCAAAGCCCGCCCAAAAACACCCCTTTCAGTCAAGGAACTAACTCAATGGTCGAAGAAAAAAATGACAAACTAGACCAAAAGGTCCCCACCTTACCGACGTGGCGGGTCATTCTCGATATGATCCGCTACCGCTGGCAGTTGTGGGCGCTGAATCTGACGTTTATGCTCGTGATGACCGCCGCCTGGCAGATTCCGGGCTTCATCATGCGGGAGTTCTTCAATTTGTTGAGCGGCGACGGGGCGGCCGGCTGGAATATCTGGACGTTGATCGCGGCGCTCGTGGCGTGCGAGCTGGCCGGGCTGGGCGGCGTCTTCGGCCTCATCAGCACCAACGTGCCGTTCTTCAGCAACACGATGACGCTGCTGCGCAAGAACCTGCTCACGCACGTCCTGCGGCGGCCTGGCGCGAGCGCGCTGCCCGACTCCCCTGGCGAAGCCATCAGCCGCTTCCGGGGCGACGTGTTTGAGATTTCGCTGTTCGCCCTGTGGGTCAACGATATCATTGGGATGATAGCCTTCGGCGGCGTCGCCGTCGTGGCGATGATGGTCATCAACCCGACCATCGCCGGACTGGCGATTATCCCTTTTATCATCGTTGGTATCCTCGCCAACAGCGCCACCGAGCGCATCGAGCGCTACCGCCGCGCCAGTCGCAAGGCCACGGGCATCGTCACCGGCTTCATCGCCGAACTCTTTGGGGCGGTGCAAGCCGTGCAGGTCGCCACGGCGGAGGAGAGTGTGCTGGCGCACTTCGACCAGATCAACGAAGATCGTAAGAAGATGAGCATCAAAGACCGGCTCTTCAACACAATCCTTGGCTCACTGTTCCGCAACGCCGTCAACCTGGGCACAGGCGTCATCTTAATCTTGGCCGGGCAATTCATGCGTGCGGGGACGTTCACGGTGGGTGATTTCTCGCTCTACGTCTTCCTGCTGGGCGGGATCAGCGAACTGACGACGTTCACCGGCTTGCTGGTGGCGCGCTACCGGCAGATCGGCGTATCGGTGGAGCGGATGGGCCGCCTGATGGAGGGCGCGCCGCCGGAGGCCCTTACGGCGTTCAGCCCGGTGTACCTCGATGGCAAGTTCCCCGACGTGACCTATCCCGAAAAGACCCCGGCGGACACGTTGCGCGTGCTGGACGTGCGCGGGTTGACCTACCGCTATCCCGATTCGGAAAATGGGATTGCGGACGTGGCCCTGCACCTGGAGGCGGGGACGCTCACGGTCGTCACCGGGCGCGTGGGATCGGGGAAGACGACGCTGCTGCGCGTGTTGCTCGGTCTGCTGCCCCAGGACGCGGGCGACGTCCGCTGGAACGACGCACCGGTGACGAAGCCGGACGACTGGTTCACGCCGCCGCGCTGTGCGTATACGGCGCAAGTCCCGCGCCTGTTCAGCGACGTGCTGCGCAACAACATCCTGATGGGCCTGAACCGCGACGACGCGGCGGTGATGCAGGCCATCCGCATGGCCGTGATGGAGTACGACCTGGGCGAGTTCGAGCAGGGATTGGACACGAAGGTTGGGCCGAAAGGCGTAAAGCTCTCCGGTGGGCAGATTCAGCGCACGGCGGCGGCGCGGATGTTCGTCCGCGAGCCGGAGCTGCTGGTCTTCGACGACCTTTCCAGCGCGCTGGACGTAGAGACCGAACGTCTACTGTGGGCGCGTATCTTCGAGCACCGCGAGGGCACGAATCCGCCGACCTGCCTGGCCGTCTCGCACCGCAAAGTCGCCCTGCGTCGCGCCGATCACATTGTTGTGATGAAAGATGGGCATATCGAGGCGCAGGGGAAGCTCGATGATCTGCTGGAGACGTGTGAGGAGATGCGGCGGCTGTGGCATAGCGAGGTGCCGGAGAATGCGAAGACATTGTTCACTTGTTGAGAAGGAGGAAATTTTCGATGCGTTTCAAACAATGGATGATTTTGCTGGCGTTGGTTCTGCTGCTGGGTGTGGGGTCTGCGCTGTGGGTGGGAAATCCCGCTCTGTCACAATCGGCGGAAACCATAATCTACGACGACGTGCTACCTTCAGGATGGACGGCCTCGACCTATGACGATGCGACGGTCAACCTGAACAATACCAGTCCGGTTTACCAGGGTATAAACTCGATTGCTATCACTTACGACGGTGGGTGGTCAGGCGTGTGGCTGGCAGACTGGAATGGTAGCCTGGATGCGAGCAGCTACGATACGCTGCGCTTGTGGATCAACGGCGGCACAGGGGATGGTTATCCTGTCGTCTTCACATTGCACTTTGATGGCGGCACTGAGATTGAACGGACTGTCACGCCTGTGGCTAATACATGGACACAGGTCGATGTATCTTTGTTGGGATATGCCTCACTTCACATCTATGGCATTGAGATTTTTAACAATTCCGCGGATGCTCATCCGACCTTTTACGTGGATCAGATCGTTTTGTTAGACACCGGCGCGACTCCGCCGCCGCCGCCGCCACCCACCGTAGGCCCCCCGTTGAGCGTCGACGTCACCGCCGACCGGCGTCCGATCAGCCCTTACATCTACGGGATGAACTTTGCCGATGAAGCCCTGGCGGAGGAGCTGCAACTGCCGGTGCGCCGGCGGGGCGGCAATTCGACCTCACGCTACAATTGGACGCTCAACGTCCACAACACCGGCGCGGATTGGTACTACGAGAACATCCCCGATAAAGCCAGCGAATCGGCGGACGCTTTTGTGGCGCAGGATCGCCGCACCGGAACCAAAACGATTCAGACTATGCCTCTCATCGGCTGGACGCCCAACCGCCGCCTGGAAGGCCATCCGTATGACTGTGGCTTCAAGGTGAGTAAGTACGGCGCTCAGGACTCAGTCGATCCGTGGGATACCGATTGCGGTAATGGACAAATAGGCGAGGTGTTCATCACGGGTAATGCGCCTCAGGACACCAGCATCGCCATTACTCAGACGTTTGTGACTGATTGGATCGATCACCTGGTCGGTGAATTTGGAACGGCGGCGAATGGCGGGGTACAGTTCTACAACCTTGACAACGAGCCGATGCTGTGGAGCAGCACCCACCGCGATGTACATCCCGAGAAGACCACCGCCATCGAGCTGCGCGACAAAACCTACAGCTACGCAGCGGCGATCAAGGTTGCCGATCCCTCGGCGCAGACGCTCGGTCCGGTGACGTGGGGCTGGTGCGCGTACTTCTGCTCGGACGCCGGCAACTGTTGCTCCCCCGCCCCCGATTCCACCGATCCCGATAATGGGCGATTTACGGAATGGTATTTAGAGCAGATGCAGGCATATGAGGCGACGCATGGCGTGCGCTTGTTGGATTACTTGGATTTGCATTACTATCCCCAGGCCAGCGGCGTGGCGCTTTCGGAGGCAGGGAACGCCAGCACCCAGGCCCTGCGCCTGCGCTCGACCCGCTCGCTGTGGGACCCCACGTATCACGATGAAAGCTGGATCGAGGACACAACCGACGAACCGATCCAGATGATCCGCCGCATGAAGCAGTGGGTAGCCGAGAATTACCCCGGCACCAAAACAGCCATCACCGAATACAACTGGGGCGCACTGGATCACATCAACGGCGCACTGGCGCAGGCGGACGTCCTGGGCATCTTTGGCCGTGAGGGGCTGGATTTGGCGACGCTGTGGGGACCGCCGAGCGCCGGGCAACCGGGCGCGTTTGCCTTCCGCATGTACCGCAACTACGACGGGCAAGGCAGTACCTTCGGCGACACCAGCATCCAGGCATCCAGCACCGACCAGGGACAACTGGCGATTTACGCCGCGCAGCGCAGTTCCGATGCTGCGTTGACGCTGCTGGTCATCAACAAAACCGACCGGTCGTTGGTCAGTACTCTGAGCATTACCGGATTTCATCCGGCGCTCGCCATTGAAACCTATCGTTACAGCGCCGCCAATCTTGGCGCGATCGTACGTGAACCGGATCAGACGCTTCTACTCGAAGACTTTACCCGCGCGTATCCTGCCAACTCTCTCACCCTGTTCGTGGTTACGCCTGGCATTCCGGTGGAATGGAGTTTCTTTGTTTACCTGCCTATTGTCCTGCGTATGCAATAAATGAACATATCCGCCAAGTCCTACTGGGCCTTGCTGGCCGACCACATCAAGCCTCAGAGGGCGCGCTTTGCGCTGCTGGCGCTCTTGCTCCTGGGCAGCATCGGGCTGCAACTCATCAATCCGCAGATTGTGCGGCATTTCATCGATGCGGCGCAGGCTGGTGAAAGCGTCCAGAACCTGCTCTATGCGGCGTTAGCCTTCATCGCCATCGCCCTGGTGCAGCAAGGCGTCGCCGTGAGTGCGACGTACACGGGCGAGAATGTGGCGTGGACGGCGACCAACACCCTGCGCGTGTCGTTGTTGCAGCGCTGCCTCGATCTGGACATGCGCTTCCACAACGACAAGACGCCTGGCGAGTTGATTGAGCGCATCGACGGCGACGTGTCGCAGATTGCCACCTTATTCTCGCGCTTTGTCATCATCATCCTCGGCAACGCCCTCTTGCTGCTCGGCATCCTGATTGCCCTGGTCTTCGAGGATTGGCGACTCAGTGTGACTTTTGCGTTTTTCGCGGCGCTTACCTTGTGGGCGCTGAACCGCGTGCGCGACCTTGCCGTGCCGCACCAGAAAGCCCGGCGGCAGGCCTCCGCCGATTTGTTTGGCTTCATCGAGGAGCAGCTCAATGGCGCGGAGGATATCCGGTCGAGCGGAGCGGTGAGTTTTGTGTTGCGCGAACTCTCGCGGTTCCAAACCGTCATCCTCAAACACGCCTATAAAGCCTCGCAAAAAGATTGGCTGATGGGGGTGACCGGCAGTTCTTTGCTGCTTCTGGTGAACATCACCGTGATGGTTGCAGGGTACTATCTTTTCCGGGATGGCGCAATCACCATTGGCACGGTCTATTTACTCATCAGTTACGCGAAGCTCCTGGCGCAGCCGATTTGGGAACTCTACCACCAGATGCGCGAATTCCAATCCATCGGGGCCAGCGTGGAGCGGTTGATCGATTTGCAGCATGTCCCGCGTGAGATCGAGGATGGGCCGGGCGCTGTGATCGCCGATGGGGCGCTGGCGCTCGCGTTCGATGAGGTAGGGTTTGCCTACGTTGCCGATGAGCCGGTGTTGGCCGATGTCTCTTTCCGCCTGAAACCGGGCAAAGTGATGGGCGTGCTGGGGCGCACCGGCAGCGGCAAGACGACGCTGGCGCGGCTGGTCTTCCGCCTGTACGATCCCGGCGCGGGCGCGATTCGTCTGGGCGATGTAGATGTGCGCCAGCCCACGCTGGAAGCCTTGCGCCGCCGCGTGGCGATGGTGACGCAGGATGTGCAACTGTTCCAGGCCAGCGTCCGTGACAACCTCACCTTCTTCGACCCCACCATCCCCGATGACCGGATTCGCGCCGTCATCGCCGATCTAGAATTGGGCGAGTGGTTCGCCACGCTGCCCAACGGACTGGATACGGAGATCGAGGCCGGGGGACGCAGTCTCTCGGCGGGCGAGGCGCAGTTGCTCGCGTTCGCGCGCGTCTTCCTGCGCGATCCCGGCCTGGTCATCCTGGATGAAGCCTCGTCGCGGCTCGACCCGGCGACCGAACAGCGCATCGAGCGCGCCGTGGACAAGCTGCTGCGCGACCGCACCGCCATCATCATCGCGCACCGTCTCGGCACCATCCACCGCGCCGACGAAGTGCTGATCCTGGAAAAAGGCCAGGTTTTGGAACATGGCGACCGTGCGCAGTTGGCCGCTGACCCGACCTCGCACTTCCATCACCTGTTGCAGACGGGGTTGGAGGAAGTGTTGGCATGAAACTGCCCGCCTGGAAAGTCATCCTGCGGGCCATCCGTTTTAGGCCCTGGCATTGGTTCATGGATACAGGTGCGGTGATACTCGTTCGTGTTTTCTGGCAAATCACCCCGGGTCTGATCCTGCGCGCCTTCTTCAACCTGCTAACCGGAGAGGTTGGCGTCAGCTTTGGAATCTGGACGATCGCGGCATGGCTGGTGGCGACCGAAGTGGGTCGCCAGATTGGGCATTACGGCTTTGTGGTTGCGGACGAACCGCTCTTTGCGCACATCAACACCTGGCTGCGCACTAATCTGCTCAAGCATATCCTCAAGCGTCCCGGCGCTTCGGCGCTGCCCGATTCGGCCGGCGAGGCCATCAGTCGTTTCCGTGACGACGTGTTTGAAATTCCCCTGTTCACGCTCTTTGTCAACGATACGTTAATTGGGGCAGTGCTTATGCTGATTGCCATTGGCGTGATGATGAGCATCGACCTCCCCATCACACTGCTGGCGCTGACGCCGTTTTTCCTCGTGGGCTTTATCGCCAGCCAGGCCAGAAAACGCATCGAGCAATACCGCCGCGCCAGCCGCCAGGCGGCGGGCAAAGTGACCGGCTTCATCGGCGAGATTTTCGGCGCGGTGCAAGCGGTCAAAGCGGCGACGGCGGAAAAGAACGTCAGTGCAGCCTTCGCCCGGCTCAGCGACGAGCGCCGCCGCCTGGCGCTGAAAGACCGGCTGTTCGGTGCCCTCCTGGATTCGGTCTACAGCAACGCCGTCAGCCTGGGTACCGGCATCATTCTCGTCCTGGTCGGCAGTCGGATGCGCGTGGGGCGGTTCACCATTGGCGATTTCTCGCTGTTCGTCTCCTATCTTGAACAAATCAGCCTGATGATCACCTTTTATGGGATGCTGGTCTCGCGCTACAAACAACTCGGCGTTTCGATCGAGCGAATGGGGCGGCTGATGGAGGGCGCGCCGCCAGATGCCCTCACCGAGTTCGCGCCGGTCTACCTGGACGGTCGCTTGCCCGACGTTGTCTATCCCGCCCGCACTGAGATCGACCGACTGCGCAGTCTGGACGTGCAAGGCTTGACCTATCACTATCCCGATTCCACCAACGGCATCGCGGATGTGAATCTACACCTTGCACCCGGCACGCTCACCGTCATCACCGGGCGCGTGGGATCGGGCAAGACGACGCTGCTGCGCGCGCTGCTCGGCCTGCTGCCCAAAGACGCCGGTGATATCCGCTGGAACAATGTCCCGGTGGAGAAACCCGACGACTGGTTTGCGCCGCCGCGCTGCGCCTACACCGCGCAGACGCCGCGCCTGTTCAGCAACACGCTGCGCAACAACATCCTGCTCGGTCTGCCTGCCGATGACGACACGCTGGCGCAGGCCATCCGCCTGGCCGTGTTGGAGCGCGATCTGGCGGAGTTCGACGCCGGTCTGGAGACGCCGGTAGGCGCGAAGGGCGTCAAACTTTCCGGCGGACAAATCCAACGCGCGGCGGCGGCACGGATGTTCGTACGCGCGCCGGACCTGTTGGTCTTCGACGACCTTTCCAGCGCATTGGACGTGGAAACCGAGCGCACACTATGGGCGCGCATCTTCGAACACCGCGAAGGCGCCAATCCGCCAACCTGCCTGGCCGTCTCGCACCGCAAAGTCGCCCTGCGCCGCGCCGACCACATTGTTGTGATGCAGGATGGTCGCGTCGCCGCGCAGGGCACGCTCGATGAACTGCTGGAGACGTGCGAGGAGATGCGGCGG
>DAIUDK010000071.1:0-23798 GCA_036845725.1 Chloroflexota bacterium
CACGAGGACGATGCCCACCAGAATGGGCCAGGGTTTTCGGTTCATTGGCATACCTCCGGGATAAAGAAGCAAGAAGCAGCGAATTCGGTAACGGATAACGGGTAACGAGTAACCAGCTTATCCCACGGTATGGCAGATACATTATACCGCTCTTTGACGACTCGACTATCGGACTACCTGACTCTCAACTATCCGACGCCTTGACTACCCGACTACGCGACTCGGTGTATACTGTACCTGCAATCTACAAATTCTTGAACGAGGTGAACATGTCCGAACTGTACGAACGCATTCGTTTTCGCGGGCAGCCCGTGGCGCATCCCGATACAGTGGTAACGCATGGCAACGCCCGCTTTACCGTCCTCACGCCGCGCCTGCTCCGCCTGGAATGGTCGGAGACCGGCGTCTTCGAGGATCGCTGCACCTATGCCTTCCCTACGCGCCACACGGATTTCCCGCCCGCTTTCACCGTGGATAAGACCGGCGACGCCCTCATCATCGACACCGGCGCGCTGACCCTGCGCTATTCTCCTTCCGTCAAATCCGTTCAATCCGTTGAGGGCTTCACCGCCGACAATCTCTCCATCACCTTCACCCTCAACGGCGAATCCGTGACCTGGACGCCCGGCGCGCCCAATCCGGCGAACCTGCGTGGCACGCGGCGCACACTCGACGAGTGCGAGGGCGACGCGGCGCTGGACGAGGGCTTGCTCTCCCGCGCCGGTTGGACGCTCTTCGACGACAGCAAGAACGTCATCTTCGACGAGGACGGTTGGGTCGGCCCGCGCCCGGACTTCGCGCTGCAAGACTGGTACTTCTTCGGCTACGGGCACGATTACAAAGCCGCCCTCGCCGAATACCTGCCCTTCGGCGGCGATATTCCCCTGATCCCGCGCTACATCCTCGGCGGGTGGTGGTCGCGCTATTGGGCCTACAGCGAGCAGGATTTGCGCGATCTGGTGGCCGAGTTCGAAGCGTACAACGTCCCGCTGGATGTGTTCGTCATCGACATGGACTGGCACACGCCCGACGGCTGGACCGGCTACACGTGGAACCGCGAGCTGTTCCCCGATCCGCCCGCGTTCCTCAAGTGGCTGCACGAGAAAGGGCTGCGCATCACGCTCAACCTGCACCCCGCGGATGGCGTCCATCCCCACGAGGAAATTTACCCACAGTTCGCCGAGGCGCTGGGCATCGACCCGGAGAGTGGCGACCCGGTCCCCTTCCGCATCGCGGACAAAGAGTACGTGCGCCACTACTTCGAGATGATCCACCACCCGATGGAGGACGACGGCGTAGACTTCTGGTGGATGGACTGGCAGCAGGGCGAGATTTCCGAGGTCAAGGGGCTGGACCCGCTCCCGTGGATCAACCACCTGCACTTCAACGACATCAAAAGACATGTCCATTCTGATGGACACGTGCGCCCCATGCTCTATAGCCGCTGGGGAGGACTGGGCAATCACCGCTACTACATCGGCTTCTCCGGCGACACCTACGTGGTGTGGCCGGCGCTGCAATTCCAGCCTTACCTCACCGCGACGGCGGCGAACGTCGCCTACGGTTGGTGGAGCCACGACATCGGCGGTCACATGGGCGGGGCGACGGAGCCGGAACTGTACGCGCGCTGGGTGCAATTCGGCGCGCTGAGTCCAGTTCTGCGCCTGCACGCCACCAAGGACCCGCGCACCGAGCGGCGTCCCTGGGCCTATCCCAAGCCCTATGGCACCGCCGCGATGGACGCCTTCCGCTGGCGCTACCGGCTGATCCCCTACATCTACACGATGGCGCGTATCACCTCAGAAACGGGACTGGCGCTGTGCCGCCCGATGTATTTCGAGCACCCGGAAGCCGACGATGCCTACGTCGCCCGCTTCCAGTATTACTTCGGCGACCAGATGATCGCCGCGCCCATCGTCACTCCCGCCGATCCACAAACAGGCTTGGCCTCCATCGATGTGTGGATTCCAGACGGGACGTGGATCGACTACCAAACGCTGGAAACCTTCACCGGGCCGCGTTGGGTGCGGTTGACGGGCGATATAAGCCGCGTGCCGATGCTGATGAAAGCCGGCGCGATTTTGCCGCTCGCGCCACAATTCGTCCCGCAGCCCGAACCACACCTGAAATCAGGAACAACCGCCGCACAGCCCGATGATGAACTTGAGCTGGCCGTCTTCCCGGGAACAGGGACATTCCGCCTCTACGAGGATGACGGCCTCACCGAAGCGTACCTGCGCGGGCAATTCGAATGGACGGCCATCGAGACGCAACAACCGGACACCTACACGTGGACGGTCAACATCGCGCCGGTAGAAGGCCATTGCGACGCGCTGCCCGATACGCGCCGCTACACAGTGGCGCTCCATGGATGCGCCCGACCGTCACGCGTCACTGTAAATGGAACACCGGTCGCCTGCGATTACGATCGGGCAAAGCTAACCGCGTGGATCACCGTCCCCACACAACCAAAGTCACAGCCGGTTGTCGTGCAAGCGGTAAGCGCTAGAGCAATCGTCGCGCTGAGCGTGCCACGCGCGGGAGCGCCGTTCGCGCACTTCGTCCAATACAGTACGCCCGAAGAGGCCGCACAACAATTAGGCCACGTCATCCTTGCCGCGCCAAACACCGGCGACGCCTATTCTGCCGAAATCGTCTTTACCCTGCGCCAGAACGACGCGACACACACCCAGATCGTGAAAATCGTCGAGAGCAGCACATCACACGTCATCCCCACCCCTTTCGCCTGCAACGCTGTCGCAACGACGCTATGGGAAGCGACGGTGATGCTGCACTGGCGCGGCGTGGCGACGCGCACCTATTTCCGCAGCGCCGTGCTGTTCCCCGCCATCCCGACGTGGCGCGCCACGCTCTACAATCCTGATGAAGTCGCACTCGCGCCCGCCGACGTGTTAGATACCGACGGCAATCCCAATCCCGACCTCACGTGGCGAACGTTTGCGCAAACCCTGGCGCAGACCGAGAACTTCAGGCACGCGCACTCCACGCACCTGTGGCGCGACCATTGGGTAGAATTGCGCGCGGGCGCGGCATTGGCGACGTATCTGACAACCACCGTAGTCAGCCCGGAAGCGCGCGAGGCCGTGCTCGCCTTCACCGCAAACGGCCCGGTGACGGTCTACGTAAACGGCATGAAAATCGATGAAGACGTCAAAGCGGCGATCGATTCGGTGCACGGGCTGTTCGTCCAGGGCACGCGATTCACCAACAGACTACACCTGCACGCCGGGAAAAACACACTGCTCATTCACTGCCAGGCGAAAGGTAAACAATGGTACTTTGGCGCTGCGCTGCTCACACCAGCCGGCGAACTGCTGAATCATTTGGGTTATCCATCTTGGAAATAGGAGACAGAAATGCACATCCAATCTCTGACTGGCGAATGGCAATTTCATAAAAGTGACGAAGAAACATGGCTGCCTGCGCGCGTTCCGGGTGGCGTTCATACCGATCTGATGGCGCTGGACCTCATCCCCGACCCCTTCGTGGCCGACAACGAGAAGCGCGTGCTATGGGTTGCCGAGAGCGACTGGGTCTACCGGCGCGCGTTTACGGCGGATGAGGCCCTGATGACAGAAGAGCACGTCTTTCTCGTGTGTGATGGGCTGGACACGTTGGCGGAGGTCACGCTCAACGGGGTGCGCCTCGGCGAGACGGACAATATGTTCCGCACGTATACCTGGGACGTCAAACCTCTACTACGCGAAGGCGAAAACGAGATACTGATCTTATTCCGCTCGCCGGTGCAGTACATCACCGCCAAACAGGCCGAACGACCGCTGCACGGCGTTTCGCAAGCCATCGAAGGCGGGCCGTACCTGCGCAAAGCGCCCTGCCAGTTCGGCTGGGACTGGGGTCCGCAACTGCCGCCGGTCGGCGTGTGGAAGGATATTTGCCTGGAAGGACGCAGCAACGCGCGCATGGCCGACGTTCACCTGCGGCAGCAGCACAACGATGGCACGGTGATGGTAACCGCGACCGTCACGCTCGAACGGTGGGATGCGGTTCCGCTCAAACTGCTGTTGCGCGTCACCGCCCCCGACGGCATAACACAACAGGCGCAAGTCGCTATCGCCGGCGATACACAGACGCTCGCCTTGCAGGTCAAAAATCCGCAGCTCTGGTGGCCCAACGGCTACGGCAAACAGCCGCTTTACACGGTTGACGTGTTCCTGCTGGCAGAGGGCGTCGCGTGCGACGTCTCCCATTATCAACTAGGGCTGCGCACGCTCGAATTGCGCCGCGCCCCCGACGCCTGGGGTGAATCGTTCACCTTCGTTGTCAACGGTGTGCCGATTTTCGCCAAAGGCTCCAACTGGATCCCGGCGGACTCGTTCCCCACCCGTATGACCGACGCCTTCCTGGAACGGCTGATCCGCGATGCGGCGCTGAGCCACCAGAACATGCTGCGCGTGTGGGGCGGCGGTTTCTACGAAGAGGAACGCTTCTACGATCTGTGCGACAAGTACGGCATTTTGGTGTGGCAGGACTGCGTCTACTCGTGTAGCGTCTATCCGATGTGGGACGGGGCGTTCATCGAAAACACGCGCGTCGAAACCATCGAGAACGTCCGCCGCCTGCGCCACCGTGCCAGCCTGGCGCTGTGGTGCGGCAACAACGAAATGGAAGCGGGATGGGTAGCCTGGGGCTGGAACCGCTCCGAGTTTGCGGATTTGAAGGCCGACTACGACCGTTTCTTCCACAACTTGTTGCCTACGTGGATCACTGCCGAGGACCCCGACCGCACCTACTGGCCCAGCTCCCCTTCGACCGGCATCCCCTTCCAGCCCCCGCACGGGCAGGAACGCGGCGACGCCCACTACTGGGACGTCTGGCACGGCGGCAAACCCTTCTCGGCGTACCGTGGGCAATTCCCGCGCTTCATGAGCGAATTTGGCTTCCAGGCGCTCCCCACCCTGGCAACAATTCAAACCTACGCCGACGAAGCCGACTGGAACATGACGTCGTACATGATGGAACACCACCAGCGCAACGCCGCCGGCAACGGCAAGATGATTGCCCACATGACCGACCACTACCGCATGCCCAAGGATTTCCCGTCGTTGGTCTACCTCTCGCAACTGCTACAAGCGGAGGGCATCCGCTTCGGTGTGGAACATTGGCGGCGCAACATGGAACGTGTGAGCGGGACGCTCTACTGGCAACTCAACGACTGCTGGCCTGTGGCATCGTGGGCAAGCATCGACTACTTCGGGCGCTGGAAAACGCTGCACTACGCCGCCAAACGCTTCTACGCGCCGGTGCTGCTCTCCGTCGAAGATACCGGCACGCTGATGGGGCTCCACGTCACCAGCGACCTGCAAGCACCGTGGGAGGGCGCCGTGCACTGGTCGCTGCAAACGCTAAACGGCGCGGAACTGGCCTCCGGCACTGAACCGGTGACGACAGCGCCGCTAGCTTCGACGCACGTGCGCACGTTGAACTTCGGCGACAAGGTCAGCGACGAAAACTGCCGCGACGTGATTTTCCTCTGCGAACTGTGGCAAGGCGACACCAAGATCGCACAGCGCGTGGCAACTTTCGTTCCCGACAAGCACCTTTCGCTGGTCGAGCCGGAGTTGTCGGCGACGGTGAGCCAGTGGGAAGGCGCGCTCGTCATCGAGGTGACGGCGAAGTCGCTGGCGCGGTTTGTGGAGGTGGGGTTGTTCGGCGCGGACCTAGTCTTCAGCGATAACAGCTTCGACGTGCCCGCCGGGCGCAGCGTGCGGGTGACGTGCCCGCTGCCGCCAGGCTGGACGCTGGAAGATGCCCGCGACGCGCTGTGGATGCGCTCGCTCTACGACTCGTATGCGTAATCTTTAGCGTTCAGCTATCAGCGATCAGCTTTCAGATTCTGAACCGCTTCAGTTTGCTGACTGCTGAAAGCTGACGGCTGAACGCTCTTTTACCGGCAAGGATCGTAATCCGCGCCCAGAATGAGGCGCAACTTCACGCTGCTGGTGGGATCCTCCGCGTAGATCACGTTGGCGTCGGACACGCGGAAAAGCTGCTGGATATGACTAAGGCCCGTCCCCTTCGTCGTGCTGCTAAAGACGACGATCTGCGTCTGCGGGTAATCCGTACGGTCGGCGGAAGCAACGACCGGGGTGTATCCCCAGCGCGCGAGCGTGTCCGCCGCGAGCCAATCGCGGTCGGGGGCGTAACTCCCGTTCCACACCTCGATGTAGATGTCGGCGCGGGCGGCGCGGCTGGCAGCCGGGCGCGCAATAGCGGCGTCGATCACTGCCGCCATTGGTTCCCACACCGGCAGGAAGACGTTACCCCCCTGCGCCGTGATGTAGAACTGCGTCTCTTCCCGTCCAATGTTATAGAAACTCACATCGGTGCTATCAATCTGTGTTGCTGTAATTCCCAACTCGACGATATTGCCCAGGCCCAGATCGGTCTGGTATAAGTCGCGGCTTTGCTCGTAGAGGGCGGGAATCATCGCAAGTAGATTCGACTGCTTTGCCTTGCGCCACATCGCTTCCAGGATTTGCTGCTGGCGCGCCTCGCGTGCGAAGACGCTGGTGGTTTTACGCGTTCGCGAGTACCAGAGCGCCACCTCCCCATTCATCTGATGTAATCTCGGTTCGAGCGTGAGGATATGATACTCGCCGTTTTCGTCGGGAATGGGCCAGTAATCGTGCAGGTGACAATGAACAGGCACTTCCACGCCGCCCAACATATCCACCAGGCCCATCAACCCGTCGAAATTGACCTTGGCATAGTAGTCTGCAGTGATACCCAGGTTGTAGAGCAATGTCTGGTTGAGCAAGCCAAGTCCACCGCCATCATAACCGTAGCGCTCGCCATAGGAATCGGCGGTGTTGATACGGGACATCCGCATGTTGGGGATGTAGACGTAAAGATCGCGCGGGATGGAAAGCACGGACACAGACGGAATATCAGGATAAACGACAACGTACTGAATCGCATCGGTATTCCAGTAATCCCAATCCGGTCGCTGGTCGCTCCCAAGTAACACAATCGTCAGTGCATCTTCAGGGATAGGATAACGCGGCGCAGGTGTAGGAATCGGTATCGGGAGGTATCCCGAATACGCCGCGGTCATCGTGATTTCCATTTGTGCGACGGGAACAACCGGAACGGCAGTGGGGCGGCGCGGCGGCAGTGGGGTAGGAATGACGGTCGGCGTCGGTGTTTTCGTAGGCGTTGGCGTGTAAGTCGGCTCCGGCGAAGGGGTGAAGGTCGGCGTCCACGTGGGTACCGCCGTGGACGTAGCGGTCGGCGAAGCCGGAGAAGCCGTACAAGTCCAGGTCGGCGGTCCGGCCTCATTGGTCGGCGTGACAACAACATAAATCACAGGTGTGCTCTGGCCCTGTCCAGCCAGACGCGCGATATTGAACAGCAACAGCACCAGAATTGCGACCAGTATAAGACAGAGTAGCCCCAATAGGGATGTTTTGACTTTAGTCATTGAAAGTTAACACGCTCTACTAAAAAGATAAATACGATCCACACATATGAGCTATTATAGGCCCTCTCTGTAATTTTGTCTAACCAACCGTGATACTCCTTGCTCCCACAGGATTTTCATTTACACTAGCAACAGCCTTTCTTTTATTTATGGTTCAGGAGGAACTTATGCTACCCATTGCAATTGTTACGGATACGGATTCAAGTTTACCCGCCGCTGTCGCGGCACAGTACGGCATCTACCAGGTGCCGATCAACATCCACTTCGGTCAGGAGATGTTCCAGGCCGCCGTGGACATCGATGACGCCGGGGCGTTCGCCCGCATAGACCGCGACGGCAAATTGCCGACCACATCGGCACCAACGCCCGGACAGTTTGTCGAGGCTTATCAGGCCGCATTCGACAACGGGGCCAAGTCGATTCTCTGTTTCTGCGTCAGTTCAGAAATCAGCGGGACCTACAATACAGCGCTCACAGCTCGCGAGTTGCTGCCCGACCGCGATATCACCGTAGTGGATTCACGCACGCTATCGCTCGGCCAGGGGTACATAGCAATCGCCGCTGCCGAAGCCGTCCAGCAAGGTGCATCGAAGGCGGAAGCCATCGCCACCGCGGAATCGTTGCGCGAGCGCACGCACATCTACGCAGCACTGGCGACGCTCAAGTACCTGGCCATGAGCGGGCGCGTCGGACATCTGGCGGCGGGAATGGCAAACCTGCTGAACATCAAACCCATTCTCACAGTCAGAAACGGCAGGCTCGACATGCTCGAAAAGGTACGCACCCAGCACAAGGCCTGGGATCGCGCCGTCGAATTGACCGGGGAGAGCCTGGGGGGACGTTCCATTGAGCGGATGGCGATCATCCACGTCAATGCGCCAGAGAAAGCGCATGAGTTCGAGGCGCTCCTGCGCGAGCACCTGGCTTGTCCCACTGACGTCATCACAGCCGAATTTACACCGGGGCTGTCCATTCACTCCGGGACCGGCATCGTCGGCGTGGTCGTCGTCGCCGCCGAATAGTCTTTCTTCCGATTTCGCTTTTCCTGTGAAGGCGCACGAAACCAGATTCGCGCACCTTCACAGTTTCGCGTCCTAACTGCTCCACAAATATGACATGGTTTGGCACATTCACGGCGTATAGTAGAAACGCTGTAGAACAAATGAACTATACGAACAGGAGGATCATGATGGATAAAATTATTGCTTACTGCGGCTTGAATTGTGCGGAGTGCCCGGCATACATCGCCACCCAATCTGGCGATCCGGCAGCGCTGGAACGTACAGCGGCGGAATGGCGCGTGGCGTTTAACGCGCCCGACATGACGGTGGAGTCAATTATCTGCGATGGCTGTCCGGCGAGTATCGGCGGGCGGCTGGCCGGCTACTGCGGCATGTGTGAGATTCGCGCCTGCGCTTTGGAGCGGAATGTCGTCAGTTGCGCCTTCTGCGCCGATTACGGCTGCGCCAAACTGGAAGGTTTTCTTGCCCAAGCGCCGGCGGCCCGTGCGACATTGGAGCAATTGAGGGCGGCGTAAGATGGGCGAGCGCTTCGAAAACCGTGACATGGCCGGGACGTTGTTCCATAACGTCAACCTGTATGGGACAACGTTCGATGACGTCAACCTGGAGAATGCGCGCATCTACAACGCCAATCTCAGCAAGATGACGATCGACGATGCCAACATCGCCGGGCTGACGATCTTCGGCGTGCGCGTGGATCAATTGATTGAAGCGGAATTCGACCGCCGCGACCCGGAACGCGTGCGGCTGCGGATGCACGACATTTTCGATCCTGCAGAGGTGCACCGCGTGCTGGCACGCCTCGACGAAGTGCGCGCCGAATTCTACGCCCGTCTGCGCGCCGCACCTCCGGACGCGCTCGTCGCGCATCCCGGTCCGGATCGCTGGTCGGCGTTGGAGCACGTGCGGCATCTCGTGTTCGCCGAAGATTTGTATCTCAACCGCTGGCTGCTACGCAACAACCAACCGTGGTGCAAGCTGGGATTTCTGCCGCCATTCCTGGAAGGCAATCCGGTCTATGCCGGCGTCGGCGACGAACCGACCGACGACTTCGAAACTGTGCTGGCAGCGTGGGACACGATCCACGCCGGGATGCAAGCGTTCGTCGCCAAGATCACACCGGAGATTCTCAGGCGCGACACCAGCGACGTGGACTTCGGGCAGCGCTACGTCGGCGGCGTGCTACAAGGGATGGCCAAGCACGACTTGCAGCACATCCGCATGGCGGAGGCTGCCCTCGCCGACTTACTGAAACCGGAATTGACAAACAGGCAGTAGGTCGTAAAATATAGAGGCTATCTGGCGGAAAACAGCAACGTGGAATATCGGGGTTGTGTGAGCTGGCACAACCCCGATATTGTTTTGCCGATAAACCGACAGAAATACCAATCACAAAAAGGCGGTTAACTATGCGAAGGGTCAAATTTCCGGTGGTAAGCATTGTTTTATATGTTCTTGCAGGGTTGTTTGCGTTGTATACAATTTGGGCAGCGATATACGCGGTTAAATATATCTCAGAAATGGTCACAGCAAACCAGTTGGTGATCAAAGGAAGCGAGTTTGATGTCGCGAATTTCCTTATGTCCAACTTCGCCCAATATGCGTTTTTCGCAACCGCCCTATTTGCATTGGGCAGAATCGTACAAGTCGTTTCGTCCAATGTAGAATACGAAGAGGATGAGGAACTGGCGTTCGAAGAAATCTCGGACGAAGATGCCGACGAAGCCGACCTTGAGGAACTAGAACAAAACGCCAACGAATAGTACTGAGCGGAAATTGATAATGACTTTAGCGGCTGTCACAAAACAGCCGCTAAAGTCATTTAGTGTATAAGAGCAATCCGTTTCATCCGCTAAACCCGTTGAGCAAGAGGAGGCTTGTATGCACTATCGTCCTTTGGGTCGGACCGGCTTGCACGTGAGTGAAGTCAGCCTGGGGACCGAGTATCTGATCGGCAAACCCCGCGATCACATCATTGAGGTCATTCACGCGGCGCTGGATGCGGGCATCGACTACTTCGACCTGTTCTGCGCAGAACCCGGCTTCCGCGATGCGATGGGTGCGGCATTCGCCGGACAACGCGAACACGTCTACCTCGCGGCGCATTTGGGCGCGGCGGTCAAAGAAGATGGGCAATACCTGAAAACACGCTCGCTCAAGGTCTGCAAGAGGTTCTTCGAAGACTTTCTCGCCCGCTTTGCGACCGATTACGCGGATGTGCTCATTCTGCACAACTGTGACAGGCAAAATGACTTCGATGCACTGTTCCGCGAGGATGGCCCGCTTGGACTGGCGCTGCGACTGAAGAAAGAGGGCAAGACGCGCTTTATCGGCTTCAGCGGGCACACTGTCGATACAGCGTTACAGGCCGTCGAGAGCGGCCACATCGACATCCTGATGTTCCCGGTCAACATGGCGGGGAATGCCGTCCCCGGCAAAAAGGAGCTGCTGAAGACGTGCCAGGCGCGCGGTGTGGGTGTCGTGGCGATGAAGCCCCTGGGCGGCGGGAAGCTGCTGCAAGGCTCGCGTACCGTGCGGATGGCGCACTACCAGATGGGCGGCGAGGCACAGCAAATCAAGAAGAACGTGCCGATCACGCCGGTACAGTGTCTGCATTACACGCTCTCACAGGTGGGTGTCTGCACGGCAATCCCCGGTTGCGCCAGTGTAGAAGAACTGTGTGGCGGACCCGATGTGTGCGGCGTCCTTGCTTACGAGAATGCGACGAAAGCGGAGAAAGACTTCTCCGACGTCATCGCCGATTTCGAGCAGTACGTGCCCGGCGAATGCGTCTACTGCAATCACTGCCTGCCATGCCCGGCGCAGATCGACATCGGACAGACGCTCCGCTTGTTCGACATGGCGCAGCAGGACTTCACCCCGGAAATCCGCGCCGCCTACGATGCGCTGCCGACACACGCCTCGGATTGTACCGCGTGCGGTGCATGCGAGAAACGCTGCCCCTTCGGCGTCTCCACCGTCTCCCGCATTGCCGAAGCCGCCGCGTTCTTCGGCTAACTTTTAGGTGTGGGGGGTTGGGGGCGGTGCCCATCCCCAAACCCCCGCCACTCCCTAGTGTTGCCTCGGCGGAACCAGGCCGTACTTCGCAGCAATATCACAAAACTGCGCGTAGGTCTGCTCAAGGAGCGGGATGCCGCTGTGGCGACATTCCGCTTCGGCTTCGAATTCCTTCTGTCCGGCAAAGTAAACCCGCTCGGCGCCTTCTGCCGGGGGCGTGTTGCGCAAGTCACGCAGCATCCGGTCCATATCACGGCGAAACTCGCGCGGATCGCGGAACGCCGCGATCTGGATCGCGCCGAAGAAATGGCTCACGCGGCCCGATGAAGTCGCCATATCGGCAACATCCGGGCCAAAGGGCGCGCCGCACAACACCGCGCAGAGAATGTCCACCATCACCGCCAGGCCGTAGCCTTTGTAGCCGCTGAACAACTCACCCTCGCCGCCAAGGGGCAAAATGCCTCCCCCCACCCTGTGAAACATATCGTCCAGCAGCGACGCCGTATCCTTCGCCGTGCGTCCGTGTTTGTCCACGGCCCAGCCCGGCGGCAGTTCCTTGCCCAGGCGGTCGTACACCTCGATCTTGCCGCGTGGCACCACTGTGGTTGCCATATCCAGCACGAAGGCGCGTTCTTCATCCGCCGGAGCGGCGAAGGCCAGCGGGTTCGTGCCGAACATCACTTGCCGCCCGAACGTCGGTACGCCCAACGCGGCGGTGTTCGTCATCGCAATGCCGAGCATGTCGGCTTCGAGCGCCATCATCGCGTAGTACCCGGCGATGCCGAAGTGTGTGGAATCGCGCACACAGCCGAACGCCGCGCCGTTGTCCTGCGCTTTGGTGATGAGTTGCCGCATTGTCCTGGTGCTGACGGGCGCGCCCATCGCGCCGTGCGCGTCTACGACGAGCGACATCGGCGTGTCCATCACCACTTCGATGGCGGCGTTCGGTCGCACGACGCCCGTTTCGAGGCCGCTCACGTAACGTGAGAGCCGTGCCGTCCCGTGCGAGGGGATGCCGCGCGCGTCCGCCGCCACGAGCACATCGGCGGCGATGCGCGCGTCTTCTTCAGAAAGACCGCAAGTTTGAAAGACCTGTTGGCAAAAAGATTGTAGAGGTTCAATGGCGATGCGAATGTATCCAGTTCCCATGGTCCATCACTCCTTGACTGTCGCTGCATTAACGAAAGCATTATAGCTTCGCCCATCTCGTCGTCAATTGCGGAAGTCCCTGAATGTGCTTGACTTTTGGCAAAAGCCGTACATCCTTGAGGGTGCATGCCGTGGTTATAATGAGCAAAGGAGTGACCCATGAAAACAATCGGTCTGATCGGAGGGATGAGTTGGGAGTCATCCCTTGAGTACTATCGCATCATCAACGAGACGATCAAAGCGAAACTGGGCGGGCTGCACTCCGCCGAGTGCGTGATGCATTCTGTCGACTTTGCCCCGATAGAGAAACTGCAACGTCAAGGGCGATGGCAAGAATCCGCTCGGCCTTTGGTTGCAGCAGCGCAGAGCGTCGAAAGGGCAGGCGCGGATTTCGTCGTGCTATGCACCAATACAATGCACAAATTCGCGGATGAGATCCAGGCAAACATCGGCATCCCCTTTCTGCACATCGCAGACGCGACGGCGCAGAAGGTCAAAATGGAAGGTCTGAAAAAGATCGGACTGCTAGGAACGCGTTTCACGATGGAAGAAGACTTCTACAAAGGCCGCCTCAGTCAGAAGTATGGCCTCACCGTCCTCATTCCCGATGACGAAGAACGCGAGATCGTCCATCGCGTCATCTACGACGAGTTGGTGCTCGGCGACATCAAGCCGGAATCGCGGGCGCACTATGTACGGATTATGGAGCGATTGGTTCGATCCGGCGCGGAAGGCATCATCCTGGGCTGCACCGAGATCGGACTGCTGGTTCACGATGAGGACAGCCATGTGCCACTGTTTGATACGACGAGAATTCACGCGGCTGCGGCAGTGGAATACGCACTCGCGTGAAAGTGTAGGTAAAAATTGCGCGGCAAGAGTATTATCTGCGCTGTAATACTTTTCCTGCTCGTCGGATGTCAGGGGGAAGCCACTCTCCAGCCGACGATCGTCACTGAACCCACACTCCCGCCTGACTTGCTCGATGATGCGGCGTTGGCGATTCAGCCGGATCCTGACACACCGCCTGAAAATGAGGCCTGGGCCGCTTGGGTCCAGGCCAACCATCAGCCTATTCGTTCACTGACATCGGAGCACTACGACGATTTGCAGTTTCTCAAGCCAGTGCTGGCGGGGCGCTATCTCGTGCAGATGGGCGAACCGGCGCATGGCGTGGCCGAGATCAACACGATGCGGGTACGGCTGATCAAATTCCTGCACGAAGAAATGGGGTACGATGTCATTGCCTTCGAGAGTGGGATGTTTGAGTGCTATACGATCAACAAACTCGCCCGGGAACTCACGCCAACTCAAATGCTGACCGGCTCGATTTTCGGTATCTGGCACACCACAGACATGCTTCCGCTCTTTGAATACATCAAAGCCACGCAAAACACCACACATCCTTTGACGCTGGCTGGATTTGACATCCAAAACAGCAGCTTCGAGACGGCCTCCACCCTCCGCCCACAATTCCTGCACGATGTCGTTGCCAAAGTAGACCCGACCTACGCCGAGCACGTCCTCGAACTGGACACAGCGTTCTTCGGCGCTCTCACAGACTCTAAAGGGGGTCCTGCGTACTGGCAGACAAACGGTGTGGAGCTTCGCGCTGAATATCAAACACTGGTGGCTTTCTTCGACACGCACGCGGAGACATTGCGCCAGGCGTTCTTACAAGAACCTCAGACGCCCGTCGTGGCCCGGCAAGTTGTTTGGGGCACACTCCAGTACCTTGACTTTCTGCAATGGATGAATGATTCGGTAGCCATCCTAAACATACGTGATAGCGCTATGGCCGCCAATGTTGATTTTCTGCTGAACACCCTGTATCCTGGCAAGAAGATCATTGTCTGGGCACACAATGCCCACATCCGTTATAACAACCAGGACACACAAGGGAATGCCTTCTGGCTAGGACAGAAAACGATGGGTGGATGGCTCAACGAACGATACCTTGATGCGGTGTATACGATCGGCTTCTATGGCTATCGAGGGCAAATTGCATCCAACGACCGACACACCGTAGACATCGCTCCGGTGAATCCGGGAAGCCTCGAATCCATCCTATACCAGGCCGGTCGCAAATATGTCTTTGTGGATTTGCTTCACCAAACGCGGCAGGAAGGCAATGCCTGGATGTTTACACCTATCCAGGCCGGTGAGTTGACAGGGGAATACGAACCCATCACACTAACGGTGCGCAATCAATACGACGGGATCATCTTCATCGATACCGTGCATCCGCCGGAGTATCTGTACTGAGGAGAAACCTATGCCATTTGCTAAGAAGTTTCGCGCGATGATGAATTTTCCATTTCCCGGTGACACCATCGGTGATTTTGAAATTGAAGACGTTGACGTTCACGACGAATGGGGCGCACTCGAGGGATACGCGTACGGGGTACGCATCGTGCTACGTGGGCCAGGAGGAAAACAGGCCGCACTGCGCGCCCTCAAGCCCTTGTTCTCCCAACACCCAACGACCTTTTCGGGATACGGCAATCCCTACCAACTGTGGTTCAGAAAGCCGGAAATCGAGAGCCTGGGCGACCAACGCTACGCGGTGAGTGTGAAGGGGTCGGGGGCGCGTATATACCTTGAACAGGACCTGGCGCGCTTTCTGCAGTACCTGGATGACCAGCACCATTTGGCCGCGCCGTCTGATCCAGCAGAGCACAAGGCGTTGATCGAAGCTTACCTGGACCAGTATCGCGCCGAAGTCGCACTCCAAGTGGCGCGCTATCGCAGGAAGCTGGCAAAATCCGTGGACGAGAAATAACATCAAAATGAAGAAATACGTCGTAGAATTAGAACCCACTGCACCCTTTCACTTCGACGCCTCATTGCACAAGCCCGACCATTTCCCGTCGGCCGACAATGCTTGGGCGCCTGGTACGCGCTGGCAAACGATGCGCTGGCAAGGATTACCCCTTGGACTGAAGTTCGAAAATCGGGGTACCGTCGACCAACCGGCCATTCGCCTATCGGTGTGGGCGGAGGAATCCTTGGACGCCGCCTTTCTGGATGGTCTGACCGCCGAAATCGTCTATCGCTGTAATCTGGACCTGGATTTGAGCGACTTTTACGACCGGTTCGCAGATGACACCCAACTTGGCCCGGTCATCGACCGCTGGCGTGGTTTACGCCCAGCGGCATTTTCCTCCCTCTACGAGTACTTACTCATCGCCATCGTCCTACAGAATGCCACTGTGCGCCGCTCGGTGCAGATGATGCAGGCCCTGCTGGAAACCCACGGCACAGCTCTGGTATACGATGGGCGGACATTGCACTGCTTCTGGGAGCCTCAAGCGTTGGCCGGCGTCACCGAAGACGATCTACGACAGCTCAAAGTCGGTTACCGCGCCCGCACCATCCGCCGGGTGACAGATGCTTTTACCGGTGGGACGCCATCAACAGGCGCGATGGATGAGCTGGTCCTGCGAGAAGTGCCTCTGGAGACACAGCGCAAGAACCTGCTGGCCCTCTATGGCGTCGGGCCGGCCTCGGTCGGCTATATCCTGTTCGACATGTTTCACCACTGGGGTGAACTCAGCCATGTCTCACCCTGGGAACAGCGCATCTACTCCAAGCTGTTTCTTGACCGCGACCCGGACGATCCGACGCCAGTGGAGGAGCTTTTACACCTCCTGGACGCGCGCTTCGGCGAGTGGAAAATGATGGCGGTGCATTACCTGTGGGAAGACCTGTTCTGGCAGCGTGTCCACCAACCTGTGGACTGGCTGGAGGCATTGATCCGGCTTTGAGATTAACAATGATCGTCAAGATAAGGAGAGTTTCCAGTTTTGACATTCCCTACAGCCCTGCTCGGCATGGAAACAGCCCCTAAACCGCTCGATGGTTGTTGTTCCACGGTCCGCACAAAGCGCGTACGGTGCAGGCGAACTTCTCCAGATGGGTAGCCCCGGTGCGACCGTTGAACACGTCGTAGTGACGGCGGCGAATATCGCGCAAGATGGCGCGATAGATGCACAGGCCGCTCATCACCCCCCCAACGCCCCACAGCCAGGTGCTTGATGCCGCTTTGCGCGTGTTGGTAGTACGTTTCGGTGCGTGCGATTTCAAATTCCAGCAGTGCGGCGAATGCCGGCGTGACCTGCCCCCTGCCCAAATCGTCTTCGGTGACACCGAAACGCCGCATGTCCTCCAATGGCAGATAAATGCGCCCGCGCGCCCAATCTTCGGCAATATCGCGCCAAAAGTTGCTCAACTGCATCGCGACCGCCAGACTATCGGCGTGAGGCAGCGCCTCCTCGAACGTGTACGGCGCGCGCACGCCCAGGATATGCGTCATGGCACGGCCCACCGGCAACGCGCTCCCCTCCATGTAACGTATAACATCGACAAAGGTGTCGAAACGGGTAATGGTCAAATCCTCACGCATGGAGCGGAAGTACGGGCGCATGGTTTCTGGCGGGATGTCGCACGCGCGCGCCGTATTGAGGTAGGCGCGCAAGACGGGATGATCGGCGCGGCCCTGCGCAAAGGCTTCCCAATAGCGCGTTTCCCAATCGTTGATGGCATCCAACGCCGAGCCAAACTCTCCCGACGACACATCCACCCGATCGTCACCCACGCGCAGCAGGGCATAGAGCGCCTCGACGTGATGCAGTCTACCGCGCGGCAGCACGCGACTGGCGAAGGAATAGTTCTTGCTCGCCGCAAACATGATCTCGCGGCAAACTGCGTAATCGGCCAGTAGCTGAGCGTCATCACCGTCAGACATTCGCACCTGCCCGGCCCATATCGCGCAGAATACGTTCTGTGACCAGCTTCGCCGAAATCAGCACCATCGGCATGCCAATGCCGGGATAGGTACCCTGGCCAACGAAATATAAGCCGGCGATATCGCGGGCCACATTGTGCGGTCGGAAGTAGGAGGACTGGAAGAAACCGTGCGCCAGCGAGCCGAAAGCCGTGCCGTAGACCGCGTTGTTATCGCGCAGCCAATCCGTTGGGCGATACTCACGCTCCCAGACGATATGACGGCGGATGTCGGGATCGACAATACGCTCCAAACGAGCCAACAACTGCTCGCGGACGCGCGGCGCAGCGGTGTTCCAATCCACCGTCCCCCGCAAATTGGGCATAGGGGCGAGGACGTAGAGCAAGCTGTGCCCCGGCGGTGCCAGGCTCGGATCGGTGATGGTGGGGTTGTTCAGATGAAAGGAAATGTCATCAGGGATAGTGTGCGTGCGGAAAATCGCATCGAGATTGGCGCGGTAGTCCTCGGCAAAGAAAAGGGCCTGGTGGCGCATCTGCGGGTAGAGCCTATCCACGCCCAAAAAGAGAATGTAGCCGGAACAGGCGTACTCCATGCGATCCAGTCGCCGGTTGGAGTACTGTTTGCGATAGGCAGCCGGGATCAGCTTTTGGTACGTATAGGGCAGATCGGCGTTGGAGATGACCAGATCGGCGCGCAGGATTTCCCCGGACTCAAGCTGCACGCCCACAGCGCGCCCGGCTTCGACCAGGATTTGCGCCACCGGCGTGGCGGTGCGCACCCCCACGCCACGCTCGCCGGCGAGGGCAAGCATGTCCTCGATAATGCTGTAAATGCCGCCCATGGGGAAATACATCCCGTAGACAATATCGGCGTAGGTGATGAGGCTGTACATCGCCAGCGCATCGAAGGGTGACAATCCCAAAAACATGGAGTGAAATGAGAAGGCCTTGCGGAGTTTGTCCGTCTCGAAGAAGCGAGCGACCTGACTGAAAAGGCGCTGGTACGCCTGGGTGCGGATCAAGCGCAGCCCGGCGCGCGGATTCGCCAATTCCCAGATGTGATCGTAGTTGCGCTCGACGAACTCCATCGCCAGCTCGTACTTCTGCGCCCCCGCGCCGATAAAGCGAAAGAGCCGCTCGGTCACGCCCGGCTCGATACGCTCCGCCTCAGCCGAAAGCTGCGCCATATTGCCAAACAGATCAAGGCTGCTGTCGTCGTGGAAGTAGATGCGATAGTTGGGGTCGAGCGGCACAAAACGCACGCGCTCATCCAGGTTCAGGCCCAGGGCGCGGTACGTTTCCTCGAAAACGTACTTCATCACCAGGATCGTCGGGCCGGTATCAGCCCGGAAGCCGTTTTCCTCCAGAACATTGCTACGCCCGCCGGGACGGGACTGTTTTTCCAGCACCGTCACATCCAACCCGTGTTGCCGCAATCGCAAAGCAGCAGCCAGCCCCCCCATGCCGGCACCGATTACAATCGCCTTTTTCATCCCGCCTCCAGAATCCTCTGCATACTGCCGAACCGAATGGTCTGAGTATATCCAGGCCGCCTGTTTTTGCAATCACTGGGACTGTACGACAGCCTAAGGGGGAAAACTCCAACCCAATTTGCGCCTGGTGCACATTCTAACTATAATACCATGGAAATTTCCTTGCAGCCTGACTGGGAGCGACAATGACACAACAAACCTACCACTTCCACGGCGAGTCACACCGGCTCGATGCAGCAGCGCGCGCCAAGGCGCCAGGCCAGTTTATAACGTTGACCGACGGCATAACCCATTACGAGCTTGCCGGCCCGATCGATGGGCCTCCAGTCGTGTTGTTACACGGCTTCTCCGTGCCGTCGTTCATCTGGGACCCCACCTTCAACGGATTGGCGGGAAAAGGGTTCCGCGTATTGCGCTACGACCTGTTCGGGCGCGGCTACTCCGACCGGCCAGACGTTACCTACGACCAGGCACTGTTCAACCGGCAGCTCGGCGACCTGCTCACAGCGCTTATGCCCGGAACAGCAGTTAACCTCGTCGGCCTTTCGATGGGCGGCGGGATAGCCGTGAGTTTCACAGCACAGCACCCGGAGCGCGTCAATAAGCTGGCGCTCATCGACCCCTCCGGCATGCCGATGCGGCTACCGCTGCCCGGACGGTTGTTGCACGTCCCGAGAATAGGCGAGTGGCTGATCGACTACTTCGGCGAAAAACTGATCATCCTGGGTATGGCATGCGACGCCTACGCGCGCAAAAAAGCGCCCGATCTCGCCGGACGCTATCGCGAGCAAATGCAGTATCAAGGGTTCAGGCGGGCGCTCCTTTCGACTTGGCGGAATGCAGAGCTTTTCAAAATGACGGCGGAATACGAGGCCGTGGGTCGCCAGGATCGACGGGTACTTCTGATATGGGGGCTGGGGGACAAAACAGTTCCCCTCAGCGTCAGCGAAAAAGTCCGCCAGGCCATTCCCCAGGCTGAATTTCACCCCATCCATGCCGGGCATATCCCGCATCACGAGAAACCGGACGAAGTCAACGGCTTGTTGGCGAGATTTTTTGGCTAACGGGCGTTTCTATTGAAACGCATAAAAAAGTCACAACAGCCCGTGACGCCGGGCAATCACGGCGGCCTGGGTACGGTTTTCGGCCTGGAGTTTGCCGAGGATGTTGGAGACGTGATTTTTCACGGTGCCCTCAGAAATCACCAGCCGGTCGGCGATCTCACGGTTGCCATAGCCCTGCGCCAGAAGCACGAGCACGTCGTGCTCGCGTTCGGTCAGCGGTTCAAGGGAGGCAGAGTCGGGGCAGATCAGTTCCCGCAGTAGCCGCGAAGCGATCTCCGGCTGAATAAAGACCTCACCGGCGTACACCCGGCGGATCACCTGGATCAAGTTGTCGGCCGGTGTATCCTTGAGCAAAAAGCCTCGCGCGCCACAGCGCATCCCCTCGAAGACGTAATCGTCGCGGGCGAAGGTAGTGAGAATGATGATTTTGGCTTCGGGCCAGACCCCGCAGATCGCCGTAATGGCCTCAAGGCCGTTCATCCGTGGCATCTGCACATCCATCAGAATGATGTCAGGGCGCAAGGCCATGGCCTGCCGGATCCCCTCCTCACCATCGCCCGCCGTCCCGGCAACGCGAAAACCCGGTTCCAGGTCGAGGATCGTCTGCATCCCCTGACGCATGAGCGTTTGATCTTCAACGAGCAAAACGCGAATGGGCTGTTCCATCGTCTTTCAGCCTCCAATCACCGGTAGACGCGCTTCGACAACTGCGCCCTCGTCGTTGGACAAGGTTAATATCCCGCCCAGCCCCTCGATCCGTTCCCGCATCCCGCGCAGCCCGAAGTGACTGAGGCCGGCATCGGCGTTATCGGGTAGACCGATGCCGTTATCGGCAATACGGACGACCACTGCGCGCGCTTCATGGCGCAGGTAGACGGCAGCGCGATCCGCCCGCGCATGCTTCTCCACGTTCGTCAGTGCCTCCTGGACCACACGCCATACCGTCTCCGCCAACACAGGGCTTAGCGCAGGCGTCTCTTCATCCAACGTACAAGTGACCGTCAAACCGGTACGCTGCCCAAAGTCCACACAGAGCGATTGGAGAGCCGAACACAGGTCGCGATCGTCGAAGTCCTGGACGCGCAGTCCGGCGATAGAACGGCGCAGGGTGTCCATGCTGCTGCGAGTCAGCGTTTTCAGTTCATCCATCTGCGCTGCCGCACGCTGCGGGTCCACCCGGTAGAGCCGCTGCACGGCCTCCAACTGCACGGTCAGTGCGACCATGGCATGTCCCAGGCTGTCGTGGAGGTCGCGAGCCAGACGTTCCCGTTCCCGCAGCACGGCCAATTCCGCCTCACGCGCTTGCGCCAGCTCCAGTTCTTTCTTCGCCGCCTCTAATTTGGCGATCAGCTTTCCACGGTCCTGACTGGTGTGGATTAACTGATTGAGGAAGACGAGAATCACTACAATTGGAATCCACTGAGCCAGTATGCTAGATAAGGCTTCGCTCGGTGCTCCAATCATACCCGTACTCATCAAAACACGGTACATCCCGGCAAAGACAAAGGCCGTGCCCGCAAGCGCGCCCCATAAGGGCAGCAGGCCGAACATCTGCCCAACATACGCAAATGCCAGCCACCAAATAACCGGCGTCAGCCAGATTTCAATCGCCCATAAAATCAAGCACACCCCATAGTAAAACAACAACACTCGGAGAGGGGATGGCCATTTCCGTCTCAGCAACCACACGTACATACCGGTCTGGATCAGGATTAACACTGCCGTGACGACGGCACACCAACCCAGGCCGGCGCGGTTTTCCCATAAGGTGACGATCAACGCGATAGCCAACGAGCCGAACATCATGGCATTGAACAGTGCAATGTACCCGTGATATTGTTTTTGCGGTAATGGGAATGTTGGTTCGGTCTTCATCACTCTTCGCCCTCTCCACCAAGTATAACCAGGAATAGCAAGAAAGCGAACACTATTGTCTGTCTTTTTAGGCTCTGGGTGCCCAGCGAAAGAGCCGTGCCGCCGCCAGCGTCGCAAGGACGATATAGGCCGTTGTAATCAGCAAATTGAAGCTTAGTTTGGGGCCGAATTGCCCTTCGAGGAGCGGCGTGCGCACCAACTGCACCACCGCATAGGCCGGAAGGTAAGGCACGGCTTTCTGCAACCACATGGGCATCGTCATCACCGGCATGACCATATCGGTGATGAACATCTGGCTGAAATTCAGCACCTGCCCCACGATAACAGCAGCGCCGGTTGTGGGAGCCGCCCCGCTGATGACTTGTCCTATGGCCACAAAAGTCACAATACCAATGATCACCATAGGGAACGCGCGCAATACCCCCGTCCACGTGAGTGGCATTCCGAAGACCAGAGCGGCGAAACTCACGATAAGCGTGCTTTGCAGCAAGCAGATCAAGACGTTGACCAGCAGGTAGCTGCCCACCAGGGACAAAGCGGGAACCGGCGTGGCCTGCAAGCGCTGCAAGATGCCCTTCTCCCGCATATGGACCATCATCGTGCCGCTACCCAACAGGCCAAAGCTCAGGATATTGAAGACTACCACGCCTGGCACCACCCAGGTTATATAGTTCGTGTCGCCTACCTGTCCCTGACCAAAAGCAAAATAATAGATAACGAGCAGAAGAATAGGAAATGCCAGGTTCCAGAACAGGGTTAGCTGATTGCGAATGTTCATCAAGAATATGGCTTTGGTTAACAACGCGAAACGTTTCATCGGATACCTCCTCCATTGATCAAGCTGCCAGCGCTTTGCCGGTCAGCTTCAAAAATACATCTTCCAGGTTGGGTTGCCGCAGCGTGACATCGCCGACGGAATGCCCTGACGTCGTCGCCAATACTTGCAGGGCCGCCAGCGTCGTCTGCGGCTCGGAGGTCTCAAGCTCCAGGTATTCGCCCGTATAACGGGCCATACGCACACCGGGGAGACCCTCTGCCTGCGCCAACGCCACATCACAAACGGTCTTCAGCACAGGATAGGTATCCAGTCCGGCGATAAGGCGTGCAGGGGTATCGCAAGCCACGATTCGGCCGTCATCGATAATAGCGACACGACCACAGAGCGCTTCCGCCTCCTCCATCGCATGCGTTGTGAGAACAATCGTACGGCCTTCCTGATGTAGCGCGCGGATCATGGCCCAAACATCCCTCCGCGCCCGCGGGTCAAGCGCGGAGGTGGGTTCGTCCAGGAGGATGATTTCGGGATCGTTGGCCATGGCCAACGCCAGCGCGAGACGCTGTCTCTGTCCGCCAGAAAGCCGGCGAGAAAGTTTCTGCGCTTGATCCTCCAAACCAAAACGCGCCAGTACAGCGGCGATTTTGGATGGCGTCAGATAGACCTCGTACAATGCTGCGTAGACTTCGACCAATTCTGCTACCGTTAAATCATCCAGCAACGCCGCATGCTGCAATTGGATCCCCAGGTGAGACTTCGTCACCTGCGGCTGGCGCGCCACCTCGACCCCGGAGAGCCACACGCCGCCGCTCTTCGGCTGAAGAATGCCTTCGACGCAAGAAAGCAGTGTGGTCTTGCCGGCCCCGTTCGGCCCCAGGAGACCGAAGATTTCACCGCGATGAATATCCAGCGCCACGTCATGCAGTGCCTGTACCTGGCGTGCGCCACGCCCGTAGACAGCCGCCAGGTCCTCGATCCGAATGAGCGTCTCGTTCATTGTCATTCCTCCTTGAGAATGCGCTTTTTGCGATCAATGAGCTTATTCTAGCGCCGCGAAGCGCCCATCCCCAGTCCTAAACGATAGATTTGCCGACACTGAAGGACCTATCTTCGAATGTGCCAAAAGGCACAAGAGGGATAGAATATGCGTGGTGCAGGAGTATCAACATAACAGGAGGGAATCAATACAATGCA
>DAIUDK010000071.1:23898-26930 GCA_036845725.1 Chloroflexota bacterium
ATTCAACGCTGCGAAACAACCGCCGCTACACGCTGTAACGGCATTGGAATCGGAGTCGGTCTGCACCCAGGCTACAACGCAGCACAGCGCTTGTACTCGAAACTCGGCTACATCCTTGACGGTCACGGTGTCCACTATGACGGTGTTCCCGTCGAAGAAAGGCAAGCCTATCCCTTCGACGATGACTTAATCATCTACTTCACCAAGGTGCTGGAAAATTGAAATATCAGCCAGAAATCACCGGTGAAACGAAACGAATCAAACACCCATGGCGGCTTTTGGCGTCATTCTGCCTTATGGGCATCGTCAGCTTCTACGGTATTTTGCCTGTCATGCGCGCGCTTATCATTGCGCGGCCACAACACACGGCCCTCATTGGGACGCCCGGCGACGTCGGTCTCCCTTATGAGGCCGTAGCCTTCACGACGAACACTGGCGCTCAACTACGCGGCTGGCACATAGCCTCACAAAACGGCGCGACCATTCTTATCGTCCATACCTACAAAAGCAATCGCAGCCATTTTGTGGAACAGGCTGCCTTTCTAGCAGAACACGGCTATGGAGTATTGTTGTTCGACCTCATTGGGCACGGGGAAAGCGAGGGGCGACAACTGGTGTTAGATGGGACGGATGTACTCGCAGCAGTCGCCTATCTGCAAAGCCAACCGGACACAAAGAACGACAAAATCGGCGCCTGGGGATTCTCACTTGGCGGAATGGTCAGCCTGCAAGCGGCAGCCCAAAGTGATGACATCAGCGCCATCGTTGCCGACGGGCCGTTTCCGATTGTCGTGGCTGAGGATATGCCCGCCCCCGTCACCCTCGAAGACTGGTTCTGGCTACCGTTCGAGGTCGTACAACGGCGAGCGCTGCAGATGCTCTGCATCCCGCCGGCGCACGGCACCAGCCAGGCGTTCTCGCATATCGCGCCCCGCCCCGTTCTGTTGATCTCGGGGATCCAAAACAGTGGGGAACGGCGTGTGATGCGGCATTACGATAGCGTAGCAGGCGAGCATGTCACATTGTGGGAAGTAGCGGAAGCCGGACACGTCAAAAGTTGGTACATAGCGAGAGACGCTTACGAAGAGAACCTGCTGCGCTTGTTCGATAAGGCTCTGCTCGATTACCCCTGATACGCCACCGGCCACTTCGCATAGCCTTTTTATCTTACAAGCGAGACAGACCAATCCTCTTCTTCCCTTCGGCCTTCTGACTACGCGAAAAAACTAAAGTGTCTCGATGAAGGGCGATGGGCAAAAAAGCGAACTCGTGCTATAAACATAACACAGTCGGGGATGGCTCAAAATACAAATCAAAGAGCGGTCGACACACAATTCCAGAAAAAAACGACACGCGCCTTAATGGGAGAGAAATCTATGTCAGTTACGCTTGTAGATATTCATACTGCGGTCACCCGGATGAACCTGGCCGAACAGCCTCTGTGCGTGCATGCCTCGCTTCGTTCTTTCGGCCAGGTTCAGGGCGGAGCGCAAACGGTTGTCGAAGGGCTGTTGCAACAAGGTTGCACTGTCATGGTCCCCACCCATTCGTACGGCGCATACCACATTCCATCACCCAAGGATAGCGCTGTTGATCCTGCGGCCCTAATCTATTCCCCGGACAGCAACGCCCTCGATGCAGACAACATGGGAGCAATTCCGACGTGTGTACTGCACAAGCCAGGGCGCGTGCGCGGTAACCATCCACTGGATTCCTTCACCGCGATTGGTCCGCTTGCATCGCAGTTGGTAGCAGGCCAGAGTGCCGAAGACGTATATGCGCCCGTCCGTGTATTAGGACAGTTAGGCGGCTACATCGTGATGATGGGCGTCGGCTTGAACCGGTTGACGGCTTTGCACCACGCGGAACGTCTGGCCGGGCGACCTTTATTCAGGCTATGGGCTAAAGGCTCGGACGGACAACCCATCCAGGCCCGTCTCGGCGGTTGCTCTGAAGGATTTGTCAACTTCGACCCCATTCTCGCCCCCATCGAGCGCCAGATCCGTGTCGGGCAAAGCCTGTGGCGGATTTTCCCGGTAGAGCCACTGCTGGCTTTGGCCGTCGATGCGATCCGCGCAAACCCGATGATCACGCATTGCGGCAATGCGGATTGCGACGAATGTAATGCGAATGTGCAGGTAACATATAGAGGTTAAATGTCCACAAATAGAAAAGACGCGCAGCAGAAATCAGCAGTTGCAGGTTCACCCTCAATCAGGAACTCCCGGTTTCGCGGAGAAACGCGTGTTTTGGACGAAGCCGCGCGCGCAGCAGCGCCCGGGCAATTCGTCGAACTGACGGACGGCTTCACCCATTACGAACTTGCCGGTCCGCCAGATAGAACCCCCGTCGTGCTCATTCACGGCTTCTCCGTGCCGCTTTTCCTCTGGGACCCGACGTTCGCCGGGCTGGTGGACGCCGGTTTTCGCGTGCTGCGTTACGACCTGTTCGGGCGTGGCTACTCCGACCGGCCGGACACGATCTACGACCAGGCGCTATACGACCGCCAGTTGTGCGACCTACTGGACGCGCTCGGATTCACGGCCTCGGTCAATCTCGTCGGACTTTCGATGGGCGGCGCGATTGCGGTAGGCTTCACCGCGCAGCATCCAGAGTGCGTGCACAAACTGGCGCTCCTGGCTCCGGCAGGGTTCCCGACGCCGGCGTCGCGTATGTTCTGGACAATGCGCATACCGGGATTGGGCGAGTGGCTCTTCGACCGGTTCGGCGAAAAGCTCATCGTTGGCGGGCTGGCGAAGGATTTCCGCGTGCGCGAAAAAGCACAGGAACTCGAAGCCCGCTATCGTATGCAGATGCAATACCAGGGATTCAAGCGCGCGCTGCTGTCCACGCTCCGGCATGGTCCCATCAGCACAATGGCGGACGCTTATCGGGCAGTGGGACAACAGACCTGTCCCGTTCTGCTCATCTGGGGCCGCGACGACCAGACCGTGCCGTTCGCCCTCAACGAAAAGGTCCGCGCCGCGATTCCCCGCGCCGAATTCCACCCCATCGACAACGCCGGGCACGCC
>DAIUDK010000072.1:0-26505 GCA_036845725.1 Chloroflexota bacterium
GAGGCGCGCCCCATATTTGCGATGTGGCCCGCGCCCAGCATAAGGCCCCGTGTAGAGGGTTGGATCATATTTTTACGGTTACGATATGATTACGCTATGGAGCGGCGGCAGGCAGAAACGATTACGCCTATGCGGCTCAGGTAACCCTTTGGAAGTATCACGCGGCTAAAAAATGCGTAATCATTGCACCTTCACAAGTCCAGACAACAAAAAACGGCCTCTTGGCGGTCAAGAGGCCGTGTCCGACGCAACTTGCGGAGGCTCGCAGTTGTCACTACGAGCGCTTGTTGTGCTTGTCGCGCACGCGATGCAGTGCGCGTAGATTGATCAGCACGTAGATGAGCGTGTTCTGATTGGCAATCGCCTGCTGATTGCGGAGTTTGGGCCGTTCAATGCCCAAAGCCTTGGCCTGACTGTTGATGCGCTCGGTCGCGGTGCGCTGTTTATAGATGGTCTTGTAGTGATCGCTGTTGTGGTCGATTTGGTGGCGTAAGCGCGCGCCGATGCTGGTGGGCAGGGTGGTGATACAGCCGCCCTTGTCCCAGTGCTTGTCCGCGACCGGGCAAGCTTCAGCGCGGAGTTCGGGGTAACGCAAGGGACACGCATAGCGGCCGCGTTCATGGGGCACCAATGAGGTTTTGTTGTTGAACGTGCCCTTGAGCGGCATCGGCAACCCGGCTTTGCAAAGCGGGAGGCCGTGCGGATCGAACTGCAGCTGCGGGCCACGCGCCACGTGGGGCACGGCGGCGAAGGCCTGCCGCCAGTCCGTCTGCCCGGCGCGATGGAAGTGCGCATAGACGTAGAAGGCGTCAAAGGCGGCATCGAAAGCGCCAAAGCGGGGCCGAAACCCCAAGCGCCGCTCCGTCTCGACCAGGAGAGGGAAGAAGTAAGAAACGTCGGATTGATCAAAGGGTTGCGTGAGTTCGGCCAGGACGAATTCACCCCAGTCGGGCACTTTGGTGGCAATCACGCCCGAAGCATAGCCCCACACATACTCACCGACTTGGCGGCCCGAGGCGGGGAGTGGATTGTGCAAGGGGGTGGCGGGTGCAGTATCGATAGTGGGGTCCGGTTCACCAGTGGTACGTTGATTACGTTTGCGTTTACAGCCCAAGCGGCAATCCGGATCGCCGGTCGGTTGTTTGTGTTTGGCGTAGCGGTCGGTGACGTAAGCTTTGGGGTTGTTTTCGGCCACCCAAGCGAGGATGTGTTTGGTATCCAAAGAGATCGCCTGCCCAAAATCTGGGGCGACCTCGTGCAAGGTTACCTGTAACAGCCGCACCGTGTCATCGAGCAGCCATTGCAAGACCGGATTGGGCAGGGTGCGCAACATCTGCGTGAAATGGCGGGCAGTGGGCAGGCTGGCCTCCACATCGAACCCCCAGGGGAAACGGCGGGCCGGAATGCGCGGGAAGCCTAAAACCCAGACCAGCGCCGGATGGTCACACAAGTAGTCGCACAGATCGGTCATATGCTTCAGTTCCGCTTCTAGTTTGACCAGACACGCGGCCACAAAGGGGGCATAAGGTACGGGTGGGCAATAGCGATAGCTATCCAGGGTGCGCTCCGGGAAACGCCCCCAATCCAAGGGACCTAACAACCGCACATAACGCAGCGCGACGGGCGACTCGCGTACAAAACGCGGGAAACGGGTCAATGGCCATTGTGACAATTGACGCAGATTGGGCGGGACAATACGGACATTGCGGCGCAACCACGCGGGTTGCGTGGCTTTACGCCCCGCAGCGCGGGACCAAAGCCGTGTTACAATAGAGATACTCGCCATGGTTTGTTCTCCTTTCAGGTTATGGTGACGTCGGACAACGCTATCATAGCCCGGGAGGGCAAACCTGGCGAGTGCCGGAAAAAACGTAATCATTTCTGAAACGGTTACGTTTAGGGTGGGTATCGTGTGCGCCAGAGAGTGGGCGAAAGGGCACAATCGTAATCGTTCATTTTACGGTTACGCTTTTGCCTCTCGCCGAATGTTTATGATTACGTTATGATGCCGTTTCAATCGTAACCGTAAAATTTATGCGCCGACCCTCCTGATCAGGAACGTGACCGGGACGGAAAGCAGAGTCACCAGCACGAACTTGGCGAATGCGGGCAAAGCCGCGCCGGCTAGCAGGAATTGAAACAGGAGCACGACGAAGATATGATAGATGTATGCAGCGTACTGGCTTTGCGCCATAGCCTTCCCCAGTCGCCCCTGCGTGTCGAACTTCTCCCGAAACAGAACGGTCAGCCCGATGCACATGCCGAAACAGAACACCATCTCCCACAGCAGGCGAAAAATGTCCCAACCGATGCCGTCGGTGGGGAGCCATTGCCACAACAGCAATTCATAGGCGTACCAGAACGCGGCCAATCCCACGCCGACGGAGAGCCAGACGTAGCCATCGCGTGTGGGGAATTTGCGGAACCAGTCGCCCTTGTAGGCCGCCACGCCGATGGTGAAGAAAGCCAGGTCGCGTGGAACGTCGGCGAAGGCCACCCGGAAAAATCCCAGCAGGTACTCCCATCGATCAATCGGGAACCAGATGCGCACAATGCCGGTCACAACGGCCAAAGCGACCGCGACGAGTAAAATCGACCTATAACCAGGGAGATCGGCTTGCCCCTGGCTTTCTGAGGGGCGATCCTTCCGCAACCTCTCCCACAGCACATAGCCCGCACTGAAAACCAGCAGATGTTCCAGAAACCACAGATGCCCGACCTCCAGTGGGAAAAGAGAGCCGCCAAACACGAACAGCTTCATCGGAATCATCATCAAGGCGAAGAACAAGGCCGGGAGGCCAAACCGGAGCAAGCGATCCTTCAGAAAAGGGCGCGCGCCTTTGGCCCGATATGACATCACCGTGAAGTAACCGGAGATCATAAAGAAGAGGCTCATGAAGAACGAGCGGTTCACGAAAAAGAACGCCCCCAACACCGGCGCGCTGGAGGCATCGGTGATCATCCAATCGCCGCCGGTGGGACCGTAAGCCTGACCGACGTGGTGGGCAATGACCAAAGTGATGAGAGCAACTTTCAGATTATCGAGATAATAGAGACGCTTTGTGTCTGACACTTCGACAACTCCTTATGAAGTTTACGAAAATAATCGGGTAATCAAGGTGGAGAGTTTCCCCCCTTTAATTCCCCCCATCGGGGGGAAGATAATGTGCTGGGCCAAGATCTCCCCCCCATCGGGGGGGATTAAGGGGGGGCTTTCACCTGCTCAAGCAGTCCTGTCTACATTACCACGTTGGGTCCTGAAAGTTCATAAAGATCCGACCCGGCACTGACTGACCTGAGCATCATTACTCATGATAAATAGGTCGGTGATTTTTACAAATTACCGTTGATCCCCCCAACTTTTGAGGTATACTGAGCCTCAAACCATATTCCAATTGGAGGCATATATGACGAAATTGACCGATACCACCATCGAGCAGCGCGTCGAAACCCTGCTCAACCAACTGACGCTTCGAGAGAAAGTCTCCCTGCTCTCCGGCGAGGACGACTGGCACACCGTTGCCATTCCGCGCCTGGGCATCCCCGCGCTGGTGATGACCGACGGGCCGCACGGCGTGCGCGCCAACCGCACCGGCGGCAAGCGCGTGCATGGCGCGGCGACCTCGTTCCCCACCGGCGTCTCGATGGCAGCGAGCTGGGACCCAGCCCTCATCGAGCGCGTCGCCGAGGCGCTGGCCGAAGAGACGCGCGCCCTGGGCTGCGACATCCTGCTCGGCCCGTGCGTCAACATCGTGCGCACGCCGCTCGCCGGTCGCAACTTCGAAGCCTACGCCGAAGACCCGTACCTGGCGGGCCGCACCGGCGTGGCATGGGTGAACGGGTTGCAGCGCAAGGGCGTGGGCGCGTCGCTTAAGCACTACGCCTGCAACAACCAGGAATTCGAGCGCCATCGCGGCAATTCCGTGGTGGACGAGCGCACGCTGCGCGAAATCTACCTGGCGCAGTTCGAAATGGTCGTCAAAGAGGCCAATCCCTGGACGGTGATGTGCTCGTACAACCGCATCAACGGCGTCTATGGCAGCGAAAACGACTACCTGCAAAACGAGATCCTCAAAGGCGAATGGGGTTTCGAAGGCGTCGTCGTCTCGGACTGGGGCGCGAACCACACCACCGTGGAATCCGTCGCCGGCGGCCTGGACATCGAAATGCCCGGCCCGGCGCTTTACTACGGCAGACTGCTCGAAATGGCCGTCAACACGTGGCAGGTGAACGAAGACACGATCGACGAGGCGGTACGGCGGATGCTGCGGATGATCGTCAAATCTGGCAAAATGGACGGCGAAATGCCTGCCGGATCACTGAACACGCCCGAACATCAAGCACTCGCCCGCGAACTGGAAGAAGCCTCCATCACGCTGCTCAAGAATGAGACCGCCGTCAACGGCGGCGACGTGTTACCGCTCAAGGGCGTGCAGTCCATCGCCGTCATCGGCCCGAACGCGGCGGAATGTCGCATCGGCGGCGGCGGCAGCTCGTACCTGGAGCCGCCCTACCGCATCAGCCCGCTGGAAGGACTGAAGGCCAAACTCGGCGACACGGTCGCCATCCATTACGAACAAGGCTGCGACAATTTCGTGGAACTGCCCGCCATCAAACCGGATTACCTGGGTGAAGGGCTGTTGTGCGAGTTCTTCAACAACGCCGACCTTTCCGGCGCGCCGGTCGCCTCGCGCGTCGAACCCAACGTCGAAGACTGGCGCATCCCACTGCCGCGGGGCGTGGACGGGAAAGTCTTCTCGGTACGTTGGACCGGCACGCTGACCGTGCCGAGCAGCGGGCGCTACGCGCTGCAACTGCGCAATGCCTGCATCGCGCGCCTGTACCTCGACGGCGCGCTGATGTTGGAGGCCACCCCCGGAACGGAAGGCGGCTGGTTCAGCAGCGTCGCGCAGGCGTTTGTGACATTGGAAGCCGGCCGCGCCTACGCGCTCAAAGTCGAGTACGTCAAGCTGCCGGACGTGGAATCCACCGCGCTCTACCTGCAAGGCGCATATGCCCCCGATCCCGACGACCGGCTGGAACGCGCCGTCGCGCTGGCGAAGCAATCTGACGTCGCCATCATCTTCGGCGGGATGCCCAAAGGCTTCGAGAGCGAAGGACACGACCGTCCCGACATGAAGCTGCCCGGCGAGCAAGACCTGCTCATTGCGGCGGTCGCGGCGGCGAACCCCAACACCGTCGTCGTGCTCAACGTCGGCTCGCCCGTCGAAATGCCGTGGGCGAACGACGTGGCGGCAATCGTGCTGGCCTACTACATGGGCCAGGAAGGCGGCAACGCGGTCGCCAACGTGCTCAGCGGCGCGGTCAACCCCTCCGGCAAGCTGCCGGTCACGTTCCCCAAACGCTACGAGGACAACCCGGCCTTCATCAACTACCCCGGCTCCATGGAAGTGCTGTACGGCGAGGGCATCTTCGTCGGCTACCGCTACTACGACAAAAAGGACGTCGAGCCGCTGTTCCCCTTCGGGCACGGGTTGTCGTACACCACGTTCGCCTACAGTGACCCGCAGGTTCCCGCAGTAGTCAAGACCGGCGAACCCGCCCGCGTCTCCGTCAAAGTGACGAACACCGGCGCGGTGGCGGGACAAGAAGTGGTGCAAGTGTACGTCGGCGATCCGGTTTCGTCGCTGGTGCGCCCGCCGAAGGAGTTGAAGCGCTTCAAGAAAGTGCACCTGGAACCCGGACAAAGCGCCGTCGTCGAGTTCACGCTGGACGAGCGCGCGCTCTCGTTCTACGATCCCTATCGCGGGCAATGGGTGGCCGAACCGGGCGCGTTCGAGGTGATGTTCGGCAGCTCATCCAGAGACATCCGCGCCCTGGCGTCGTTCACGCTGGCGTAGCTCCCTCTTTTATCGCAAGGTGTGTTTGGGGGCGGCAAAGCCGCCCCCAAACACACCTATTCTTGACAAACTCCCCTGAACAGCGATAATAACCGCACTATGGCACAGAAAGAGCCGCGAGCGGCATCGACCATCGCTCCACCGGAAGTCATCGCCACGCCAGACGCGCTGCGCGGCCTGGCGACACGCCTGTTGGATGAGCCGCGCATCGCCGTAGATACCGAAGCGAACAGCCTCTACGCCTACCACGAGCACGTGTGCCTCATCCAGATCTCGACGCCGGAGGCAAACTACCTGATCGATCCGCTCCCGCTGGACGACCTCAGCCCGCTGGCCCCGGTGTTCGACGCGCCGGAGATCGAGAAGGTCTTCCACGCCGCGGATTACGACTTGATTATGCTGGGGCGCGATTTCGGGTTCACGTGTAACACACTCTTCGACACGATGTGGGCCGCGCGCATCCTCGGTTGGCCGCGCGTGGGATTGGGTGACATCCTCGCCAGCACCTTCAACGTTTATATGGACAAGCACTTCCAGCGTTACGACTGGGGCAAGCGCCCCATCGACGCCAAGGCGCTCACCTACGCCTGGATGGACAGCTATTATTTGCTCGACCTGCGGGAAATTCAAAAGGAGCAACTAATCGCCGCCGGGCGGTGGGAAGAGGCGCAGGAGACCTTCGACTATCTCTGCCAGACCATCCACCCGCCCGCCGATCCCCACCCCGACGATTTCTTCTGGCGCATCAAAGGTGTGCACGACCTGCATCCAGGCGAGCAGCAGGTGCTCTATCGCCTGCATCTCTGGCGCGACAAACAGGCCCGGCGCATGGACCGGCCCGCCGTCAAGGTCGTCTCGAACCAACGCTTGATCCAGTTGGCGCAGGTGCAGCCGCGCAGTTACGAAGAACTCACCACCTCCGGGCTGACGGTGTACCAGGCGCAGCGGTTCGGCAACGGCATCCTGAAGGCGTTGCACAGCCCCGCACTGCCCATGCCGCCCTCGCCGTGCAATCACGAGCGTCCCGCACAAGACGTGATCAACCGCTACAACGCCCTCAAGGCCTGGCGCAAGGACGTCGCAGCTCGCCGGGGCGTCGATTCCGACGTCATCCTGCCCAACGCCGTGCTCTGGGAACTGGCGCACCGTCCGCCGCGCACGCTGGAAAACCTGGGCGACATCCCCGGCATCGGCCCGTGGCGGCAGGCGGCGTATGGCCCGGATTTGCTGCGCATTGTGCGCAGCGCCACATAGCTCAAAAGCATCTCGCAATTCCGGTACACGGATGAACACGGAAAACACGGATTGTTTTCCTAAAATCCAAAGAATCCATGAAATCCGTGTACAATTCTTTGATTGTCGATTGTCACAAACACTCACGAATAGAAAGCAAATTAGTGTAAATTCGTGTAGATTCGTGGTTGCTTCTGGAGGAACCGAAGATGAAAATCACGTTTCTCGGCGGCGTCGAGACTGTCACCGGCTCGATGTATCTCATCCGCACCAACAAGCGCAGCATTTTGCTGGAATGTGGCCTGTATCAAGGCAAGCGCGATGAAGCCTACGCGCGCAACCACAAAATCCCCGTCGATATTCATCGCCTAAACGCCGTCGTCCTCTCTCACGCGCACATCGACCACTCCGGCAACCTGCCCAACCTGGTGAAGTCCGGCTACGATGGCCCAATCTACGCCACACACGCCACCTACGGCCTCTGTGGAGCGATGTTGCCCGATTCGGGGCGCATCCACGAGGGGGACGTAGAATACGTCAACAAAAAGCGGCAGCGCAAAGGCGAGCCGCCGATGCAAGCACTCTACACCGAGGCCGACGCGCTGCGCACGCTGGACTACTTCGTCGGCGTTGGTTACAACCGGCCCGTGGAGATCGCCCGCGGCGTCCGCGTGACCTTTCTCGATGCGGGGCACATCCTGGGATCGGCGATGGTGCTGCTGGAATCGGAAGAACGCGAAGGCATCGTGCGCTTGCTCTTCACGGGCGACCTGGGGCAGCCCAAGCTCCCCATCGTGCGCGATCCCGCTCCCATGCCGCCCGCCGACTACCTGATGATCGAAAGCACCTACGGCGACCGCGAGCATCCGCCCGTTCAGGACATCCAAAGCCAACTCGCCGACATCGTCAACACCGTGGCGGGACGCGGCGGGCGCATCATCATCCCCGCTTTCGCGGTGGGGCGCACGCAGGACATCGTCTACGACCTGCACCAACTAACCCACGCAGGACGCATCCCGGAGCTGCCGATCTACGTCGATAGCCCGCTGGCGGTCAACGTTACCGAAGTTTTCCGCCTCCACCCGGATTGCTACGACCAGGAGACGCGGGATTTCATCGCGGCGAGTGACAGCGACGACCCCTTCGGTTTTCACCGGCTGCGCTACGTCCGCAGCGTGCAGGAATCCAAAGATCTCAACACCATGCAGAATCCAGTCATCATCATCAGCGCCTCCGGCATGGCCGAAGCCGGGCGCGTGCAGCACCACCTCAAACACGCCATCAGCGATCCCAAGAACGCGGTGCTCATCGCCGGCTGGCAAGCGCCGTACACGTTAGGCCGCCGCATCGCCGAGGAAGAACCCGTGGTGCGCATCTTCGGCGAGGAATTCGAGCGCCGCGCCGAAGTCTACACGCTCTACGGCTACAGCGCCCACGCCGACTACACCGACCTGCTCACCTGGGCCACGCCGCAGGCGCACACCGTCAAAACCGCCTTCGTCGTCCACGGCGACCCCAAGCCAGCACAGAATCTCGCCGAGGGATTGCGCGGATTAGGATATGGCAACGTCGTTGTTCCGCAACGCGGGGAGAAACACGTGGCATGAGGCGTGACTCGTGATGCGTGAACACAATCTCACATCTCACGTGTCACGCATCACGTTTGAGCCAGACTACAAAAGTCTGACTAGGCGCTTGCTTGAGCCAGTATATACGTTAAACGACAGGCCTGCAATACACAGTACGTGCTGAGACTTTTGTAGTCTTCGCCATTTTCCGATCTACTGAGAATCGAGGTACACTATGACGACAGAGGAATACGATTTCCAACCGCCCACCAACGATCCCTACCGGCGCGCATGGATGGCCCCTTTGTGGCTCACGCTGTTGGCGTTGCTCGGTACGCTGGTGGCCTGGGGCGTGTCTGCCCTTGGATTGACCGGCTACGTTTTCCTCGCGATTGCCGTGGGCTTCCTCGTGCTGTTCGGCGTGATGACACTCATTGTGTGGGTGTGGGGCTGGACACACATACGACGGTCCAACGAATTCCTCGCCAGCGACCGCCCGCTCGTGCGCTGGAAGTACTCCACGCTGGAGTGGGAACGTCTCAAAGAAGCTGTTTGGGAAGAAGAAGGCGGCGATTGGAAAGTCCAATTGGGCTGCCTGACTGTACTTTTCGCCATTGCCGGCCTGTTGACCGGCCTCCTCATCGGCTCGGATGAGGGTTGGGGCCAGGCGATCCTAGGTGGTGTGATTGGGCTGGTGAGCGGCGGTGTCGTTGGCGCTGTCATCGGCGCAGTCGTGGCGGGCAGCCAACACCTGATGGTCCGCAAAGCCTACGTGCAAGCCGAACCGGGCGAGGTCGCCCTGGGCCGCGACGAAGTCTACGCGCTCGGCAACTACTTCAAGGGCAACGGCACATCCAGCTACGTGCGCCGCGTCACCCTGCACCGCGATGAACCTACGCGGCTGCACATCGAAATCCAACTGCCGCCCCGTCCGCGCAGCGCGAGCGAGGAAGCCTGGATGGTCCCCGTTCCGCCGCAGATGATCGAGGCAGTCGAAGAAGTTCTACCCATGATCGCTCCTGAGTCAAACCCTTAAGCGTCTACAGATCGAAATGCAGTACGAGATACGCAGCCCTCTCGACCCTGAGACATGTAGTCAGCGGATCGAAAATCAACTGTGTAAAAACGTCCTGTCCAACCAGGATCGCGGGCCGTTATGGGGGAGTGTACAGGAAAGAAACATTTCAGTGCGGCTGGCGACCGGAATGCGCAATCCCTTCGCACCCTATTTCCGAGGACGCGTGGAGCCAGCGGAAAGTGGCTCACTGCTATGTGGAGAATGTCAAACTTCCTCTGGACTTAAAACTGCGGCGCTGGTGTGGGGACTACTATGGATTGTTTTACCGTGCGCTATGACTGTGGTTGTGGAAGCAATATGGATCGCCTTTCTCTTCGCATTTGGAGAGCACCTGATGCAGTTAGGGGATGAGACATACCGCACGCTTCTGAGTATCCCCATTTTGGCTTTACCTTTCCCGATCATAAACGCCTTCATAGGTATAGGGTTCCCGGTTTTATTTCTCACGTCGCGGCGGGGAGATTGCGAACGGATCGCGAGGCTACTTGAAGTCGCTACAGAGGGCAAGAGACAAGTGAATGACTTCGTCACAAGTAATTGATTGAGGTGGTTGAGGTAGTCCTCCACTTATGACAACCAACGTATTCATCGAGACAGCCCGGTTAATCCTCAGAACGGTCACGATCGCCGATGTCGACGATGTGGCGCGCAGTTGGAAATTGGATGAAGGCCCTATTTCCCGCGCGGAAGCCGAACGGCAAGTACGTTGGATGCTCAACAATCACGCTCAGAATGCACCAGGGAAACTGACGCACTTGTGCCTGGCAATCATCCTCAAGGATACAGGCGAATTTATCGGCTGGTGCGGTCTAGATCACCTGGATAGCACTAAGCCCGATCCGGCGCTATTCTATCTGCTGAAAGCGGACTATTGGGGGCAGGGATTGGCAACCGAGGCTGCCAGAGCTTTGCTGGGCTATACTTTTGGTCCGATGAACCTGACCAGTGTCCATGGAGGTGCCGCGCCGGAGAATCTCGCTTCAAAGCGCGTTATGGAAAAGATTGGGATGCAGTATCTGGGCATAGATGATGAAGGCGGTTATGCCTTCAGAATCACCAGAGAAACATATTACACAAACACCAATGGTCAGTTGAACTAGCTTTTGTCTCTTGACAATCATAACGCATGGCGTTACTATAGAAACGATGATCAAGAGTTTTGCTGCCGAAGAAACCGTCAAAATTTTCCGACGTCAATTCTCGCGCCGTTTACCGCCTGAAATCCAACGCACAGCGCGAATGAAATTGGAGATCTTGGACGCAGCCGAAACCTTACAAGATTTACGAATCCCGCCATCCAATCATCTCGAAAAACTTACCGGCGATCGCAGTGGGCAATATAGCATCCGCATCAATCTTCAATGGCGTATCTGTTTTGAGTGGGAAGACGGCAATGCCTATCGTGTTGAGATCGTGGATTATCATTAGGGAGTCACTATGAGCGAGCAAACTTTACCGCCTATTCATCCAGGTGAAATTCTATTGGAAGAGTTCCTGCAACCGCTGGAAATCAGCCAGTATCGCCTGGCAAAGGACATCGGCGTACCGCCACGTCGCATCAATGAGATCGTGCAGGGCAAACGGTCTATCAGCCCTGATACAGCCTTACGACTATCACGTTACTTTGGACTATCAGAACGCTTTTGGATCAATCTGCAAACGCACTACGATTTGGAAATGGAGAAAGACCGCTTACAGGATCGCCTGGAGCGCGAAGTGCGGATTTATGCTATGGCGGTCCAATAGCCACACACCTCGCTCATGCGTCGATTCAACGTCGGACTTTTGACATTCGACTTTCGACTTCGGACTTATGACTAAAGACTACCCTCCCGCCACCTGGCGACTCATACTCGAACCGCACCCCAAACCCGGCGCGCTGAACATGGCGACCGACGAGGCGTTGCTGCGCGAAGTCTCGACGCGCCGTTCGCCGCCCACGCTGCGACTCTACGCCTGGTCGCCGCCGGCGCTGACGTTGGGACGCGGGCAGCCGTGCGCCGATGCGGACGTGGCAAGACTCGCTGCGGACAATGTCACACTGCTGCGGCGTGCCACAGGCGGGACTGCCGTCTTCCACGAGGACGAACTCGCCTACGCCGTCGCTGTGACGCACGACGAGCCACGTTTAGCCGGCGGCATTGCGGAGAGCTACCGGGGATTGAGCGCCGCGCTGCTCTACGCCCTGGAAAAAGTAGGCCTGCACAACGCCGAAGCCAGTGCCCACGCCGAACATCGCGGTGGCACGCGCTCACCAGGCGAAATTCGTTCGCCCGTCTGCTTCGAGCTGCCCTCGGATTATGAGATCACCGTAGGGCCGCGCAAACTGTTCGGCAGCGCGCAGATGCGCATCAAAGGCGGCATCCTCCAACACGGGACGCTGCCGCTCAGCGGCGACATCGCCCGCGTCGGCGACTACCTCACCGCGCATCCTCCCGCCGCACGCATCCGCGAACACGCCCTCACCCTGCGCGACGCGCTCGGTCGCGCCGTCGCCTGGCGTGAGATTGTCGATACACTCGTCGAAGGCTTCACCGCCGCGCTCAACCTCACCCTCATCCCCGCCCCCCTCCTGCCCGCCGAGCGCCGCCTGATCGACCAACTCGCGACCGAGAAATACGCCAATCCCGTGTGGACAAAGAAAAATTAAGGGTCTTGGATTTTGGAGACCGATTCCTAACTTCCGACTTTGGACTAACAACTGATAGCTGAGGGCTTTATGATCATCGGAGCGTGTACTATTCACCTGTACCTGCCCGGCGCGTTCTCGCTAAAGGAGAAGCGCGGGATGCTCAAGCCGCTGCTCAACCAACTGCGAAAGCAATTCGAGATTGCCGCCGCTGAGGTAGGGAACCAGGATACCTGGCAATCGGCGGATATCGCCGTCGTCGCCGTCTCAAACGACACAGGGCATATCTACGCCGTGCTCGAAAAAGCCGTCCACTGGATCGAGGAAGAGTACCGCGGCGTCGAAGTGCTCGACTGGGCCATCGAGCTGCGCTAGTCAATCCACCTTTAGGCGAATCGCATCGTCGGCGACATGCTGTTCGTCAGCACCGACCACCGGCAAGCGGACGCCGTCAGTGAGCCGGTAAAAGCCCACCAGCAGATAGGCCGGTTCCGATGCAGGATCCTCGAGCACGATCTTGCGTGTGTCGGTCAAACGCTCCCCGCTTTGCCAGTAGGAAGAAGGATAGTCGCCGTCCAAAGGCGGGCCGTCGCCCTGAGCGATGCGATTACCAGCGGCATCGTAAATGTGAGCGAACACTGTGTAATCTGCGGGCAGTGTCGCCACAACGTCCCATTGCAGAGCAAGAGTCACGCATTCACCATCGTTCACCACAGTATACGCTCGTACCGCCAACGCATCCCCCAACCGGTAATCCAACGGGCGCAGATCACCCACCGCCCTTCCAGGCCCGGTCACACGCAGAATCAGTGGCGAAGCCACCTCGCCCAACGGCGTATCGCCAACCAGTACACTGATGGTAACACGAGCCATCGCCGGCCCGGATACGTCCACGCGCAAGGGATGCTCGTCGCGGATAATGTCCCCGGCCTGCCACAAGTCCGGCGGATAACGATCACCCGCGGGCACAGTATCGCGCTGCGCGATCAACTGCCCACTTGCCGTCCACAGCCGCACAACAACGCGCAAATCTGCGGATGGAGAATCCACCGTCTCCCAATAGAGTATCACCCGAACGTTGCCAGGCGCTGCAACCGTATCGGGGGAAACACGCGCGCCCAACAACCGCACTGCGCCAAACGCCGCGTCGTCGAACAGTGTTGTGCCCTTCAATGCAGTGGGGGACTTCGCCAACGGCGGCGCATATCGCGGCACGATGCCGAGCAGAGGAGTGTACAGGCTCAACAGCAACAATCCGGCAGCAATGACGCCGAGTCCCCGCATTGCCCATCTCTCCGGCAGTGCAAACCGGAACCCCAAGGCCCACAGCGCCGCAAATGCCGCGATGCCCGGAAAGAGCAAGCGCCCGTTGGCGGCCGGTGTGAGGCTCATAAAGCGCAACAGACTCACACACAACACGGCGAACCAAACGGCGGACAAGAGCATCCCTTCGATAAAAATGCCGGGAGCCAGTTCACGCTTTGCCAGCACCCTGACCCAACCGCTCACCGCCACGAGCGTCGCCGCCGCCAACAGCCACAGCGACCATACGGGAAACAGCGCATCATACGGCGACCAAAAACGCTCGGCGACTTGCGGGATTTGGCGCAGCAGATCAAGGATCCCCAGCGCTTCCACTCCGGCATGGGCCAACCACACGCTCCAGCCCAGAGGATCGCCATACAGCCGCCAGTTACGAACGTACCACCACCCGGCGACGAGCAATGCCAGCCCAAAGACAAACAGCGCACGGGTGAAGAATGCCCGCGTATCCCGGTCGCGCCGCCACACCATCACCAGCGCGAGTCCCACAATCCCCAGCAAAGCCAGGGCGCTCAACTTGCTGAGCAGCGCCAGCCCCAAAACCACCCCAAGACTGATCTGGTAGCGACGGAAGGTCGGACTTTTCATCAAGCGCAGGCACAGCCACAACGTCAGCGTCGCCAGACAGGCGACGGTGGCGTCGTTGTTGACCACACTGCTGATATAGATGAAGTGCGGGTTGAACGCTGTGAGGCACACCACCGCAAGGGGTAGCCAGTGAGAATCCGGTATAAGTTCGCGCGCTGCCAGGTACACACCGATGATCGCGCCGACGCCCCACACCAACGTAAAAACGCGCAGAAGATGAATGACCAAAACGCTGCCGCGATACGGGAACGCCTCATAAGGCGTGTGGATAAAGACGTTCGGCGCGTCACTCTGCGCATTCACCGTCACCGCCGGGTGCGCGACGTTGAACCGCACAAAATCGGGGAAATCGGAGGTATCGAAGGCCGCGACGATAGGAGCCGCAGTCAGGTAATACAACGGCGGCTGGCCCGATTCCCGCAGCCAGATGTCGGTGCCCTCTCTGGGCTGCACCGGCAGCGCGCGGTTGAGCGACAGATAGCGCACGAAAGCAAAGTGCCAGAGTTCGTCCGGCGCTTCGAACAGCGGCGTGACCACACTGTTGAGGACGCCGAGCAACACGAAAAGCAGCAGGATAATGCCCAGGCCTGCCTTCGAATGGATTTTCTCAGCCATAACCACCCGGTCCTTACCTGCCCACAAGAAGCGTCAACACGTCATCCGGCAGGCGTTCGCCATTAGCTTGATAGGCGGGCAAACGGTTGCCGCTTTCGCGCTCGTAAAGCCCCACTCTGAAATACAGCGAGGTTTGTGGGATTTCATCCAAGGAAAATGCATGGCGATCCCGAATCACGTCCCCCGGCAACCACCAGGAGGTGGGATACGCGCCGTCCGCCGGAAAACCATCATCCTGAGCGATCATAGTGCCGTCCGCATCCACCAAATGGACAAAGACGGTGTAATCCATATCCGGCGTCCCTGTGGCGCGCCAGGTCAGCGTCACAACCGCCGTCTCCGCAATCGTCACGTCGTAACCGACCAGGGCTATCACTTCTCCCAGACGGAAGTTTGTCTTGTACGCAGATGCAGCCGGTTTCACATCACTACGCACCCGCCAGGGGCCAAGCGTAATCACGTCACCAGCATCGGGCAGAGACAGCCGCCGCTGCTGTTCATCGACCAGGCCGAACCGCAGCCAATACAACGCGGGGGCCGGCGTCCAGGCGGGAATCTGCAGGTCGAGCGTGTGTTGCACAAGGTCTCCGGCGCGCCAGTACGTACTGGGATAGAGCGTCCCTCCCAGCCAGCGGTCGTCCCCGGCGACGTGTTGTGTGGGATCTTGCGGGCCAAGCTGGCTCCACACGCTATAAAGCTGCACAGGCGCCTGTTCCGCCTGCCAATAGAGCGTGACGCGCAAACTATCGCCGGGTCTGAAATCCTCTGCGATGTCCGCATAGCCGACAAAGCGCACGTCGTTCCCAAAAGCCTCATCCTGAGTGGTGACGCCATCGGGCAGGCGCTCGCGGTACGGGGACGCATACGCCGGGCGCAACAGGCCCCACGGGACCCAGGCCGCGAAGCAAACCATCCCCACACCCAGGCCCAGGTAAACCCATCGCAAAGATTTCCCGCCGAACAACTGTCCGACACCCCACGCCCACAGCACTCCTGCCGCCACAATCGACGGAAAAAGCAAGCGGCCAAATGGCGCGCCGGTGGAAACCGCCCAACGGACAAAAGCCACACCGTTGAGCAGCAAAACGCCTCCCAAGAAAGCCAAACTGCGCCGGAGAGGCGGCGACAGTCGCCACACCTCACCTGATAACGCGCCCGACTTCACAATCCCAAGCAGAGCCGCCGTCACGATGCCGCCCATCATCCAATAGAACCAACCCGGCGCGGGGATACCCCAACCAAAAGCCGCCCAATAAGAGCGGAAAGAGCTGACCGCAGCCTGGAGGTCAAAACCTGTCAGCGCTATCTGGCTTTGAATGTGCGTCGCCGTACCCAACAGGTTGCCGTACCGCACAGCATTCATCCCGTACCACCAGCCGCCCACACACAGCACCGCCAGCCCAAAGGCCGTGCCATCCGCCAGCCACTTGCGCCAGTGACGCCAGGTCACATCGGGCGTCTGGCACAGAATGGCCACGGCGCCCAAAGGCAACAGCATCAATGCGCTCTGCTTCACCAACGCAGCCACGCCCACGACGACGCCGAGCAAGGCCCACTGCCGCCATCCCCACCCCTGGCCCACGATAGCCCGCACCAGCGCCAGCACCGCCAGGCTAAACAGCGCGCACAACAACAGATCGTTCGTGACCGATGCCGCCGTAGCGATGTATTGCGGGTTGAACGCCACAAAACCGGCCGCGGCCAATGCCAACGCCGATCTCTCCGGCCAGAGCAATAGCGCCATCTCGTACGCACAGATAATCGGGACGCATGCCAACAACAACGAAATCAAACGCAGAAACAGCGCAGCACGCACCGTCGCACTTTGGGCCACGGTCTCGTCGGGTAGATGCACGTAGATGTTCTTGTTCCAGGGATCGGTCGTCGATTCAGGCGACCACCCTTTCGCCCACCCGGGATTAGGGATGAGGCGTGCGGGTAAATCCTCCATCGGCGTCCAGAAGGTGAGCGCCGCGCTCAACGCGTGATACAGCGGCGGCGCGTAATACAGGGGCGGATCGTGAACCGTCAAAAACCACGCCATCGCTTCCCCGCTGTCGGCACGCCGGTCGGGGAACACCGGCGGCGGAAGCATCCTCTCATTGGCAAAATAGCGGATCACTTGCAGGTGTGAAAACTCATCGGAGGATTCGAACAACGGAATGGTCAACCCATAAGCCAATCCCAGGATGACGAAAACGCCCAGCAACCCATAGAACCAACTTTTCCCGCCGAACATCCCTTTCACCTCAACTCAGCGCCAGTATAACGCGGAACGCCATCGCGTCAAAAACGACTTCCTTCTTATAAGGGGATGTGGTACAATCACAGTAGCAGAGTGAATTCTGACTTTATCGATAGACACAAAACACGATGACAAAAGCGACACAATTAATTGTAGATGATTTGGATGCCTTGATGAACGTGCTGCCGCACACGATCCAGAGTGTACTGGAGAAACAAGGGCGGCGGGACGATCTGCTGGAAGTGATTCTCGACCTGGGCCGGGTACCGACGGCGCGCTACACCGACGGCGAAGTGGTGCTGTTCGAGCGCGAAGTGATCCAGGAGGACATCGACGGCGTCGTGGAGCGGGTGGGCGATTTCGACGCGGACAACCGCGCCGGCATCGCGCGGACGCTGCACCGCATCTCCGCGATCCGCAACCGCAAAGGGGCCGTCGTGGGTCTCACCTGCCGGGTGGGACGCGCGGTCTTCGGAACGATTGCCATTATCGACGACCTGATCGCCTCCGGCAACAGCGTGTTGCTGCTCGGCCGGCCCGGCGTGGGCAAGACGACGATGCTGCGCGAGGCCGCCCGCGTGCTCGCGGAGACGAAGCGCGTGGTTATCGTGGATACCTCCAACGAGATCGCCGGAGATGGCGACATCCCGCACCCGGCGATTGGCCGCGCGCGGCGGATGCAGGTGGCGCTGCCGAGCCTGCAGCACGAGGTGATGATCGAAGCGGTGGAGAACCACAACCCGGAAGTCATCGTCATCGACGAGATCGGGCGCGAGTTGGAGGCGATGGCCGCCCGCACGATCGCCGAGCGCGGCGTGCAACTGATCGCCACGGCGCACGGGAACACGCTCGAAAACTTGCTGCTCAACCCCACCCTCTCCGATCTGGTCGGCGGGATCGAGAGCGTCACGCTTTCCGACGAGGAAGCGCGCCGCCGCGGCACGCAGAAGACGGTGCTCGAACGCCGCGCGCCGCCCACGTTCGACGTGCTGGTCGAAATCCAGGATCGCCAGCGGGTACTGGTGCGCGACGACGTGGCGCAGGCCGTCGATGCCCTGCTGCGCGGTCGTCCCCGACCCGACGTGCTGCGCTACCGGGACGAGGACGGGCAAGTGCGTATGGAGCAGATCGACTGGACGGAGGATCAAAACGGTGAGGTGGACGAGAAGGCCCCGCCTGCCTGGAACACCGAGAAAACCAGAGCACTGGTCAGCCACCGCAAGTTGAAAGAGAAGCGCATCTACGCCTTCGGCATAGCCCGCAACCGGCTGATCCGCGCCGCACAACTGCTCCACGTGCCGGTGCGCATCGTCGATAACCTGGGCGAGGCGCACGTGCTGGTCACGTCCAAGCAATACTACCGCAAGCGGCCGCACATCGTCCTCGACGCCGAGAGTCGCAACATCCCGGTCTACGCGCTGCGGGCGAGCACCGGCGCGCAGATGGAGTCCTTCTTGATCGATCTCTTCAAACTGTCCGAAGAAGAGGTCGACCCTTACGCCCTGGCGATGCAGGAAACGGAGAGCGCGATCCAACGGGTGCTGGGTGGTGAGGAGCAGGCCGTGGACCTCGCACCGCAAAACTCGTTCGTGCGTCGCACCCAACACGAGATGGCGGAGAAAGCCAGCCTCGCCTCCCGCTCGCACGGCAAGGAGCCGTACCGCAGCGTGCGCGTCTTCCGCGACAGTTAAGCACCTACACATTATGCTTGATTTTTATCAGCAGATTAAGCGGATTTAGCGGATTGTTCAACTGGCTAAAAATCTGCTTAATCTGCTAAATCTGCTGACAAAGAAATGACAACAGGACTATTCATCACACTAGAAGGGCCGGACGGCAGCGGGAAGACGACGCAGGCGCGCCTCTTGGCCGAATGGCTGACCGCGCAGGGATACCCGCTGCTGACGACGCGGGAGCCGGGCGGCACGCGCATCGGCGAAGCCATCCGCGCCGTGGTCCACGACTGCGCCCATACCGAAATGGCGCCCCAGGCCGAAATCCTGCTCTACTCCGCGGCCCGCGCGCAGCACGTGGCGGAAGTCATCCGCCCGGCGTTGGCTGCCGGAAAGCTCGTGCTGTGCGACCGCTACTTCGACAGTACCTACGCCTATCAGGGCTACGGGCGCGGTCTGCCGTTAGAGAGCTTGCGCACGATCACGGACTTCGCCGTGCAGGGCCTCATCCCCGATCTGACGTTATACCTGGACGTTTCCCCAGAAGTGGGCTTGCAGCGCCGTGAGCGCGGTGGTGGAGAAATGAACCGCCTCGACCGCGAGGCCCTGGCTTTCCACGAACGCGTGCGAGCGGGCTACCTGGAACTGGTCGCCGCCGAGCCAACGCGCTGGCGACTCATCGACGCCAACCACCCACCAGAAGACGTACAGCAAGCGTTGCGCACATCATTGGCGGCGTATCTAACCGCGAATCACGCGAATCTTCGCTAATTTTTTAATAGATTCGCGTAGATTAGCGAGATTAGCGGTTTACTCTCCGAGGGAGACACAATGAGCGTAAAAGTCGCCGTTGCACAAATGGACCCCAAGCTGGGGCAGAACGCAGCGAATCTGGCGCGCATCCTGGCGCTGTTCCGTGAGGCAACAGGAGAAGGCGCGCGGTTGGTGGTTTTCCCGGAGTGCGCGGTCTCCGGCTACGGATTTGCGACGCTCGAAGCGGGGTACGCCGCGGCGGAGGCCATCCCCGGCCCGGCGACAGAGGCGCTGGCGACAGTCTGCCGAGAAACCAACGCCTACGCCGTGGTGGGCCTGCTCGAACGCGACGGCAGCGCGAACCTTTACAACAGCGCGGCGTTGATCAGTCCCGAAGGCGTGGTCGGCGTATATCGCAAAGCGCACCTGCCGCTCCTGGGCATCGATCGCTTCACCACGCCCGGCGACAGCGGCTTTCGCGTGTGGGAGACCGCGATCGGGCGTGTAGGCATGGTCATCTGCTACGATCTGCGCTTCCCGGAGGCCGCCCGCGTGCTGGCGTTGGCGGGCGCGGACATCATCGCGCTGCCCACCAACTGGCCCGACGGCTCGCAGAACGCGCCGCAGTTCGTCACGCGCACGCGCGCGCTGGAAAACCGCGTGTTTTTGCTCGCCTGCAACCGCTGCGGGGAGGAGAGCGGGTTCTGGTTCTTCGGCCACAGCCAGATCAGCGATCCGGGTGGCAACGTGCTGGCGGAAGCGGGCGATGGTGAGGAGATTTGCTACGCCGAGATCGAACCGGCGCAAGCGCGCCAAAAGCGCATCGTACTGCGTCCAGATGCATTTGAGCTAGACACGGTCGGCGACCGGCGGCCTGATTTGTATGCGGCGCTGGTAAAAGCTTGAACAGGTGGGGCGCGACAGGCTTGACTTACGCCCGGTGAAGGTATAATTGTGAACAGAGGAAACAAGTTCTAGCCAGTTGCCTTAATCGACCATTATGAAAGTTCGCGAAATTATCAGATTGATAGAGGATGATGGTTGGTATTTGATAGCAACAAAGGGTAGCCATCGGCAATTCAAACACCCTACGAAACCCGGCCGTGTGACGATAGCCGGACATCCCAGTGACGATTTAGCACCTGGCACACTCAATAGCATTTTCAAGCAGGCACAGGTACAAAGGCTAAAGAAAGGTTAACCAGAGATGTATCGCTTTCTGATCGTTATCGAAAAGGCAAACGGGAACTATTCTGCCTACTCACCTGATTTGCCCGGTTGTGTGGCGACCGGAAGAACGCGCGAGCAAGTCGCGCGCAATATGCACCAGGCAATTGAGATGCACGTGCAAGGTATGCTTGAAGATCAACTACCCGTCCCAAAATCCCATTCCTTTGCTGAATATATCGCTATCGCGCCGGTACAGGCAGGCGTTTGAAGAACTTATGTCAGACACTTTACCAATCTACCGCCTAAATCCCGCCGTTGCCATCGAAGATTTCGGTGAGCGCTCGCTGGCGCTGCACTGCGAGGATTTGCGCCTGGTGGAACTGAACGCCACCGCGCGTGACTTGATCAACCGTTTAGATGGGGAAACCCCGCTGGAAGCCATCGTAGCGACAATGGCGATGGTTTATGCCCAGCCGGTGGAAGTGATTTTGGAGGATGCGCGCGTCATTCTCGGGCAAATGGAACAGCTCGGCATCGTCGAACCGGTGCAGCCGCAGACCGAACAGAATGCGTAGAACGACTATAGCAACAAGGGGACAACTATGAACATACCTGAATCCACATTGTACATCGCCAATCCCGACGTTTCGTGCCGCGAGGAAGGGCCGGACGGCGCGCTGCTGTTCAATCCCGATACGGACGCCGTGCTGGTGGTCAACACCACCGGGCTGCTGATCTGGGAGGCGCTGCGCGAGCCGCGCGACAAGGCTGCGGTCGTCACGGCGCTGGCGAACCGCTGCAACAACGTCCCCGAAGACAGCGTGGCGGGAGACGTGGACGAGTTTATGGAGCAACTCATCGCCAAAGGGTTCGTAGGCATTTATCAAGGTACAATACAACTTTAACCAATGAGTCTGCACTTTGAATGGGATAGAGAAAAAGCAGCCTTAAATATCAGGAAACATTGTGAGCAAAACACAAGTTTCTAAGACCAATCAGGAAATGACAGTAGATGAACTGCGTACTGAATATCGCTTCGATTACAGCAAGGGGCGCTCCAATCGTTTTGCGGGTCGGGGTCAAGGCGAACGTTTGGTAGTGGTTCTCGACCCAGATATCGCTGAGGTTTTCAAAACACCTGAGTCAGTGAATGAGATTTTACGAGCGCTTATTGAAACTATGCCTCGCATACCCGAACCGAAGGTCGCAGTGGGATAATCGTGTGTTAAAAGCCTTTTCAGGAGCATAGTGTTGGACAACTCCTCCCTCCCCAAAGTCATAGGCGCGCCGCAATCGGTGGATATCGCCATCACCGGGCGGTGCAACCTCGGCTGCAAGTACTGCTTCTACGCCGACGAGATGGTCGCGCTGCGCGACCTGCCCACCGAGCGCTGGCTAAGATTTTTCGCCGAATTGGGCGACCTGGCGGTGCAGCGCGTGACCCTGACCGGCGGCGAAGTCTTCACCCGGCCCGACCTGTTCGACTTGATCGACGGCGTGATCGCCAGCCGGATGCGCTACGGCCTGCTGACCAACGGCACGCTCGTCACCGAGAAAGTGCTGGCGCAATTCGAGCACGGCAAGCGCCGCCTGCGCATGGACTCGATCCAGATTTCCATCGACGGCTCGCGGGCGGAGATCCACGACAAAACGCGCCCCGGCAGCTTCGACCGCGCCATCCGCGGTCTGCGGCTGCTGGTGGAGGCCGGCTTCCCAATGACGGTGCGCGTAACCATCACCCGCCACAACGTCGATGACCTGGAGAACATCGCCCACCTGCTGCTGGAGGACGTGGGGCTGAAGAGCTTCAGCACCAACGAGGCCTACGCCTGCGGCATCGTCGAGCGCCAGGAGGACAACATCATCCTGACGCCCGCGCAGCGCCGCCAGGCCATGCAAGTACTCACCGGCCTCGTAGCGCACTACGACGGGCGCATCGGCGCATCCGCCGGGCCGCTGGCGCTGGCGCGCGAGTCCGAGCGCATTGAGGCGGCGCTGGCCCGGGGCGAAACCGGCTTCCCCGGTCGCGGGACGCTGTGCGGCTGTGGCGGCATGTGGAGCAAGCTGGCGGTATTGCACGACGGCGCCATCGTCCCTTGCCACAACCTGAGCGAACTCGCGCTCGGCGTCATCGGCGAGGACGATTTCCAGCAGGTGTGGCTGTCGCATCCCACGATGGTGATGCTGCGGCAGCGCCGCGACATCCCGCTGCAAGCGTTGGAGACGTGCCGCGACTGTACTTACCAGGGGTTCTGTACCGGCGGATGCCCGCAGGGCGCGATCTTCCACACCGGCGAACTCAACGCCCGCAACCCGATGAACTGCTACCGCGTCTTCAAGGGCGAAGACCCGTATTACACCCTGGAGACCGGCGGAGCCATGTAGCCGCGATTTCCAAATCGCGAGAGGAGCATTACGACGAGCGGTTTAGAAGCATTACAATCCGTACAATTCGTCACCGCAAAGGGCAAACGATTTGCCGTCATTGACGAAGACGATTGGGAAGCCCTGATCGAGTGGCTTGAAACGTTGGAGGACACCCACATCGCGCGCCAGGCGTTTGCTGCGCTTGAAGCGGCCGGTAGCAATCGTCAGCGGGCGGGATGGCGGGAGTGGCAGACGGTTGTGGGAGATATTGGGTAACAGGAGATAACGATGATAATGATCAAACAAATGGAGCTCCAATACATTACCGATGCATCAGGAAAGAAAACTGCCGTCGTTTTGCCAATAGACAAATTTCAAGAGCTGATGGAGGACCTTGCGGACTTAGCTATTGCCGCCGAGCGATATGCGGAACCAACTGTTTCTCACGCCAATGTCGTCGCGGAGCTGAAGCGGGATGGACTTTTATACAATTGAATGGAAGCGCTCCGCCGTTAAAGAGCTTAAACAGTTACCTCAGGATGCCATTGCGCGGATCGTGAAGGCTGTTGAGCAACTGGCGCAAAATCCTTATCCAGCAGGTGTGAAAAAACTCATAGGAGCAGAACACACGTATCGTCTCCGGGTTGGAACGTATCGTGCGGTGTATACCATAGAAGCCAATGTTCTCGTGATTACCGTGATTAGAGTCGGACATCGTAAAGATGTGTACAGATAACAAGGAGTTATATGACCGTATGTGACCCTCTTCCTGACGACGCCCCCGCCGCCCCGGCCTTGAACCTGCCCGACGGCGTGCCCGCACTGACGAGCTTCTACCTCTACCTGACCGACGGCTGCAACCTGCACTGCCGTCACTGCTGGATCGCGCCGCGCTTCGTGGACGGCAAACCTCATCCCGGCGAGTGCCTGGACCTCGACCTGCTGCGCAAGGCCGTGACCGAGGCCAAGCCGCTCGGCCTGAGCAGCGCCAAGCTCACCGGCGGCGAACCGACGCTGCACCCGCAGTTCGTCGAGATCGCCGATTTCTTGACAGCCGAGGGCTTATCCCTTACCATGGAAACAAACGGCACGCTGATCGACGCGGCGCTGGCCCGGCACCTTAAAGAGAAAACAAAGCTGTGGTTCGTCTCGGTCAGCCTCGACGGGCCGGACGCCGAAATCCACGACGCCTTCCGCCGCGTTCCCGGCAGCTTCGACGCCGCCACGCGCGGCCTGAAGCACCTGGTGGACGCGGGCTACAAGCCGCAGGTGATTATGAGTGTCCACAAGGGCAACGTGGAGCACATCGAGGCCGTGGTGCAGATGGCCGTGGCCCTGGGCGCGGGATCGGTGAAATTCAACCCCGTGACGCACACCGGGCGCGGCATTGCGATGCACGAACACGGCGAAACGCTGGACTTCGACGAGACGATGGCCCTGGCGCACTGGATTCGCGGCGAGCTACAACAGCGCACGCCGATCCGCCTGATCCTCTCCACGCCGCTGGCGCTCTACACCGTGAGCGAGCTGGTCCACGCCGGGAACAACGGCATGTGCCACGTCCGCCACATCCTGGGCGTGCTCGGTTCCGGCGAGATGGCCCTGTGCGGCATCGGGCGGACGATCCCGGCGCTGGCCTTCGGCAATCTGCGCGACAAGAGCGTGGCGGACGTGTGGTTCAACACCCCCATGCTGCAAGAACTGCGCCGCGAGTTGGACGAACCCTACCCCGGTGTGTGCGCGAACTGCATCCACGCGGGGCGCTGCCTCACCTACTGCGTGGCGAACAACTACGAGGCCACCGGGCGACTGGTCGCGCCCTCGCTGCTGTGCGCCGAAGCCTACGAACGCGGGGTGTTCCCGGCGGGGCGGCTGCGCTAAAGACAGGACTATGGCTACAATTTACCAATATCGCGGCTCCAGCATGACCGGCACCTTCCGGCCCGGCGACATGCTCGTCACCCGCGACGTCGCCTTCGAAGCCATCCGCCCCGGTGACGTGGTGGCCTTCCGCGCGCCGGGCGGCGATGACGACGTCACCCTGATCGTCCACCGCGTAGTCGCCCGCGCGCACGACGGCCTGATCACCCGTGGCGACGCCTGTGGCGCGCCGGACACAGCCCGCGTGCAAACCGGCGACCTGGTTGGGCACGTGATCCAGGCCCAGCGTGGACGCCGCGTCCGCCGCGTGTGGGGCGGACGGACCGGGCGCTGCTGGGCGCGACTGTTGCGCCTGCGACGCCGTGTGCTGGCGTTGGGACGCCTGCCCTACCGCTGGCTGCGCGCCAGCGGCCTGGTGCGCCGCGTGTGGCGCCCCGCCGTGACGCAAGTTTCCGTGATGACTTCACAGGGAACGGTGGTAAAATATTTATGTGGCGCGCGCGCCGTGGCCGAGTGGCGGCCTGAGACGCGGACGTATCGCTGCCGGAAACCCTACGATTTGGTGTTGGATGCGCCGGAGAGGGAGTAGGGAGTAAGAAGTAGGGAGTAGGATGGCCGTCACCAGGTTTTTAACTTTCAACTTTCAACTTTGGACTAAAAACTAATGACCAACAACGAACCACCCACCTACCGCAGCGTGATGATCCACGCCTCGGCGGTTGAATACCGGGGCAAGGCACTGGTGTTTCTTGGCCCTTCCGAAACCGGCAAGAGCACGATCTCGCAGTTGCTGGCCGCGACGCTTGACGGCGCGCGGGTGCTGGCGGATGATGTGATTGACCTTGACTGGGAGGTCGGTAACGGGTGGGGAGTGGGTGATGCCAGGCCACGCCTATTGCAAGAAAGCACAGGGATACAGAGCACATCGACCGCTCTGCATGTATGTTTAGGCGCTATTTTTCGTCTTTACCAGGCGCCATATCCACGATTGATGCCCCTCCGCGCTCTGGAGACCGGCCTATACTTGATGAAGGCTTTTGCCGAAGTTGGCCGTAGGCAGGCTGAAAGCCTTGAGGAAAAGAGGGCATGTTTTGTAAGCCTGGTGGATGTGGCACGGGTTGTATCGGGATACGAGTTGTATTGTGACCGTTCACTTCAAACAGTTAACATCATTCAACAGGTAACAACGTCCGTTTAGGATTATCTCTGCAAAAGTAAACAGATGGGAAGGAGAGCATTATGAACAAAGAATGTACAGACAAAATTATGTATGTGAAACCCCAAGCCACTGACTTAGGGGCACTTACGATTGTGTATGGTGTATGCTCTATTGGATATACGGCGAATCACCTTTACACTGGTGATTGCACAAATGGGCCTTTTGCCAGTGCCGTAAGCCCCGGCGACTGTACCACTGGGGGTGGAGCTGGAACGTAACGAAAACACCAGTGGTGGTTCTCGAAGGTATTTTTTTCTATGGTAGCAAAACTGGCTAGACAGGAGGGCAAACGGGGATAGTAT
>DAIUDK010000073.1:0-21738 GCA_036845725.1 Chloroflexota bacterium
CGTGTGGGTTCGAATCCCACCCGCCCTACTTGATTGATAACCGCTTCAACGGATAAAATCGCCGCTGGCAACCCAACAGCGGCGATTTTACATTTAGGAGAAGATATGAGCCAGTCTTGCGTTTCACCCACACGGCGCCCGCTCACCGCGATTATCGTGGGCGCGGGACATCGCGCCTTACTCTACGCTTCGTACGCGCAGCAGCACCCCGATGAACTGCGCATCGTCGGCGTGGCGGACCTCAACCCGCTGCGGCGGGCGATGGTCGCCGAGATGTACGGCCTTTCACCGGATCAGTGCTTCGAGAGCGCCGAGGACGTCGCTGGCCGGCCGCAGTTTGCGGATGTGGTCATCAACGGGACGATGGATCACCAGCACGTGCCGACGTCGCTGCCGCTGCTGGCGGCGGGCTACGATATGCTGCTGGAAAAGCCGTTCGCCACCTACGAGACGGAGATGTGGGAACTGGTGCAGGCGGCCAGGCAGTACGGGCGCAAGGTCATCATCTGCCATGTGCTGCGCTACACGCCGTTCTACGCCGCCATCCGCCAGCAGGTGGCCGCCGGCGTCATCGGCGATGTGTTCAGCGTGCAGACGATTGAGCACGTCTCCTACCACCACATGGCTGTGGGCTACATTCGCGGCAAGTGGAGCAAGCCAAGCGTCAGCCACACCTCCATGCTGATGGCGAAGTGCTGCCACGATCTCGATCTCATCGCATGGATGAAGAGCGGGGTGCGTCCGAACAGCGTCGCCAGTTTCGGCAGCAATTTTCAGTTCCGCCCGGAAAACGCGCCCGCCGAAGCGGGGAACCGCTGTCTGGTGGATTGCCCCATCGAGGCGGACTGCCTGTACTCGGCGCGCAAACACTACATCGACCATCCCGACCGGTGGAGCTTCTACGTGTGGGACAGCCTGGAACACATCGCCAATCCCACCATCGAGCAGAAAATCCATTCGCTGAAGACGGATAATCCCTATGGGCGCTGCGTGTGGAAGTGCGACATGGAGGTGGTGGATCACCAATCCCTCGCAATCGAATTCGCCGATGGGACGACGGCAACGCACAATATGATCGGCGGAACGTCCAGGCCGTCGCGGGCGATGCACCTCATCGGCACGCGCGGCGAAATCCAGGGCGTCTTCGAGGATGGGCGCTTCGTCATCCGCCACATCGATCCACGACCGGGCCACGAATACTCGGAGACGGTCGTCGATCTCACGGTTGGCGGCGATATGCATGGCGCGTTCGGCGGGCACGGCGGCGGGGATATGCGCCTGGTCGCCGACTTCCTACGGGTGATCCGGGGTGAGCCACCGTCGATTTCGAGCACGCCGCTTGAGGATTCCGTCGCCGGGCACCTCATCGGCTTTAGTGCCGACCGGGCGATGGCCGAGCGCCGCGTGGTAGACCTGGCATTCGAGGTATAAAAATGGAAAAACCACTTATTTTGGTCACAAACGATGACGGCGTGGAGTCCGAGGGCTTGTGGGCCGCCGTCGAAGCCGTCGCGCCGTTGGGCGAGGTGCTGGTCGTCGCGCCGGATCGCCAGTGGTCGGCGGCGGGGCGCTCGATGCCGCAGGGTGTCACCGGGGCAGTGAGCGAGTACCGGCGCGAGGTTGGCGGGCAGACGGTGCAAGTCTACGGCATTGATGCGACGCCGGCCTTGTGTGTCGTCCATGCGATGATGGAGTTCATTCCACGTCCACCGGCGTTGGTCGTCGCAGGGATCAACTTTGGCGAAAACGTCAGCACCGAGATCACCATCTCCGGAACCGTCGGCGCGGCTCTGGAAGCGGCCGCTTTCGGGGTGCCGGCGCTCGCTGTCTCGCTGGAGATGACCGTCGATGAGCACCTCACAGGTGGCGAGGCGAAGGACTACAGCGCGACGCAGCACTTCACAGTGCTCTTCGCGCGGCGGCTGCTTGACCGCGCGATGCCCTACGACGTGAGCATGCTCAACGTCAATGTACCGGATAGCGCCACGATGCAGACACCGTGGCGGCTCACCCGCTTGTCACGCCAGCGATATTTCGTGCCATTGGGGCCGGATCGGGCAAATGGCAAGGGACGTCCGAGTTATACGATACGTGCCAATCCAGATCAGGCCGAGCCGGATTCCGATGTGGCGGCGATGCACGCGCGCGTGGTCTCGGTCACGCCGCTGTCGTTGGATATGACTTCCCGCACGGATTTCGGGGCGCTTGAGGAGCAACTGCGCTAACGCTTGACAAATCCGCTCTTGCCTCGTACACTTGACGGTGGGTGAGAGATGATGCAACGCTATAGCGAAATCTTGCGCTTCCACGAGGGACAACGCAGCCAGCACCCTACGCCAGAGGCTGCGGTCGTTGCTACGCCGCCAGGCGCCCCAGAGAGCGTGGGGGAGCAACTCGTCATCCTGGTTGATCTTATCCCCCAGTTGGCCCACCGCAGCCGCGAATTGCGTGTTTTGACTGCCAGCACCTATTGGACGTCGTCGGGCAGCATTGTGGCGCGGTTGCGCCGCGCACTTGCCGAAGCTAACCGCCATCTCGTGCATGTCAATGCCGAAGCGCCCCCCGGCTCGAAGTGTTCGGGCAGTATCACCTGCGCCGTCTTCGCCGGTGAAGAATTGTTTCTCGGCCAGATCGGGGCCGGGTATGCGTTTGTCCACCATCCCGATAACCACGTAGAACTGTTCCCGCATCGTGACCGGCTGCTCACGCCGGTAGGGGCGGCACTGCCGCCGGTCATCCACATTGGGTATACGTTGCTGGAGGATCAGGCAACGCTTCTGCTTGGTACAACGCCGGCGGTGGAGTCGCAGCCCCGCGAGCGGTGGAAAGGGGCGCTGGCCGCGTTTGGCCCTGAAGAGATCGGTGAGGCCATCGCGCAAACAATGGACGAAGGTCAGGTGTCGGGCAGTTTCGTGATGGTGCGGACATCGGCGGTGGCACCGTCCGCACCGGAACCCGAGCCGCGTCGCGCTCGGCGGCTTTTCCGCAAACCCAATGTAACGACGTCGCCTGCCGAGGAACCTGCTGCGGTGCCGCCGGAGACCATCGCGGCGTCGTCTCCCGTGATGCCTGCGCCTGTCCTCACCGCGGAGCAGAAGGCCCCTCCGCTTCCGGCGGTTTTGCAGGAGCGGCCGGGACATCATCGACATGAAACCGTAGACGTTCAGCCCACAATTGCGCGCCCAGGTCCAACGCCGCCGAAATTGAGGTTGCCCCCGGTGGGTGAATGGTTGAAAGTGTTTTTCCTCAGGTTGCGTGGGGAAGGCTATCGGGAACGCGAAACGACAGCACAACGCGCGCGTCTGCGGATGGCGCTGCGCACGCTATTGCCCGGAAAGGTGCGGGGTGCTAAACAGGCCGTGATGCCGGTTGCGCCGATCGAAAAGCCGACGGTGATGGGGGGACTCGCGCTGGGTCTGCTGTTGTTGGTGTTTTTTGTGACTATGACCGTGTATTTCGAGTCCGGCGGGCACGCCCGCGTGGAGGAGTATCTGGCAGAGGCGCGTCTGCTGCGAGAAAAGGCTTTCAGCAGCCAGGCGGCCGAGGATTGGAAGCAGTTGCTGGAACTGAGTTCGCACATTGTCACCCTGGAACGCCAAAACGCTGAGGCGCTTAAATTGAAAGCCGAGGCGCAAAATGCCGTCGATGCGTTACAAATCGCGGCGGTGCTCGATGCACGCTTGTTCCTCGATTTGGGCGTTGCGCCTGCGCCGCGCCGCTTGCTCGTTGCCGGTTCGTGGATCTACATCCTCAACACCACGGCCGACGAGGTCATTGGTTTGCCGCTACAGGCGGATGGTCTTACGCTGCTGACCGATGTGGCCACGCCCATCCTCAAACGCAGCCAGACGTTTTCCGGCGAGACCGTCAATCATCTCGTCGATTTTGCATGGGTGGAGCCGGGTGGCAGTTTCCCAGATGGCGCGCTTTTCATCTACAGCGATGGGGGCACTGTTTACATTTATGAACCGACATTGGGACCGGGGAGCATCACCCGGCAGCACCTGCAAGGGGAATTGGGACCGGGGACGGTCACGGCGATGAGCGCTTTTGGCGAAAGGTTGTATCTGGTTCACCGTCAACAGAATCAGATCCTCACCTACCAGTCAGTCAATGGGATTTATGACACCGCGCGCGGGTACTTTGCCCCGGAGTTTGCCCCGCGTCTCTCTGAGGTGTTGGACATGGGGATCGATGGGCGCGTTTACCTGTTGATGGGCGATGGCACCATCAGCACCTATTTTGTGGGAACGGAAGACCGCTCGTTCGAGATGCGGAATTTGCCGGACCCCGATGTCCACCCGATGGTCTTAGCGATGGAACCCGAGACCGACCAAGGAATGCTCTACCTGGGCGATCCTCGACAAGAACGCATTGTCGTCCTCGACAAACGCGGTGAGTTCAAACACCAGTTCCGGCTTTCGGGCGAAGCATTGCGGCAGTTGGAGGCGCTTGCCGTCAACGAGACGCCGCACGTTTTGTATCTGATCGCCGACAACCGCCTCTATGCCGCACCCATTCCCGATTTTGTAGCGCATTAGGGATAGGTTGGTCTGCCAACCTCGCTTTCAGCCTTCAGCTTTCAGCCAGGGAAACATTGGAGGGATTATGGCACAACTGGAAACACTGCGGGCGTTTATCGCTGTGCCTTTGCCGCCGGCAATCATCCAACAGCTTGCTGACGTGCAGCGGCGACTGAAACGCGGCAGCCCTGAGCAGGCCGTGACGTGGGTGAAGCCGGAAAACATCCACCTGACGTTGTTCTTCCTCGGTGATATTCTGTTGGAGCGCCAGGCGCCTGTCGAAGCGGCGTTGAGCGTGGTGGCGCGTCACGCGCGGCCACTCACATTCAGCGTGCAGGGCGTGGGCGCGTTCCCCAACCTCGACCGCCCCCGGGTGATCTGGGTGGGACTGCAAGAGCCAACCGGGCAGTTGGCACTGCTGCACAGCGCGGTGAACGAAGCCATGGCGAACGTTGGCTTTCAGCCCGAAGAGCGGCGTTTTTCCCCACATTTGACGCTCGGCCGCATCCGCCAGCGCGCCTCGCGTGAGGATGCCCAGGTGGTGGGCGAGGCCATCCGCCGCGCCGAGGTTGGGCATCTGGGCGACGCGCCGGTAGAGGAAATGATTTTGTTTCACAGCGTGCTCAAATCCTCTGGGGCGGAGTATACGCCGTTGGCGCGGTATAGCATTGGAAATACGAAATTAGAAACGAGAGGCGAGGAATGAAAACCGAAGTTATCAAGCAATACGCACACACCTGGCGAACGTTTGCCGGGATTGTCAAAGATTTCGATGACGACGCCTGGCTTCATACTGGAAAGGGAATTATTGTCCCGGTCCGTATAGCGTTTCACATCTTGAAGGCCACCACATACTATCTTGAAGATGAATCCACCGTGCTGCTCGCAGCGGGTAAACCCTTCGATGGGAACTGGGAAGCCGTGGAAGAGAAAGACTGGCCCTCGCAAAGCGATATAGTGGCAGGGATTGACACATTGCAGGTCAAAACCGAGAAATGGCTGTCCGAAATGGATTTTGACGCCGAAAACAAAACCTTTGGGTGGGCAGGTGCGACAAAACTGGGGGTGGCACTGTTTTTATTGAGTCACACACTCTACCACGTCGGGGGACTCAATGCCCTTCTCGAAGAAAGCAAAAACGGAAAAGCGGAAGATAATTTCGTCAAGGCATTGTGAGTTCAGAGAAATCTTACCGCTGAGTATGCAGAGCGCGCGGAGATTTTCTAGCGATTGAGGACGCGCCTGTAAACCTTAAGTGTCCTACGCGCGGTTTCTTCCCATGTGAACGCCTGTACCTGCTCTTGCCCCGCTGCCTGCAACCACGCGCGCAGCGCCGTATCGTGGATGATGCGCCAGCAAGCGTCAGCAATCGTCGTTGGAGCATCGGGGTCGATGAGCAGCCCAGCCGCGCCGACGACTTCCGGCAGGCTGGCCCGGTCGGCGACGACGACCGGCGTGCCACATTGCAGCGCCTCTAGCGCGGGCAGGCCAAACCCTTCGTAGAACGATGGCATCGCCAGCAACAACGCGCCGTTGTAAAGGCCCACCAAATCCGCACCAGACGGCTGCTCGATAAAGCGCACCCACGGTTCCAGGTGTAGGGCTTTTACGCGTGCGAAAATCTCATCGTAGAGCCAGCCAGGCCGCCCCGCGATCACCAGCACGCGCTGCTCGCCTCGCGCGTGGAGCTGCGCCAGCGCTTCCAACAGCCCCGGCAGGTTCTTGCGCGGCTCCCACGTCCCCACGAAGAGTAAATAGCCGGGTTCCAGCCCGTAACGCGCCAGGACGGGGGTAACTTCTTCCTGGGATAAGGGGCGGAAGTATGTCTCGGCGGCGAGATGCGTCACCGTGACCCGCGCCGGATCGACATGCAACAAACGTTCCAGATCGCGCTGCGTGGCGTGGGAATCGGCCAGGATTGCATCCGCGTGGGTTACGGCCCAGGCGATCTGGGCGTTGTAGTAGCGGCGGGCGTCGGCGGTGAGGTATTGCGGATAGTAGATGAAGTTGAGGTCATGTACAGTGATGACGGTATGCCGCGCGCCCCAGGCCGGCGGAATAAAGTCGGTGCTGTGGAACAAATCGAGCTTCAACGGTAACAGCTCCGCGCCAAGCGCCCACCGTTCCAGGCGATGATGCGGCGGCGTCCACGCGCGGCAAACGCGCGCGCCTGGTACATCCACAGGATCGGACTCACGCCGGTGTTGTACCAGCGTCAGCGTCTCAGTCGCAAGTAACGGAGGCAGTGCCTGCGCCAGGTGTCGCGCGTACCGCGAAATCCCGCCGGGCGCGTAGGCGTGCAGTCGTAGGTCTATCCCGATGTGCATGGAGCGGAGTGTACCATAGAATGGGCGAATGAGCGAATGAGAGAATCATGAATCATGATTCTTTTCCCCATTTGTAAAATCTGCCGTTCGTGTTACAAAAGATAAGTTGTGGGAGGTTGCACTTATGCCTGATCCAAATCGTGATTATTTGACGTTGGCCCTCGAACAATACTGGTTCGCGCCGCCGGTGGCGCTGTGGCGGGCGATTGAACTGCGCGTGCTGGCGACGGAGGCGTTTCCCCGCCCCCTGCTTGACCTAGGATGCGGCGACGGCCTTATCGCGCAGGTGCTCTTCGCGGGCGAAGCGCCGGTCGAAGCGGGCTTCGATCCGTGGCTGAGCCAGGTGCGCAAGGCGCCGGCCTCGGGCGCTTACCGCCACATCCAACAGGCGCTCGGCGATGCGATGCCCTACCCCGACGCGAGCTTCGGCGCCGTCTTCAGCAATTCCGTGCTGGAACACATCCCCAATCTCGATCCGGTGTTGCGCGAAGTTACGCGCGTGCTGAAACCGGGCGGGCGCTTCCTCGCCACCGTGCCGAGCGATATGTTCCGCCGTCTGCTGGCGGGTTACCGCGAGCGGGATGCCGTAGGGGATCGCACAGGGGCGGAAACCTACGCGACCGCCGTCGACCAACGCCTGGAACATCACCGCTATCTCACCCCCACCCAGTGGGCTAAGAGGCTCGATCTGGCCGGGATGCACCTGCTCCATACCCAATACTATATTCCTTCCGAGGTGGAAGCTCTATGGGATCGCGCCAACGCGGAGTACGGCATCCACCCAAAGGGCGCGCTATTTCACGGCAAGTCATACTACCGCTGGTTGGCTTCGCCGCGCCTGCGCAAACTTGGCTACCAGACACTCGTGCGGCGATGGGCCGTGCGGACGTTGGGGCAGCGCTGGCGGCGCGCGTACATGCAGGACGTTCTCGAAGGCGGTGTCGGCGGTGGGTTGCTCGTGGTGGGAGAGAAAGCGTGATCGAACCGGAAACCTGGGACGCTTTTGTCGCCGCGCATCCGGCGGGAACGGTTCTGCAAACCAGCCGGTGGGCGCATCTCAAAGCGACCTTCGGCTGGGCGTGGGAGATCGTCACGTCGAATCCTCAGGCTGCTGGCGGTGCGCTGGTGCTGTACCGCTCGCTGCCGCTGAAGGTGGGGACGATTGCCTACGTTCCCCGCGGTCCGCTGGTGGATTGGGATGACGCGCAAGCTGTCGCCGTTACACTTGACGTGCTGCGCGCAGCGGCGCACCGCCGCCGGGCCTGGGCGCTCTGGCTGGAGCCGGAGATGCTCGACACGCCGGAAGCGCGGGCGCAATTACACGCGTGCGGCTTGCGCGCGGTCACACGCACGATCCAACCGCCGCGCACGATCATCGTGGATATTGCGCCCACGGAAGACGTAATTCTGGCGCAGATGCGGTCGAAGACGCGCTACAACATCCGCCTGGCCGAACGCAAGGGCGTGACCGTCCGCGAGGGGACGGTGGATGATGCGGCGGCGTTCTACGCGCTGATGACAGAGACCGGCAGCCGCGACGCCTTCGGCATCCACAGCGAGGCGTATTACCGGCGGGTGTTCGAGCTGTTTCTACCGGCTGGAGATCCTTCTGCCGGACAGGCGGCCATGTTGTTAGCAGAAGTCGAGGGCGAACTGGTGGCCACGCTGGTTATCTTCGCGTTGGGGAGCAAAGCGTGGTACCTCTACGGCGCATCGTCGGACCGGCACCGCGAGAAGATGCCGCCCTACGCGCTGCAATGGGCCGCGATCCGCTGGGCGAAAGCGCGCGGCTGCACAGTCTACGACTTGTGGGGCATTCCCGATTTCGATGAGGAAACGCTCGAAGCGCAATTTGCCGAACACAGCGACAATCTGTGGGGCGTTTATCGCTTTAAACGCGGCTTCGGCGGGCAGGTTATCCGCTGCGTGGGCCTGTGGGAACAGCCGCTGCACCTGCTATACTCACTGGCGGCCAGACTGCGCGGTTACGGCGCGGAGAATGGGTAGAAGACAGAAATTTCACCACGCATCTTCACGAATTGATACTGATTTTTATTCGTGAGGATTCGTGTAGATTCGTGGTTGATCCTCCAAGGAGTATGCGATGCCTTTTACATTTACCCGATTACAAATTCCTGACGTGATTCTTATTGAGCCGCGCGTGCGTGGCGATGCGCGCGGGTTCTTCGTGGAGACCTACAAACACTCAGAGTTCGCCGATGCAGGAATTCCCGACCTGTTCGTGCAACACAATCACTCGCACTCGGCCTACGGGGTGCTGCGCGGGCTGCACTACCAGTTGCACCCGATGGCGCAAGGCAAGCTCCTGAGCGTGGCGGCGGGCGAGATCTTCGATGTGGCGGTGGACATCCGGCGCGGCTCGCCGACGTTTGGGCAGTGGGTCGGCGCGACGCTTTCGGCGGACAACCACCACTTGCTCTACGTGCCGCCGGGCTTCGCGCACGGGTTCTGCGTTGTCAGCGATATGGCGGACTTACTCTACCAGGTCACGGCCGAGTATTCTCAGGTTCACGAGCGCGGCATCCTGTGGAACGATCCCGACATCGGCGTCGCGTGGCCGGTCGCCGAACCGTTACTTTCGCCAAGGGACGTGAACGCCTCCCGCCTGCGCGACGCGGACAACAACTTCGTCTGGAATGGCGAATAACCCACGCCCACATTCAACTCTCAACGGATTCAACGGAATTTAACGGACACCTTTCCGTTGGATCCGTTCAATCCGTTGAGGCTATTTTCAGAGGTGCAGTATGTACTACATCACGCTCAGTTGGGATGACGGGTTCACCCGCTCGGTCAACAAAATCGCGGAGATTTACGAACGGTACGGTTTGCGCGCCGAATTCAATGTGGTGATAACCTTTCACGAACACGATCCGCAGACGTTCGGGGATTTCGGGTTGTGGAACGCGTTGCAAGCCCGCGGTCACATCATCCAGCCGCACGGCTATGACCACAGCAATCTGGCCAAGATGCCCCTGGCTCAGGCGCAGGAAAACATCCTGCGGTGTCTGGAGGTGTTCCAGCGCTCGTTGGACGGCTTCGACGCGCGCCGGACGGTGTTCAATTTTCCGTACAACGTCTCCACGCCGGATCTGGACGCCTGGCTGCCGCAGGTCGTGCGCGCCTTCCGTATTGCAGGGGGGACGTTCATGCCATTGCCCACGCGCCACACCAACCGCCTGACGTCCCCAGCTTCGGAGGACGCCGAACCCATGCTGGACCAGTGTTTGGAGGCGTTGCTCGCCCAACCAGAAGGCTGGCTGCTCTATACGGTGCATGGCCTGGACGGCGAAGGCTGGGGGCCGCTGCGCAGCGCGTACGTGGAAGGTCTCCTGGAACGCCTGTTGCTGCGCGACGACGTTCGTGTTTTGCCCACGCAGGCGGTTTTGGATACGGCGGTAGAGCTTGCCGGCAACGAATGGGAGAACGAATAAACGAATTCAGGTCTCGGCTAGACGTAGAACGCACGTTAGGCCAGCACCCATTCGTTTATTCGTTTTTGATTCGAGGTCGGCCTACATGCCTGAATGATGATGTACCTTTCACGACGGAAATTTTTGCAAGCAGCAGGTCTGTTAGCGGCGAATGCGGCGCTGGCGGCGTGCGGGCGTCAACCGGAAATATCCGTGGAGACGCCGGAGACTGCACCCACGGAGACACCCGATGCCTCAGCAGTCAATCCAGGAGGACATACGATGAACATTCCAAACGAAGACGGATACGAATTATGGCTGCGCTATCGTCCGGTAGATAACGCCGAACGGCTAACGCAGTACCGCGCGGCGCTTGGCAGCGTGGTCGTCCTTGGCGAAGGCGCGACCGCCGAAATTATCCGCAGCGAGTTGGCACGGGCGTTGCCGGCGCTGCTGGATGCGGCTACGCTAATCTCAACACAAAGGCCGGAGGGCAACGCGCTGGTGATCGGCACGGCTGACGCGCTCGAGACGCTCGGCGTGAATCTACCTCAGGCGCAGCGCGACGCCGTGAGCGAGGAAGGATTCCTGATCCGCACGCATCCGGCAGGCGCGCACACCTGGACCGTGGTGACGGCCAACGCCGAAACCGCCGTCCTGACCGGCGTTTTCCATTTCCTGCGGTTGCTCCAGACGCACCAGGACATCGGCGCGCTCGACATCATCAGCCGGCCCCAGATTCGCCAGCGCATCCATACACACTGGGACAACCTCGACGGTTCGATTGAGCGCGGTTATGCCGGAAAATCGCTGTGGCAGTGGGACGACCTGCCGGACGGGATCGACCCGCGTTACCACGACTACGCCCGCGCCTGCGCGTCTATCGGCCTCAACGGCGTCTGTCTGAACAACGTCAATGCCAAGGCCAAAAGCCTGACCACCGAATACCTGCACAAAACGGCTGCGCTGGCCGACCTCTTCCGGCCTTACGGCCTCCGGGTGTACCTCTCGGCCTTTTTCTCCGCGCCGATGCAACTTGGCGGCCTGAAAACGAGCGACCCGCGCGATCCGGCGGTCGCCGCGTGGTGGCGGGATAAGGTAGATGAGATTTATCGCCTGATCCCCGACTTCGGCGGCTTCCAGGTGAAGGCGAACTCGGAGGGGCAACCGGGGCCGCAGAATTACGGCGCGAATCACGACGACGGCGCGAATATGCTCGCCGACGCGCTGGCTCCGCAAGGCGGTACGGTGCTGTGGCGCGCCTTCGTCTACGACGTCACCGTCGACGCCGACCGGGCCAAGTGCGCCAACAAGGAGTTCGTCCCGCTGGACGGTAAATTCCGCCCCAACGTCTTCGTGCAGGCGAAAAACGGCCCGATCGATTTCCAGCCGCGTGAGCCGTTCCACCCGCTCTTCGGCGCGCTCCCACAGACGCCTCTGGCGCTCGAATTTCAGGTCGCGCAGGAATACCTGGGGCAGTCCATTCACCTGGTCTACCTGGGCGGGATGTGGAAAGAGATTCTGGATGCGGACACCTACGCCAAAGGCCCCGGTTCGACGGTGGCGAAGGTGACGGACGGCTCGGTGTTCGGGCAAGACGCCTCGTGCATCATCGCCGTCGCCAACACCGGCTCGGACCGCAACTGGTGCGGCCATCACTTCTCGCAGGCCAACTGGTACGCCTACGGGCGGCTGGCCTGGGATTACGAACTGAGCGAGGCCGACATCGCCGACGAATGGATTCGGGCGACGTGGTCGAACGATCCGCAGGTCGTAGAGCCGTTGAAGGCGATGATGCTCGGTTCGTGGCCGGCCTGTATCGACTACATGACGCCGCTGGGCCTGCATCATATTATGCAGGAAGACCATCACTACGGGCCGGATCCGGGCTTCGACAGCGCGCCGCGACCGGACTGGAACTGCGTCTACTACCACCGGGCCGACGCGGCGGGCCTCGGTTTCGACCGCAGCAGCACCGGCAGCCAGGCCACCGCGCAATACCACAGCCCTCTGCGCGAGCAGTTAGACAACCCGGACACCTGTCCCGAAAAGTACTTACTGTGGTTCCACCACGTGCCGTGGGATCACCGGATGCAGTCCGGGCGCACGCTCTGGGAAGAACTCCAACACCGCTACAACAAGGGCGTCGCCTTTGTGGAAGCCATGGTCCGCACGTGGCAGGGTGTGCAGCCGCACATCGATCCGCAGCGCCACGCACACGTCAACGAGCGGCTAACGCGGCAGTTGGAGAACGCGCGGCTGTGGCGAGAAGTGTGCATCGACTACTTCAGGCAGTTCGCAGAAGGCCAGAGCAGTTGATGATGGGATCGTTAACGCGCCTGCCGGGAAGCTCAACGCTTCCCGGCAGGTGTTTTTACGATGTTATTTTTGGTTACGCATGACCAGTGGCAAGTAGATGAACTTGACGTCATGCACGGTCACGTGCACCTTGTAGTGCGTGTCGCATCCGATGAATCCGGTACGATTCGTCACACGCAGATAATACACACCATCGTTCGGCGCTTGCCACACGATCTGGGATGACAGGCCTACCGGGCCGGGCGCATTGTCGTTTTCCATCAGCAAGGTCTGCCCGTCGCGGTCGAAGAGCGACAATACCGTGTCCACAGCCTGCCCCTCGACCGTTGTCGTAAAGGTGTAGGTGTCGCTTCTCCCCACCGTTATGGTGATCCAATCCACCGCATCATCGAAGAAATTGCGCGTTTGCGTCTCTTCCGGGGCGATGGAGCGCGCGGTTTGGGGCGTGTCATCCTCCTCATACGCATCTGCGCCATACGGGCAGGTCGATGGCGTGGTGATATCGATCCTGTGTGTGGCCGTGAGCACACCGCCGCAATGGTCGGCGCGCAGCATGAGTGTGTAGACATCCGCCGTGGCCCACTGATAGTCGGCTGCGAGCGTACCTTGCCCGCTCAACGGCGCCGGTGTCCAGGTGAATGTGAGCGGCGTCGTGGCACTGGTCGGGGTGATGATACCGGTGAAGGTGTAAGGCGTGTCCGTCTGACCACTAATCGGACCGGCAATCCCGACGGCGGTCAGTAGCTCGCATACCGATTTGAGCCGGAACGTCGCCGTGATGGACTTGTCGCTATCCATCAGTACAGACGTAGGATTGTCCATGCCGGTGAAGTCGCCGCTCCACCCGGCAAACTCGGAGTCGGGCTGCGCGGTGGCGGTGATAAGCACGGTTGTGCCGCTTACGTATGCGTGCGCCCCTATCTCCGGCATAAGACTGCCGTAGCCATCGCCCGTCGTCGCCAACGTCAACGTGTAGGTAACCGGCGTGACCGGCGTGAGGCTGAAGTTAGCGGTGACCGCTTTGTTACCGTTCATCGTCACTTGCGTGGGATTGACAGCGCCGCTGAGATCGCCCGACCAACCGTCGAAGTCCCAGCCAGAGACCGGTATTGCAGTCAGGTTGACGACGTCGCCGTAGTGGTACGTCGTTTGGTCGGGATTGCGCGTCACGTTGCCGCTGCCTACCGTGTTGACCGTGAGCGTGTATTCGTTCTGCGTGAAGGTCGCGGTGCAGGTGGTGTTACCGGTGATTGTGACCACGCCGTCCGCACAGTCGGCATCACCACTCCACACGTCGAAACTCCAACCGAGAGCAGGCGTCGCGGTGAGGGTGACGACGTCGCCGTAGTGATAGGTGGCCTGATCCGGGTCTTTTGTTACACTGCCACTGCCCACCGTGTCGACCGTGAGCGTGTATTCGTTCCGCGCGAAGGTGGCGGTGCAGGTGGTGTCGCCGGTGATTGTGACCACACCGTCCTCACAGTCGGCATCACCGCTCCACACGTCGAAACTCCAACCGAGAGCAGGCGTCGCGGTGAGGGTGACGACGTCGTTGTAGTGGTACGTCGTTTGGTCGGGATCGCGCGTCACGTTGCCGCTACCTACCGTGTTGACCGCGAGCGTGTACTCGTCCTGCGTGAACGTCGCCGTGACTCCCGTATCCGCTGTGATGGTGACGGTGATCTCAGCATCCGTGCCCGTCGCGTCGCCGCTCCACGCGGAGAACGTCCAGCCGGGATCAGCCGTCGCCGTCAACGTCACGACATCACCATAGGCGTAACTTGTCTGCTCAGGGTCAATCGTCACGCTGCCCTGTCCCACCGTTTGCACCACTAGGACATAACGCAAGACAGGCGCCGGTGGCAGCACGGGATCGGTCTCCTGCGCGGATTGCTGGTCGCTGCTGACCTCGGCGATGTTCGCACCGATGGGATTGGCCAAGCCGTCCACCTGCACGCGCACGGTCGCCGTCCAGATGCCGCCCGGCGCAAACGTCCCGACGTTCCACACGAGCGGGTCCGACCCGTCTGGATCAGGGTCGGCCGAGACGAACGTAACACCGGCTGGCAACGTGTCGGTCACGACGACGCCAGTCTGCGTGTTCTGCGCGCTGGCGTTGGTCACAGTGATGACGTAGCGTACGATATCATCGATGTACAGTGGCGCGCCGTTCTCATCTTCCACCGTCTTGGCGAGGGCCAGGCCGGGGTCCACGTCGCCGCTCTCACCGCCCCCGTCATCGGGCAGCAGGACGGGGACGGTCTCCTGCGTGGTCTGCTGATCGCTACTCACTTCCGCCACGTTCGCGCCGATGGGGTTAGCGGAGCCGTCAACCTGCACGCGCACGGTCGCCGTCCAGGTTGAGCCAGGCGCGAGTGTGCCCACATTCCACACCAGCGGGTTCTGCCCGTCGGGCGCGGGGGTCGCTTCGACGAATGTGACGCCTGCCGGGAGGCTGTCGGTGACGACGACGCCAGTCTGCGCGGTCTGCGTGCTGGCGTTGGTCACGCTGATGACATAGTGCACGATGTCCCCCACGTACAGCGGCGCGCCGTTCTCGTCTTCGGCCGTCTTGGCGAGGGCTAGTCCGGGGTCCACATTGCCGCTGCCACCGCCCCCGTCATCGGGCGGCAGCACGGGATCGGTCTCTTGTTCATTCTGCTGATCGCTGCTCACTTCTGCCACGTTTGCGCCGATGGGGTTGGCCGAGCCGTCCACCTGCACGCGAACAATTGTGGTCCACGTTGCGCCGGGGGGGAGTGTGCCCACATTCCACACCAGCGGGTTCTGCCCATCGGGCGTAGGGGTCGCTTCGACGAACGCGACACCGGCTGGCAGCGTGTCGGTCACGATGACGCCGGTCTGCGTGGTCTGCGTGCTGGCGTTGGTCACGCTGATGACGTAGCGCACGATGTCCCCTACGAGCAATGGCGACCCGTTCTCGTCCGTAGCGATCTTGGCGAGGTCCAGTCCGGGGTCCACGTCACCGCTGCCACCGCCCCCGTCACCGGGAGGCAGCACGGGGTCGGTCTCCTGCGTGGTCTGCTGGCTGCTGCGCACCTCGGCGACATTCGCACCGATGGGATTGACCGAGCCGTCCACCTGCACGCGGACGGCCGCCGTCCAGGTCGCGCCCGGCGCGAGTGTGCCCACGTTCCACACCAGCGGGTTCTGCCCATTGGGCGCGGGGGTTGCTTCGACGAATGTGACGCCTGCCGGGAGGCTGTCGGTGACGACGACGCCCGTTTGCATTGTCTGCGTGCTGGCGTTGGTCACGCTGATGGTGTAGCGCACGATGTCCCCCACGTACAGCGGCGCGCCGTTCTCGTCTTCGGCCGTCTTCGCCAGAGTCAGGCCAGGATCGATGTCGCCGCTCTCACCGCCCCCGTCATCGGGCGGCAGGACGGGGACGGTCTCCTGCGTGGTCTGCTGGTCGCTGCTCACCTCGGCGACGTTCGCGCCGATGGGGTTGGCCGAGCCGTCGACCTGCACGCGAACAGTTGTGGTCCACGTTGCGCCAGAGAGGAGTGTGCCGACATTCCACACCAGCGGGTCCGACCCGTCCGGCGCTGGATCAGCCGCGACGAACGCGACGCCCGCAGGAAGTGTGTCGGTCACGACGATGCCGGTCTGCGTGGTCTGCGTGCTGGCGTTGGTCACGGTGATGACGTAGCGCACGATGTCCCCCACGTACAGCGGCGCGCCGTTCTCGTCTTCCGCCGTCTTCGCCAGGGCCAAGCCCTCTACCGTCCCGCTTGATATGGCGCTAACGGGCGCGGCTTGCTGGGTGCTATCGGCGTAGGCAGTGTTGGTGAGAGGGCCAACCGGCATTGTTGGCGCAAGTTGCGCGGCGAGGGTGACGGTGACACGCGCACCTGGGGCCAGCGAGGCTATAGTGGCAGTCACGCTAGTGGCGGTTACGGTAAGGTCTCCGCCGGGTTGAAGCTCGCCGCCGCTGAAGCTGACGCCGGCGGGTGCGGTATCGGTAAGGATGACAGCGGTATGCGGGACGACATCGACGTTGGCGAGGACGAGGGTGTAGGTCAGACTGTCGCCAGGATAGAGCGGCGCGCCGTCGACGTCGATCTGGGATTTGGTAAGTGTAAGACCGGCGCCAACCGGTATTGTCGTCGTGTCGGTCGCCTCGCTGAAGCGGTCGGGGATTCTTGTAGACGTAGCGCGCAGGGTGGTGACGTTGCTGCTGCCATCGGCTACATCTGCCGGAACAGTCACGCAGGCCAGAATGCGCACCAGGCCTTGTTCAAGTAGCAGACCGGTATCGAGAATGGAATCGTCATTCGTATCGGCGAGGGCCACGTCGGTGGAGACTTCGTATTTGCCATTGGCGTTTACATCACGATACAGCATCAAGACGGGATTGGCCCACAACGAGTGGGTGGCCGCCAGATTTACCGTGTCTGAATACGCGCTGTTGTTGAAGACGGTGTGCGCGTAGCACAGAGTTTGCAGTTGGTCCGCCGCAGCCGTATTGTTGGGAATAAGGCTCACGTCCGGTGACGCGATGTAGGTCAACAGCATAGCCTCAACCGTGTGCTGCGCGCTGGAGAGTGTGGCCGCATTGCGCAGTTCCGTGCCAATGGGGATGTCCGCCGGGACGCTGACGACGACGGTGTAGTCCAGGTTGTTGGTGTTCGCCGGGATGGTCACGGTCCAGTTAAGCGGGGTGGTCGTCGCCGGGGCAGGACTGGCGCTGATGAGGTTGACGTTAGCCGGCAAGGTGTCGCTGAGGAGAGCTGTCGCTGCGCCGCTGCCGGGGTTGCCGAACCGCAGGGTGTAGGTGAAGGTTTCGCCGGGAGCGACAATGCCCGGTCCCAGTTTATCCAGCGTTAGCTTCACGGTCGGGATGACCACCTGATTGGAAAAAACGCGCGTACCTTGCGCGCTCGTCAAGGAGGCCTGATTGCGGATATCGGTGGCGTTAGGCAAACTATCCGCTGCGGCGACACGTGTCTGGAAGCTGGTCGTCCCGTTCATGCCGGGTGTCAATTCAACCAGTTCCCAGCGCAAATGCGTGACAGTCGCCGGATTGACTGGTTCGGTGGTCTGATACGTCGTGCCGCCGTCGATGGAATAGGTTGGGGTGAGCACGTCGGCAACACTTGTGGCACTCCCTGCGACGTAGGTGGTGAACGCCGGGATGGGGTCGGTGATCAGCACGTGCGTCTGCGTGATCCCACCGGCATTGGCATAATCGAGGCTAAAGGTGATGGTCTGATCCGGCCCGACGCGTGAGGTGTCAGCGGACTTGTTCAGCGTCACCAGGCTGATAAGCGTGGCGGCGGTGTTGGTGGGACGGGGATCGCTCAAAGCGTCGTGAACGTAATACGCAGTATTTTGTAGCAACGTGCCGGCAGGCGTCGCGGCGCTGATCTGTACGGCAAAACTCAACAGGCCGGTAGCGTTGGGGGCGATCTCAACCAGGTCCCATTGTAGAACGACGCCGTCGGATAGGGAGGGACAGTTGTCGCTGCAACTCTCCGGCACGTAGGTCAGGTAAGCATTCAGGGTGTCGGTGATGAGCATATGGGTGGCGGTAAGCGCGCCGGTGTTGGCGTAGCTGAGCGTGTAGGTGATCGTGTCACCAGGGGCGGCGCTGCCGGGGGCGGACTTGATGACGTTGACGATGCGCGGCGCCCACACGGTCACAGCGACGGTATTGCTGCGCACGGTAGTCTGGTTACTGGAGAGCCGGGCCGTATTCTCTATCACATCGCCATCATTGGGTGGAACGGTCGTGTTTACCGTCACCGTAAACGTCACACTCGCGCTGGTCGATGGCGGCAAATCACCGATATCCCATTTGATCGTGTTGATACCGGGGGAGTATTGTCCGCCCCCGGAGGCACTGACGAAGTTGAGGCCCGGTGACAAGCTATTCTGCAGGATGACGTTCGTGCCGGCTACCGCGCCGGACATGTTTTCGTATGTCAAGGTAAAGACCAATGTGTCGCCCAGCGCCACCTGCGACGCGCTGGCGGTTTGGCTCAACCTGAACGGGCTGAGGTAGACGGTCTTGCGCGCCACAACGGCATACTCGTGATCGCGGTAGATGGCGCGCGCTTGAGCATGGTTGGTGTTGACGGCGAGGCGGTCGTAGATCTCGATGTTGTCCAAATAGTTGTAAGCGCCGCTATCGGTGGTGTTGTTGAAGCTGCCAAAACGGAGGCGGACATCGCTGGCGCGGTAGGGAGTGAGGTCGAGTTCTTCTGCAAACCAGAAGTTTTGTTGGGCGGCGTTGGTCCAGGTGAAGACGCGGGTGTAGTTCATGCCATCTGTGGAAAGTTCCACGCCGAACACATCATTGTTATCCATTCCGCGCAGATAGCGGTCGAAGCGCAGGATGGGCTGCACAAAGGAGTTGAGTTCTACCCGGCGGGAAATATCGTTATTGGCCGAGTTTTTGCCCTGAATGCGCAACTGGCGCGTCCCCTTCGCCGGGACAACGTTAGGCGTCACCCAGAAATCCGTGCCATAAATACGGATTGAACCGGCGGTGGGGCCGTCGGTTTCGTTTTCTTCGGTCCAGTCGGTCAGCCACGGCCCGCTGCCGCCACTGTAATTGTAGCTCTCGAACCCATCGAAATGTTGCGCTTCGATGCCGCCAACGGCTGCCAGCGTAGCATCAAATTCCACAATCAACGGTTGCTCCGGGCCAAGACTGGTGGCCAGATTCCAGTAGAGTGTTTGCTGCCCGGCTTCTGTCGTAATCGCGGGTTCGAAGTGCACCGAAGTGCCATCTGAATACGTGACAACGGCGCTGTCATTGACGTAATTCCAACTGTACGGCAACGTATCGGTGATGACGATGTTATCCAGGTCGGCAAAGAAGGCGGCCGTCGTCGTCAGTTTGAAGGTGACCGTACCGCCACTGGCGGGCAGGATTTCTGGGGAAGCTGTTTTTTCGAGCATAATCGGAGGCGTGAGCCAGCCCTGGTAGAGCGGGAGCACCAGGTGGCCTACGTCGAGGTTGGGCGCCTGATCACCGGCTACAGCCGGATCTTCACCCCAGATCACGGCGATCTTCTGCCCACCTTCCGTCCAAATATGCGTGCCGCTTTGGTCGAAATCGCTGTTGTCACGTATCAGGCGAACGTCGAACATGTTCAGAGTGAAGGTGCTGTCTATCACATCGTCGTTATCATAGTCCACGTTAACCATCGTCCCATCTTCGACCGCGGAAATCCACAGCGGGGAACCGTTGCAGCATAACGTCGCACCGCCCATATTGCCATAGGCGTTACAAACGCTCTGGCGTGGCGGTTCCAGCACATTGCCCGGCGCCCAGGAGGCGTAATACTCGTCGGTCAAAAAGACCTGGGGAATAAACGTAAAACCCCAGTCAAAATCTGGCATGTCGGAGTCGGCCGCGGCGATGGCCCAGAAAGGTGTGTCACTGCTCAGGTACACGCTCGAAAGGGTCGGAACGCTGCTCCCGGCGCGGGCGGTGTAATCCACCGTCGACATCGCCGGAACTGAGAAAGTACCGTTTTTACTGCGGTCGGCAAAAGTGACGGTGATCGCATAAGGATTGGGGTTGTAGATATAGACTTCGGCAACCCTGCCGTTGTAAGGCACAGGCATCATGTACTCGCGACCCCAAATAATGTCGGGAATCATGTTGTAGTAACGATCCTGAAAACCGGTGCGATAGGCGATGACGCCGGCCTGGACAGGTTTGTCAGACTGGATGGCGGTGCCCACAGTCACATTCACGGCCAGTGTTTCTGTGAAGGCATCCGTGTCAATATAGCCCATGCTGAGGTACGTTTGCCCTCGATCCAGCACGAAGGTGGCAGTGAGCACACCGTTGCCCACACTGACGGTGGTGTTATCTTCCAACGCCTGGACTTGCAGGTCAACATTGTCAAACTGATCGGCGGCTAGATCTTCCCCGATGGGACTGCGGTAGGAATAGCCGTTTTCGAGCGCCTGCGTCGAGTAAATCTCCCAGGCATCGCCCATGATGGTTCGATCGGGAAGCGTCAAACTCAGATCGGCCGGCCACATATTGTGAACAAGGGCAACCGGCCCGCCGGTGGAGACAATGCGGTCGCCGCCGTCGAAACGGATGTCAGCGGGGTCGCGTGGATCGACCGGCACGTAATTGCTGACATCTTCTGGGTTTAGAAGTTCGTAACGGCTACTGAGCGAGAGTGAATCGCCGGCCAACAATGTATCCTCAGCGCGGCCTGTGTAAACGCCGGCGTGGCCGTTGGCGGGATCGCCATCCCCAAAAATCACCGTGGTGGCCTGTTGCGGATTCAGGATGTCGGCTTCGTAGCCATCCTCCCAGTGGTCATAGTACACTTGCTGTCCGTCCGCCGTCACGGTGATATCCACGATGGAGGCCATGTAGCGTTCATTGGGGTCGTTGGCATCTACAGTTCCGGTACTGGCGTACATCCGGTAGATGTGCTCCTCGTAACCGAGGATGAAATATTCCTGTAAACCGGGGGCAATGGCGGACGCCGGGAGCGTCACCGTCAAAGCCAGGCCCACCGTCAAAAACAGCGCTGCCCAACGCAATATTGAAATCTTATGTATTCCCATGTGCTGCCTCCCACTATATTCTGCTCGATTGAGCCTAACGATAAACTAACAATCCCAATAACAATATACTACAAAGAGGTTTATCGAAACGAAGAGATAGGTTACAGTTCAATAACAATTCGGTTTGTTTTGGTTTGAAAAAGAGGGTCCCTGTCCAGCGCAGGGCACAATAGCGGGGGGGAGTGTAACGATAAGATAAGGCAGCGTCTACTTAAAACACGAGTTGCCACGTCACAACGCTGCATATCAGACACAACACCAGGATAACGCCGATGCCGATGATGAGCGTGCGGCGCGCCGTGGCGATCTGTTTGTCGGTAGGCCCGGTTTCAGTCCACGGCTCGGTGGTGCTCCCTCTGAATTTGACCATGCGCATACGATCACCTCGTCCGGTAGTCGTCAGTCGTCAGTTGGCCATTGGCAGGCTGGGTCGTTCTGTTGCTCGGCGGCGCGGAATGCGCGCAACGCAGCGTGGGCGCGTGTGGAACCCCACCTGAAGTGCGCTTTGATGGCGCGCAGGGTGGGATTACACGCGCCCTCGGCGACGGCGCGCTGAACCGCGCG
>DAIUDK010000073.1:21838-26494 GCA_036845725.1 Chloroflexota bacterium
TTGCCGCCTGTGGCCTGCAATTTGACAAACACAGCGCGCGCGTCGAGGCTCAACCCAAGCAAGCGCAGATCGGCGTCGTCGCCCAGATCGAGCGGGGGCGCGGGCGCTTTGAAGTTGGGCGTGCTAACGCGCGTAACTTTGTTCCCCTGCAAGACCAGCGCGTCGCCGGGGGGCGAGAGTTTCTCCGCGCCTTCCACATCGAGCACCACGCGGCTATCGACGCCGGTGGGCAAGGCGAAAGCCACGCGGAGCGGGATATTGGCCTTCAAGTCGCCGGGGATAATACGCGTACTCGGACGCTGCGTCGCCAGGATCAGGTGGATGCCGGCGGCACGCCCGATCTGCGCCAGGCGCAACAGGATTTGTGTATCGTCTTTGGAGGCCAGCGTCACTTCGGCGAGTTCGTCCACCACCAGGATGATGGGCTGCCCACGCCACACATTATGCCCGTACGCCTGCATCTCTGAGAGACGGCGGCGCGTTTCCTGAAACAGCGCGGCCAATAAGCCTGTCACGGCGTCTGGCTCCGTCACCAGACGCGCCATGCGCTGCCGGTAGCGGCTCAATTCCACCATTTTCAGGTCCAGCCCCCACACTTCGGCGCGGTCGAACAGCACAGAAAGGCAAGCGTGGATGAGTGTGCTTTTGCCGCTGCCGGTGGCGCCCGCAAAGATCGCGTGCGGCGCGGCGGCCAAATCTACCCACATCGGCCCGCGCGTGCTCTTACCCAACGGCAGGGGAAGGCGATAAGCGGGCGGCGGCGCGCCCATATCGGCCAGCCTACACGCGCCCGGTTTTTCGTGGATGCGTTCTGGCGGCACCGTGAGCCACACACCCGGCGCGCAGTAGGTCATCGTGGCCTTCAAGCCGGACAACCGCACGGTGAGGTCTTGGAGAAACTCTTTGGAGAAAAAACAAGCAAATCGACGCCTACCCAACTTGACCCTTTCCCTATCCAGACCTATACTATTCCTGGAACAAAAACCACCCCGTGATGTTCAACCATCCGGGGCAATAACCATCGGCGACAACCGCATGAGCCGGTCTGGCAAACGCGTACCACTGAACAAGCCACCCAGCAAGCGCGTGCAGTCCGACGCCGCTCCGCAGCCTGGTATCAGGGCGAAAATTGGTTATGTAACGCGGCTCGAATTGAAGCGCACTTCGGGAAAGTCGCGGCGCGGCTGACGCGCAGAGCGTTGGGCGGCACACCGCAAGCGCAGCAGCACAGTGGTATAGTTCATCGCGCTTTTGAAATCAGACTCGAAAGGATATACTCATGAAATCTCTTGTCGGTAAAGTTGCCCTCGTAACTGGAGCAAGTCGCGGAATCGGTAAAGGTATTGCCCTTGGCTTAGGTGAAGCTGGCGCTACGGTCTACATCACAGGTAGAACAGTAGAAGAAGGTAAGGCCGCAGTAGCTCTTCCTGGGACAATTCATCAAACCGCTGATGAGGTCATAAAGCTAGGGGGTAAGTGTATTGCTGTCCAGTGTGATCACCGTAGTGACCAAGAAGTTGAATCGGTATTTCGACGTATCCGCGCTGAGCAGAACCGTTTGGATATTCTGGTCAATAACGTTTGGGGCGGCTATGAATACTTTAACAATGGGACAGAGTTCTGGAAGGAAACGGGGTTCTGGACTGTTCCTATTTCGCGTTGGGATGCGATGTTCCAAGCTGGAGTCCGTGCCCACTACGTAGCCAGTGTTCTCGCTGCGCCGATCATGATTGCCCAACATACAGGCTTGATTGTCAATATCTCGTTCTTCGCGGCCCAACGAGATGACAAGGGGGTTGCATATGGTGTTGCCAAAGCCGCTTCCGATCGTATGGCGGCTTGTATGGCGTATGAATTACGAGAGCATAATGTGACTGCCGTATCCCTTTACCCTGGTTTGGTACGCACCGAGTCAGTGATGAGAGCGGCCGAGTACTTTGACCTATCTAATTCAGAGTCGCCGCAATTTATTGGGCGGGCAGTTGCGGCGCTTGCTGCCGACCCAGGCATTATACAGAAGTCTGGCAAAACGCTTGTGGCGGCGGCACTCGCACAAGAGTATGGCTTTACGGATGTTGATGGCAAGCAACCAAGGGTGTTGACAGTAGAAGAAGCATAACAGACATCCCGACCACAAGGTGTGGGCTAACAAGCGCGTCCAGCCGACCGCTTCGCTCGCTCGCGGCGGCTGACGCGCCGCCGTTGAACGGAATCGATTTCGAGGGTGGGGATGCGTGCGGCTACCTTGACGTCTACGAGCACAAACATTCCCGGCCCGCCCCCCGCGTCAATCGGCTTCCGACCCCAAGAAAGGAGTACTCAGATGAATTTAGATGAAATGCGAATGGATAGTGCGATTAAGCAGAAAAAGGGATTACATTTTATTTTGGCATCGGTCATTATTTGGAGTGCCATATTGGTTGTGCATTTGACCTCATTAAATATACTGATGAAAAACCTGCTTACGTTTTGCTTCACAGCCCCGCTTATGCCTCTGGCGTTTATGATTTCAAGAATAATCAAAGTGGATTTCACGAACAAAGATAATCCATTAACTAATTTAGGAATAATGTTTTCAGCCAATCAAATACTATATCTGCTCATCGCAATGTGGATATACAACGCTGTTCCTGAAAAAATGATAATGATATTGGCAATGATATTTGGGGCACACTTGTTGCCTTATGGCTGGCTTTATCAATCCAAAAGTTACACGGTTTTATCAATTGCTATTCCTTTTGCCGCATTACTGATAGGGATTAATTTTCCTCCATATTTTGTTGCAGGGTTTATGATAGCAGTCGAAATTGTTTTTAGCTTGCTATTAAGTAATGAAGTCAAAAAATTGCCTGTTATTGGTGTGGATCGCTGTCCCGTTGATTCAGGAAGGGAAGATTAACCTGGATTGCAGACGACGCGGCTTAGACGCCGCCCGTCGGAGGGGCCACACGCATTACACAGATCGCTCCCCGACGGGGCTACGCCGCAGTCGCCGCGCCGCTGAACCACGATCGTTGGGGAGCGTTCAGATAATGAAGGGATTTCAAAATAATGCCAGGTATATACATCGCGGCAATCTTCACCATTACGCTATCTTTGGGCCTAGTCGGCTTGGTGATTCTTAAGCGAATACGATGTTCGGATAGATTGTTTGCGGCCTTGGGTGTCATAGGCAGTGCAGTCGTTTTCTTCGGAGCTTTCTACCTGTTGCGCCTCCCGCTGGACAACGTATTCCAAACCTTGATGCAGAGCTATCCCGCTTGGTATCGTTTTGGATCCACCTTTTATGCGCCTCTCACAGAAGAGCCGGCCAAGTGGATTATTCTGATCCCGTTTTTCTTGGCGGGTAAAATCAAGCATGAGAACAAGGGGGCATGGGCAATCTGCTTGGGTTTCGGATTTGGGATGGGTGAAATTGTGTTTCTCGCGCAGCGTATTGCCTCCGACCCACAAACTCTGACCATGCCTTGGTATCTGTCGAGCGGATTTATCGTGGAACGGCTGATGGTCTGTGTGATTCATAGCGCTTTGGTCTTAGTGGTCGCTGACGCCCTGTGTTATCAAAAGCTCTGGGGGATGCTCTTACCGCTTGTGATTCACTGGCTCGCGAACTTTCCCATCTATTTGTCGTACCAGTATCCTCTTGATGCCACGGGTATCGTGTGGGGACAACTGCTATGGATATGGAACAGCATCTTTTTTGTAGGGGCACTGATCTATCTGGGACAATGGACGTTGACCCAGACGGAGCGAATAGCGGCTTTCCTTGGGAAAGCCATTTGTCCGGAGTGCCATACGCTCTATGTACGTCCTTGGTGGGGCGTCAACCGCATTGGGAAAAGATATGAGCGTTGTCCGCAGTGTAAGCACTATCACTGGACAACGCGGTATATTGAAAGTTCCAAGCAATAGTTCAACGCCGCCCAATATTGCTTCTGTACAAGACTGACGCGGCTTTTGCCGCCGGCCGGCGGCGGGGAAACACGCACAACCAGGTCTGCTCTCAAAGGTAGTGCGTCGCAGTCGCCGTGCAGCTTAAGCCAGACCGTTGTGCCATATGGCACAACGGTAGTTAGGCGGCATTATTGAGAACCATGAACACCTAACATCGGTATCCAGTATTAGCAAGCATTTCATCAAAGAGCATAGCGCGTCAAATAAAGACGCGGCTAACAAAGCGTGCACCTGACGTGTGGGATTCTGCGGCATTTCGGGCATTTTCCTCGCTTCGAGTTTTCTCCGCTCCCAAACATTGTCCACACCCGCCCACACGCAGGTAACGCAAACCGTTACTCTCCCCTCCAAAACCCTACCCCGGCTCCTCGTGGACCGGAGGATTTCCTTGCCCTCTTCTCCGTCTACCGTCTCACGCAACGTCTGCGTTGCGCGTCTACTGCGCTTGATCCTTTCCCATCCCGACCTATACTATCCCTAGAACAAAAAACGCCCGTGATGTGCAACCATCCGGGGCATCCTTTGGGCGTAGCCCAAAGGCACTTCCGGCGACGATCGCGCCGTAGTGGGCCATAGCATACCACACCCGCCCCCGCGCGTCAACCAGCTTCTAAGTTGAGTCGTTGCAGAAAAGGACAGATAATATGAAAAAAAACTACAGTAGCAAAATTAGCTAGAGAGCAACTCCTCGAGCCCCGCTAG
>DAIUDK010000074.1:0-26270 GCA_036845725.1 Chloroflexota bacterium
ACAGACGGGGCTTCACCGGCCAGCGCAGTGCGCACCATGCTCGCTTTCGCCGCGAACGTGACCGGCCCGACGGCGGGCAAAACCGACCGCACCTACACCTTCACCGCAGGCGTGACGCTGGACGGCTATCCCGTTACCTACACCTGGGAAGCGACCGGGCAAACGCCTGCCACATCCGACAGTGTCACGTTTACCTGGCCTATGTCCGGCACGCAGACGATCACCGTCACGGCGGTCATCGAAGGCGCACCAACACAGGCCGTGCACACGATCGACATTGAAGAAACTGTCTACCGCTATCTCTACCTACCCCTGGTGCAGCGGCAATCTTAGCCCGCAGGGCGGCTTTCTCTTAGTGCGGCGGCTTCAGCCCCGCACCTGCAAGGAGGTGTTTCGATGTCTCATCGCAAACCATCGTTATGGCTTCTTACGAGCGTTTTATTCATTCTTGTGGGCGGGCTGACCCTACCCGGCGCGACGGCGCGATCGGCTTTCGTTCACGCACCACCCGATCCTGCCACCCTGACCGGCCGGCAAACCATAACCGACATGATGAATGAGAACAGCGGTACGGAATTTCGGTTAGCCATTGCCGACGACTATCAGGGAACACCTACTTCTATTACAACCGATGTGGAGGGGTACACCATTTGGACCTACGGCAATTGGAATGACCTCAGCGCCTGGTGCGTGCAGTTTTCGCGGCTGCGCTGGCCCTTCGACCTGGGCGCGCAGGACCCTACCGAACTGAGCGAGACGTCGCTTATCTTTACGTTCGCCCAAAAGGTCTACGTCTATGATGAGAACGGCCCGCTCTACACTAACCCCACCTGGGGCGTATCGCTTAACCAGCTGCCAGGACCCGAGACGTTTGTGGATGGCTATTTCCCCAGCGAGTGGAACATCATCGGCGCGATAGGGACAACCCCCACTCAGGGTGACGCCATCTTCGTCGAGCAGGAAGTCCCCTTCGACCACACGCTCTTGATTGATGGCGAGAATAATATCTGGTTCCAGCAGCAGGATTTCTGTCACTGTTCGAGTCTGTGGGATTGCGCCTGTACATGCTACGATCTGGCAAGCATCAAGCTGCGCGCGCGGGTCAAGCTGAGCGTCAAGGACGTGCTGCCTGCACCCGACGCGCGTAATGTCCCCGTGCAGCAAAGTATACCGCCTGAGACGCGCAGCCTACAGGCTGGAGCGACGACCGATTCCGAGATCCGCGTCCGGTTTTCCACCATCGTCTCGGAGAGCACGGTGAACGAGCAGACGTTCCAGGTGTACTACCTGAACGACAAGGAAGAGCCGGTTTATGTGCCCGGGAAGCCACGCCGCCTTTCGGATGTCGAATACGTCTTCGTCCCCGATGCGCCGTTGCGGGACGGCATCCGCTACCGGGCGAGCGTCTGGGGAGAGGAGGACGAGCAGCCCCACCATCCCGGCGAGTGGGTGCAGGACTTGAGCGGCGGCCCTATGGAAATCGGGCGGCATTGGGAGTTTTGGACGCTCCCGCAACTTGAGGTGCGGCTGGAACCGGTGCAGGTGCTCGAAGACGAGGCGCTCATTGTCGGCAAACCCACCGTGCTGCGCGTTTTCCTGTCCAGCGCCAACTTCTACCCCGATGTGTATTACAAGGATTTGTGGGAATACGTGGATGTGAAGGACCTCCAGCTCACCTGGCGCTCGCCTTCGGGAAGTTACGCCAACACCGTCTCCTGGCGCGCCGACGAGACAGACTGGCAGTTCGCCTATGCGCCAGAAACGGCGCGGCGTTATCGCCTCAACGACAAGTTTGTGCGACTGGCTTCGCAGGATAGCGTCAACTATTTTGGCTTCACACCTGAAGAAACCGGCTACTACTGGCTCCGCGCCAGGGTCACGGTGGTCGACAGTCGCGGCGAAGAACAGCCCTTCGTCGCTCTCGTCACGCCGGAAGTTGTCCAGACGCGCTGTCTCACCCTTCACTCGCGCGCGTTGGCCGTGGGGACGGATTATGGCAAAACCGGCACGGCCAACCTGAGCGAGGTCGCACTGGGAAATCGTAGCGGCGTGCAGGCGCTTTACCCCGTTCCCAACGTGCGCCTGGCGCAGCCGGCCAGCGCCGTCCCCTATTACCAGATGATGAGCGGGCAGTACGGTACGACCGGTCTCTTGATAGATTGGTCGACGCAGCCTGCCGGAACCCTCTACCTGATGGAAGCGCTGTTGCAGATGAACGCGCTGTGCCTGGTCAGTTCGGGCTGTGATATGATGACCGGCTATGCGCCGATGGCCTGGGTGGGCGACATCGGCTTGACCCAGCCGGAGGTGACACGATACAGTATGCTAGTGCAAAGCGATGGTTACGCCGACCACTTCCGCTTTATCGTTGCCCACGAAGGCGGGCACCTGTACAGCTTCGAGCACGACACACGCCAGGGCGGGCAAGGCTACGATGTGCGGGCGCGAGCCGACCGCCGTATCAGCACCGCCCTTATGGAACCGCGCGATGGGAAGACGCTCAGCACCATCAACAGCTTCATGAACCAGGACCCCGTAGAATCCCCGCCCCCGGAGCGGTTGTGGATTGAATGGATCAACTACCGCGCGCTGCGCGGTCGGCTCACCGTTACCGCGCAGGCGTTCCACCAGACCGTCTTAGCCGAACCGCTGCTGCTGGCAAGCGGCCTCATCACCCCTGCCACCGGTGATGTACTACTCGCGCCCTGCTACCAGCTCGAACCCGGCGAGTTCGACGCGCCCGCATCCGGACCGTACCGCCTCGTGTTCCTGGATGGCGCGGGACAGGAGATCGTCGGGTACACGCGCGCGTTCAGCGTGACGACGATCCTGCAACCGGCCGGCCCGGATGCCTGGGACATTCCGCCCGATATGCCCGCGCCCTTCGCGCTCAAAGTCCCCTATCCGGCGGCAACGGCGCGCATCCAGATTCGCCGCAACAGCGACGACGCGCTGCTGGCCGAGCGGGCGCTGAGCGCCACGCCGCCCACCGTCGCCATCACCCCACCCGCGAACACCACCTGGACCGGCCCGCAGCCCATCGCCTGGGAGAGCGACCCCGGCGAAACACATCACTTCCTCGTGCAAGTCTCCACCGACAACGGCGCGACCTGGGAAGCGCAGACCATTCACCTCCCCGGAACAGCCTTCACGCTGGAAACAACCAGTCTGCTCAACACCACCCAGGCGCTCGTCCGCGTGCTCGCCACCGACGGCCTCAACACCGCCAGCGACACCGCCGGGCCGTTCATCATTGCCAACCCCGTGGGCGTGGACTACGTCTCCCCCGCGCCTGACGCAACGAACGTCAACGTGAATCAACCGCTGTACGCCGGGTTCCGCGCGGCAATCGACCCCACGACCGTCCACAGCGCCACCTTCACCCTCTCCGGCGGCCCTCACGGGACGGTGCGCGGCCTCATCCGCTACGATGCCGAGAGCCGTGAAGCCACCTTCATCCCGCAGACCCGGCTGGCTTACAGCACCACGTACACTGCCCACGTCAGCACGGCGATTCAGACGCTTGATGGCGCACCGCTGGATGCGGGTGCGACCTGGAGTTTCACCACCGAGGCAGACTTCACTCCACCGCGCGCGCGCCTGCTCTCCCCGCCGCACGGCGCGCTCAACGCCCCGCGCAACACAGTCGTTGCTGTAGCATGGGATCGCGCCATCGACGCCACCACGCTGACGACAGCGACCTTCCACATGGCGGAGATGCGCGGCGACGTGATCAGTGGCAGCGTGGCCTACGATGCTGCCGCGCAGACGGCGACCCTCACTCCTGGTACGCTCCTCACGCCGCACACCACCTACGTCATCACGCTCACCGCCGGGATCAGCGACACGCTAGGCAACGCCACCTTCGATCCCATCGTCTGGACTTTCACCACCGGCGACACCCATCCAGCACTGGCGCTCACCGGCAGCTATGCCGATTGGGGTGAGGACACAGACGGCGACGGCCTGTACGAACACCTCGTCATCCGCGTGGGCGTGCAGGTCACAGCGACCGGCAACTACGTCCTGCGCGGCACATTGGCGGATGTGACCGATGAACAAATCGCCCCGGCCAACATCACCGCTACGCTGACCACCGGCGCGCACTTCCTCGACCTGGCCTTCGATGGTACTTCCATCGGCGGGCACGGCGCGGACGGCCCCTACACCCTCACCGAGCTGATGCTGCACCCTGTAGTCACATTCCAAACCACAACACTGACTTCCAAGGCACAGCAGGATGCCTACCGCACCTTCGCCTATCCCGCCAACCACTTCCCCGCCCCGTTGCGCTTCGGCGACCTGCCGGATATGCTGATCCTCCCCGGAACGACTGTCCTCAACGCCTTCAACGTCCGCACCTACGCCCAGCACATCACGCGCACGAGCGATCAACTCAGCTACACGGTGATGCTCAACACCAATCCGAAAATGGGCGTCGATTTGCAGACCTCCGGCGCCGTGTACCTCACGCCCGAAACGTACTGGCAAGGGCGCACCCTGGTCACCATCCGGGCCAGCGACGGCGTCTACGCGGTGCAAGACACCTTCGAAGCTGCCGTCGGCTGGCCGCACACGATCTATTTACCGTTGGTGCTGCGCAACTATGGCAGCGCGACGGTGAGCCGCGATGAGTGGAGAGGGGCGCTTTACGATGGCTTCGAAGGCGAAACCATTGGCTGGCACAGTATCGGGTGGGGATATAAGGAAGGGGATCCGGTGCCGGGCGGCTTCGGCCAGTATTTCTGGAACGTCAGCGAGTGCCGCGTCTTCGACGGACAGCAAAGCGCGTGGGCCTATGGCGGCGGCGACGACGGAGAGCTGCTGCCCTGTGGCGCGCCATATCCCGACGCCTATTCAATAGGGACAATGTTGAATCAGACAATGCCTATCAACCTCAGCTACGCCACCAAAGGTGAATACAGCGCCAAGGTGTGGACCAACCTGGCACCGGACGACGAAGTCTGTCTCAAGGTGGCTGTGTGGGAGTCAGGCGATTGCAATACAGGCCTCAAGAGCGAGTATCACGGCGCCTGCCGCACCGGCGCGACCGCCGGGTGGGAGGACCTGGCGCTTGACCTGACGAACGTGCCCACGCTCGGCAACGTGCTGGGGAAACAAGTCTGTGTGGCGATCATTTTCCGGGCAGATATAGGGGACTCGCGCCCGGAAGGCGCCTACGTGGATAGTGTAAGCCTGCGCATCTGCCCCGATGGGCTGACCGAATACTGCGATGGGGAAACGGCAGTGTTGCCCGTAACCCCGCCACTGGCTGCGGGCAACATCGGCGGCTACCCGGAGGAGGTTGGTGAGGTCGCGCTCTGCGTCGAGAACAGCGGACGCGTCCACGCGCTGTGGACGGGCAAGCTCAATCCGGTCTTCAAAGATTACGTCTTTTACAGCAGCTCACCCGACGGTGTAACCTGGACGCCCTATCAGATCGTCAGCTATTCGGGCGGGCGCGATCTACGCATTGCCGTGGATAACGTTCACGGGCGCATCCACCTCGCTTACCGCGGATATGACGGCATCGTGCATCACATGGTTGTGAATGGCAGCGTCTCTGCACCGGAGATCGTTGCGCCGCACAAGAGTTATTACATGCCGGGCGTTTCGTGGCAGTCCGGGAGCGTCATGTGGCCGAGCCTTGCCGTCGCCGAGGAGACGGGGAATGCCTATCTCCTGTGGCGGGAGATTTACTGGTCGTTAAAACCCAGTTTCACCGATACCTACTACCTTCGCTACTACACCTGGCACGCCACCTGGAGCGAGAACAGAGGTTGGAGCGCGCCACTGCGGAAAATCAATGATCAGGACACAGAATACTCAACCATCGTCGCCGCGCCAGACGGGCAGACGATGATGGCGTGGTTTCAGCAGTGGCAGCAATCATCCGGCGACGGGGTAGAAGCGGGCGATCCCATCGTCGCGCGGACGGCCTATGGGACGATGCCCGGCAGCTTCCCCCTGCGCCAAGCCACCCACGACCTCTATTCCGAGCCGCAGCGTGACGAATCCATCGTGATGACGTATTCCGGCGGCGATGACAGCTTTGTACTGGCCTCCGATCACTTTATGTGGCCGGGGCATTCTCGCGTCTACCGCTACGTATGGAAAGATGGGACATGGTCTGAGCCGTTGAGCGTAGCGGAAAACACCTCCGGCTGGGGCGTCCCGTTCTACGTGGGCGCGGCGGCGGATACACCGTTGATTCGCTATGTCTACAACGACGAAGGCATCTTGAAGACGCGCACCGAGACAGACGGCGTCCTCGGTCCGCCGCAGACCATCGCCGATTACCTGTCCGCGCGCGGCTACACCGGCTCGCCGCTGACCTACTTCATCGACGCGGCGGGCGAGCTGCACATGGTCATCTCAGGAGAAAAGAACGGCGTGACGGGGTTCTACTACGTATTTCCTGGAAGCCGGTAACGGCGCGCCGACGACTACAATGATAAGAGAGGTGAACACGAGATGGCATACCATCGAATCATCAAACGCTTGGGATTATTAGTCGCGCTGAGCGCCGTCGCCGGCATCCTGTTGGCGTCGCCACATGCAGGGGCTGCCGACTCACCGGTACAGTCCGCACCGGGGACGGCGCTGGCGCTGCCGCCCACCGAAGTGACGACTGATGAAGAAGGTTATACCTTATGGACGGTGAAGTGGACCCCCTGGGCATGGTGTGTGCCCTACTCGCGGATCCGCTACCCCCTCGACCTGGGCGTGTACGACCCCACCGCGTTGAGCGACACCAGCCTGACCTTGACCTATAACCAAAGTGACTACTCATTTGGTAAAGGGTATATCGACCCTACATGGACTGTAGCTCTCAACGGCAAACCGCCCGATGAATGGCGCAGCGTTGGAACGCTCAGCGGACCGGTCATCAATCCAGAGATCTGGCCGACTTCAGGCCAGAGCAGCGTCGTCGTGCCGTTTGACGCGCAGGCACCTGAGACGGCACTCATCGATGGCGAGAACAACGTCTGGCTGCGCCAGCACGATTTCTGCCCCACGGAGCTACTTGAAGACTCCGCCTGCACCTGCGTCGAAATCCACACTGTGCAACTGCGCGCGCGGGCCAAACTGGGCATCAGGAGTGTGTCACCGGCCCCCGACACGCGCAACGTCTGGCCCGACCAAAGCGCCGATTCGGAAATCCGCGTCAAGTTCACCACACCGGTCTCCGCCACCACCGTCAACGCAGACACCTTCCAGGTCTACTACTTCGACGAGAACGTAAACAAGGTCTACACCGATGGCGACATTAGGCGCCTCTCCGATGCGGAGTACGCCTTCGTCCCCCACAGTGCGCTCCTGCCGGGCGTCCAATACATCGCGCAAGTGTGGGGAGAAAACGACGCTTCGGCGCACAGCCACGAACAGTGGGTACAAGACCTCAGCGGCGGCTCGCTGCAAAAGGGACGGCTTTGGACGTTCTGGACGTTGCCCAATCTTCAAGTCACGGTCAAGCCGGTGCAGGTGTTGGAGGGTATGGCGCTCATCGCGCACAAGCCCACTGTGATCCGCACCTTTATCCGCTGGGATTTACAGCCAGGCGTCCTTCGGCACAGCCAGCTTCCCAACGTCGAGGTAGATGACGTCAGGCTGGTCTGGATCGCTATGGAGAGCGTTGACAGCGGCGGCGCCGCGTGGAGCAATGGAACGCAATGGGAACCTGCCCGCACCCCCCAATCTGCGCTCCGCAAACGTGAGTACCGAGAGCTGACTTTTGCCGAAGAAAGCTACACCAATTCCGAAAAATGGGAGGTGCTCGACAGCGTCAATTATTACGGCTTCACGCCGCCGGTAGCCGGCGGCTACCAGATCACGGTGCGGGTCTTGGTCAACGACAGCCGAGGACGCGCGCATCCCTTTGTCGGGCAGGTGTCGATGAACGCTACGGCAGTGCGCGATTTCCATGTGGATATGCGGGCTATCGCCGTGGGCGCAGATTACGGCAAGACCGGCGTTGTTGACTTGAGCGCGCCCATTGACGCCAGCCTCAACCGGCTGCGCGCCATCTACCCCATCGCCGGGCTGCGCGGCCCGAATGCCCCCAGCGCGATGCAATACTATACGCCCACCACTACCCTCTGGCTCTTTGATTGGAAAACCGAACCGGGCGGCAGGTTCCCCAAAAAGTACCTGCTCCAGGAAATGAGCGCCCTCTGCCAGCGAACAACCCATTGCCGCGCGATGATCGGCCTCACCAGCCCCGCGTGGTTGGTGGACCAGGGACTGACCCTGCCGGGCGTGCCATGGGGCGCATTCATCAAGAACGATTCGGTCGGCTCCAGCACATTCGTCGCCGCGCACGAAGTGGGCCACTTGGCGCGCTTCGAACACAGCGAAGAACCCGCCGGTGAAGGCTTCGACGTGCGCCGGCGCATAGACAGGCGTTACTCGGTGGACCACGATGTCTTTGATTTTATGACGATTGATCCCGTCGAGGCGATGGGCAACCAATTGTGGATTGCCAACTGGCACTATGTTTCGCTGGCGTTGTGGACCGGCGCGACCCCGGTACAGGCCGCCAGCGCGTCCATCAACGTATCATCCGACCCCCTATTGTTGGTATCCGGCGTCATGACTGAGAGCACCGGCGCGACGGTGCTGCTCCCCTGGTATCAAATGTCGCCGGGCGAGTGGCAACCACCAGAGATTGGCCCCTACAGCCTGGTCTTCCTGGATGCCGCCGAGCAGGAATTTGGCGCTTACACCCGCGCTTTCACCGTCAGTGGGACACTGCAACCCGCAGGCACGGCGCCTTTGACAGATGATCCAGCTTTCTTCACCTTCGTCACACCCTATCCTGCCGCGGCCGCCAAAGCACAGATTCGCCGCACCGCCGATAACACTGTGCTCGCAGAAGTCATACCGGGCGCGAGCGTCCCCACGGTGAGCATCGATCCACCCGGCAGCAGTACCTGGACAGGCGCGCAACCGCTCACCTGGCAGGCCGGTGCAGACGCGCACTACTTCGCCGTGGATGTCTCGACCGACGGGGGAACTAGCTGGGAAGCGCTCGCTATCAACCTTACCGGTGAGAGCTACACTCTCCAAACTGTGGCGCTGCCCAATACCACGCAGGCGCTCGTGCGCGTCGCCGCCACCGATGGCTTTCGCACCGGTAGCGCGACCGCCGGGCCGTTTACCATTACCAATCCGCCGCTAGTGGGCTATGTCACCCCCGTTCCCGGCGCGACCGGCGTTGGCATCCGCGAGCGCGTCTACGCCGGTTTCCGCGATCCCATGGATACCGCCACCCTCACCAACAGCACTTTCACACTGTCGGGAGGGCCGTTCGCAAACGTCCCCGGCGCTGTGACCTACGCCACTGCGACCCAAGAAGCTACCTTCGCGCCCATCGTCCCCCTGGCCTACGCCACGCAATACACGGCGTCCCTGAGCACCGACATTCAGGACACGAACGGCGAGCACCTCCCCATAACGCGCACCTGGACCTTCACCACCGAGATAGACATCGCCCCGCCCTCGCCCATCGCAGTCTCTCCCCAGAGTGGCGCAGTACACGTTCCTCGCAACGTCGTACTCGCCGTGGAATGGGACCGTGACTTGAACCCGAGCACGCTCAACACAAATACCTTCGTGCTGGCGACCGCGTCCGGGATACCGGTGAGTGGTACGGTGGCCTACGACGCCGCTGCCCGTGCCGCAACCTTCACGCCCGCCTCTGCGTTGATTTCCGACACACTCTACGTCGCCACGCTCAAGACCGGCATTGCCGGTACAAGCGGGTACACCACCGCCGGCGACTTCAACTGGGCCTTCACCGCCGGCGCGGCGAGCAGCCCAACGCTGCGCTTCACCGGCGCTTATGACGACGCAGGGCTGGACGTCAACGGCGACGGTCTTTACGAGCAACTTGCCATCCGCGTAGGGGTGCAGACGCCGGTCTCCGGGACGTTGACGTTGCAGGGGATACTGGCAGATACCGCCGGTGCAGAGATCGGCTGGACAGAGAACGTCGCCGACCTGCAACCGGGCGCGCATTTCATCGATCTCCACTTCGACGGTGCGCAGATCGGCGGGCGCGGCGTGGACGGCCCGTATGCGCTGACGCGCCTGACGCTGTCTGCGCCCAATGGGCAAGTGGTGTGGGCGATGGATGCCTACCACACGTTCGCTTACGCCGCGTCCCAGTTCCCCGCGCCGCTGCACTTTGGCGGTCTGCCCGATCTACTGCTGCGTCCGGGAACGAGCCTCGATCCGGCTTTCAGCGTTTATGCTTACACCGACCATGTCACACAAAACAGCACAAGCCTGACCTACACGGTGTTAGCCAACACTAATCCGCGCGTCGGGGTGACACTGGACGCCTCGGGCAACATCTGCGTCAATCCGGAGCCGGGATGGGGCGGCGAGGTCTGGACGGGCAGCACGCTGGTCACGCTGCAGGCCGCTTACGGTCCAGATCGAGTGCAGGACACGTTCCGGGTCACGGTAGGCTGGTTTGCTAAAGTCTATCTGCCGGTGACGCTGCGGAACTTCAGCCCGAGCAGCGCGCAAGTCACGCACAGCTATTGGCAAATCGCCTTCACCGACGACTTCGAACAAGAGACATTACTCTGGCGCCGCTGGTCTTCGTATTCTGCGTACCCGGTACGCTATTATCAATGGGGCCGGCGGGATTGTGGGGCCTATTCCGGCCAATACAGCATGTGGCCCTTCGGCGATGGCGACGACGGCACACTACTGTCCTGCGGAGCAGAGTACCCGGCAGGATTATCAGAGTCAACTATGCTGCGCGGGCCGTTCAACTTGCAGTACACCACGCAGGCCGAATTCCGCGTGAAGGTCTGGGCCGATCTTGCGCCCGGCGACGAGATATGCGCGATGGTCACCAATTGGGATCTGGGTGAAGACAATATGTGGCAGGCGCAGTATGATGGCGTCTGTCGCACCGGACAAACCGCAGGATGGGAGGACCTGGTGCTCGATCTGGCCAATGTGCCCACGTTCGGCAATCTGTTAGGGCAGGAAAAAGTCTGGGTGGCGGTGCGGTTCAGATCCCCACAGGGCACTACCGAGTCGCGTCCGGTGGGCGCTTATGTGGATGACGCTGTACTACGGCTTTGCCCGCTGGGTCTGAGCTGCGAGACAGACACGGTTGCCAATTGGCCGCCCGTATCTGATGTCCCAACCGCGTCGGCGGACATATCCGCCGCGTCGGCGGGCGTACCCACTGCTCCAGCAGGCGTATCTGCCGCACCGGCAGACGTCATCGGCGGTTTTGATGCAGAAATGGGTGAGATCGCGTTGGCAAAGGAAGCCAACGGGCGGGTTCACGCACTGTGGACCGGGCGTTTGAACCCCCACTTTGCGCAGTTCGTGTTCTACGCTTCCACAACAGATGGCGTCAACTGGACACCCTTCCAAATTCTGAGCTACGCGGCGGGAAGCAATCCACAGATCGCAGTAGATGACGCGCGGCAGCGCGTACATCTGATGTACGTCGCGGATGGGATCGTCCATCACGTCATCGAGAACGGTGTGGTCTCGCCGCCGCTGGTCGTAGATAATACCCTCGAAAGCCGGTTCGGATTGACGACCGGCCCGACGCGCCCGCAATTGACGGTCGCGCCTGAGACAGGACACGTCCACTTGGTATGGCGACAAGCTCATTTCACATACATCAACGCCACTACTATTGCCAGCCGCTTCCGCACGTGGTATGCCTATTGGAACGGCACAACCTGGTCGGAACGGCAACGGGTCATCAACGACGATGACACCTGGGATTCAACCTTGGCGGCAGATACCGACGGCGGCATAATGCTGGCCTGGTTCCAACGTTGGCAGCAATCGCAGGACGGCGCAGGGGCCGGGGAACCTACCATACCCCGCACGGCCTACGGCCTTGCCGCCGTGCCGGGCAGCTTTCCCTTGCGGCAAGGCGTCAGTGGTTTCTACGATGAGCCACAAACCGATGCCTCGATCCTCCTGACCTATTCCCCCGGCGATGGGAAGTACTACCTGGCAAGCCGCCATATGATGTGGCCGGGGCACTCGCGCGTTTACCGCTACGTGTGGGCGGATGGGGTCTGGAGTGGTTTCCTTGATGTGGCGGAAAACACCTCCGGCTGGGGCATACCGGTTTACATAGGCGCGGCAGCGGACACACCGTTGATCCGCTACATCTACAACGACAACGATGTGTTGACAATGCGCGCGGAGGCGAACGGAGTGCTCGGCCCGGCGCAGACCGTCGCCGATTACCTGACCGCGCGCGGCTACACCGGCTCGCCCGTGGCCTACTTCACCGACGCGGCGGGTGATCTGCACCTGATCGTCTCTGGGGAAAAGGACGGCGTGGCGGGGTTCTATTACGTGCAACCGTGAATTTTAACCTGCGAATTCGCGCCAACGGACATCCGTGAAGCGGCACGGGCGCTGGACGCGCTATTGAGCAGTACATTGCTGCACTGGGGCTACACACCGGAGGAGGTGGACATCGACGCGCAGTTGCGTTATGGCCTTCAGTTAGTTTTTCGAGGATTATTGCATTAGAAAATATAGGAGGTCGTGATGAAGAGGTCGCTTTTGCCTGGTTTATTTTTAGTGTTGGGCATGTTCCTCGTCGTCGATTGGGCATCGACTGCGCAACAAACCTCAATGTTACTCTATCAACTCACGGACTTCACAGAGATATGGAACACGCAATACCATTTCCCCACGGCCATCAGTGGCGATGGACAGAAGGTGGCTTTTTCGCGTCATGGTGATTCGGTGCAGGGCACGGTCTATCTGGGGGACAGTGATGGCAACCATCCGCCACAGGTCATCGGCGACGGTGAGTACGTCTTTATCAACTACGATGGCAGCAAAGTGCTGTCCGCCGACTATATGGTCAACGGGAGTATACGTCTCTATATCAACGGCGCGGAAATCACCCCCTGTAAATCTGATCCCCGTATCGGTGAGGAGATTTGCCTGTTTCCGTATGAAGGCTGGTACAATACGGCGCTCAGTGGTGATGGACGATACGCTTTCTTCGTCAGTCGACGAAAATGGGGGTGCGAACCTCAGCAGTCCAGTAGCGGTGGATGGTATTGGAATTGCGCTTATCCCGAGGGTGTTTACCGCATCTGGCGCTTGCCTACCAATGGTGGAGCGCCTGAATTGTGGCAAGACGCTCTCAATATCCACTTTTCGGTGGATGGGAATATCCAGACGAACCATACAGGAAGCTTGGCCGTTTGGTCCGGGAGAACGTATGATACCGCCGTTCCTGAAGTCTACGTAGGATATGGCGCTAACCAACAAAACCGTATCTTTGTTGGCGAATATATCGCATACACCAACTTCAAAACGATTCTAAGCCCCGATGGTCAGTGGGTGGCGCATGCCTTTTACGACCGCGTGTGCAGTGCGGACCAGCATCACGAAATGCACATTTTCCGCAGCGATGGCACGGACTATACCGCGCTCGATCCGTTGCCCTTTCCGGCGGTGACCTCCTACATTCCAATGGCGTTCAGCGAAGATGGGGCGACGCTCCTTTTTGAGAGTGATACCACGTGCCAGACATCTAGTTATCGCGCCTTTTTGATCAAGCGCGACGGCTCCGAGCTTACGCCGCTCCTCACGAATTCAGAATTCGAGAGCCAGGCAAGCTCACTATCCTACGATGGCTTGAACATCGCCTTTACATCCGTGTCCGATCTCCTCGGCAACGGCAACGCATTCGAACAGGCCTTCGTGATAAAAGGCAGCGTGACCAAGCTGGCCCCGCTGGAAGCCGAGATCGGCAGCCGGATGACCTACACCATCACGCTGCGCCACGCCGAGAGCAGCGCCCTGCCCGCCAGTCTCATCGATCCGCTGCCGCCCCACACCCTCTACGTGCCCGGCAGCGTGCAGGCCACGCAGGGCGCGGCGACCTACGACGCGGGCCAGCGCCAGATCACCTGGAACGACACCATTGCCGCCGGTGAAACGGTGACGATCACCTTCGCGATCACCCCCACCTGCGGCGCCGCACCCCCGCCGCCGGAGCTATTGCACAACCGCATCATCGCCACCCTGGGTACGGAGACGCTGTACCCCCTGGCGATTACCGTGCTCACCCTGCCCGAAAAGGACTTGACCACGCAGAGCGACGCCCCTGCCAACGGCGCGACCGATGTCTTGATCGAATCCGGCGGCACGGGACCACTGCTCCAATGGCACGATCAAGCCGCCGGGATGACCTGCGACGCGAGCGAGAGCGCGGACGTGGCCTATCGCGTCTATCTGCGCGCGCCGGGCGGCGGCTGGCGAGAGGTAGGCAGCTATCCCAACTGCGCCCGCCAGGTACAACTCAACCCCGCTGACCTTGCCTGCCGCGAGAACGGCGATCCGGCGATTTATCAATGGAAGGTCGCTGCTCACGATCCAGAGTTTGTCTGCCGCCAGCCGGTCGAGAGCGTCTTCGGCTTCACCACCGCTGCCTGCCGCCCGGAGATCGAGGTAGCGCCGGAATACACGCTGACGCCGGGCTACTTTTTGGACCGCACGGATCTGCCCAACCACATCAAAGTCACCGTCGATTGGAACGGGCCGGCCTACAAAACGCCGGTGAGCGCCGCGCCCTACGGCGCGGTCTTCTTCGAACTCAACGGCCAGCAAGTGGAGAAGCCAGGGTTGAACTGGGGCGCGGAGCACACCTACGATATGGGCGCGGATTTCGACGCTGCGTTCGCGTGCGCCAACAACACGCTCCACATGTGGGCCACGCATCCGGTGGACGGTGGAGGCGAATACGAATCGCTCAAGACGACACTGCAACCAACGGTTTTTCCCTTCCCCGGCTGGGTCGAATGGGTCATCACCAACATCCCCGGCAGCGATGCCACGTTCGAGACCGCACCCAGAGCGCCGATGGTCGCCTATACCTACGCGTTCAACTATCCCGAACCGGCCTTCGAAGCGACGTGGACGCCGCCGGGCTGGATTCCTTATCTGGGCGGGAACAAGTTGGGCATCAAGGAAACCCAGGCCGTAGCTAACGCCGAAGCGCAATCGGATGGCGCCGGTTCGGCGCGCGTTGGCGGGCAGACCGGGCTGGACTTGGGCGCGCTCACCGCTGCGGGCGCGCTCTGGGGCCAGGGCGACGCGCGCTTCGTCTGTGGCGAGAGCCTGGACCTGGAGCGGGCAGAAATGGGCTTCGATATTAGCACGACGGTGGAGAAGGAAGCCGGGCTGGTGGATGTGATCCCGGCGCTCAAGGCCGCCGAGGGTTGGCCCGTGGTTGGACGCCTTATCCGATGGGTCAATAGCGTCGCCACGCTCAAGGCTACCTTCACCCCAGGCGTGGAGGTCAGCACCGAGTTCGTCGCGCAGGGCGGGCAACTGGTCTACAACAGCGGTCAAGGGACGGCCAGCCTCGACGCCCGTGCCACTCTCGGTGTCGAAGCGTGCGAAGGCCTCACCGCCGAGGCTTACGGCGGCGGCAAACCTTACGTGACCATTCAAGTGCCCAAAGCCCCGGACTATCTCAAGGAAGTAGGCATCGATATGTACTACGGCGCGGCATTCCAGGCCTGGACCTTTGAGGCGGACTACGAGCGCAAGATCAACTGCAATTATCCGGGCGGCTGTTCAGAGGTGGATGTTGCCGGGCTGTTGGCAGTGGAGACCGGGCCGGATTGGCGCTTAATCGCCCGTGACTACGCCGGGCCGGACTACGGGCTTGTGACCGTACCCCCACCTGTCTGGCTATCACGCTACGGCGTATCGTCAGAACTGCTGGCGGACGAGGGAGAAACGATCTTGATCCCCAATGCCTACGTGCGTTCCGAACCGGCGCTGGCCGTGCGCGAGGATGGCTTCCGTCTGCTCGCCTACGTCCACGACGAAGTCGTCAAACCGCAGGGCCGTGGAACCGAGATTCGCATCCTGACCTGGGACGGTGCGTGGAGTAGCGCGCCTTTCACCATCACCGACGACGTCCAGCCGGATTACGCTCCGACGGTGGCCTTCGATGGCGACGGCAACGGCGTCGTGGTCTGGGAACGGTCGGCGCTGCCTGCGGACATCACGCCGGCGCTGAACATCACCTTCGCGCAGAGCCTGGAAATCGCCGCCCGGCCCTGGATCAGCGCCACAGCTTCCTGGGGCGCTGTGATCACGCTGACCGACAACGCCCTGCTGGATCGCGCGCCAAGGTTGGCGACCGGCTCCGACGGCACGGTGCTGGCCCTGTGGGAGACCACCGACGGCACCGACGCCTTGGGCACGTCCGCGCACCCACTCACCTACACCTACGCGCTGTGGGATGGGGCCGCGTGGAGCGCGCCCGCAACCGCGCTCACCGGCTTGCAGGATGTGCTGGCGGCAGATGTGGCTGTTCATTCGGCGACACAGGCCGCTCTGATCTACGTACAGGATATGGACGGCGTCATTTCGACCACCACCGACGCCGAACTCTACTACAGCCTGTTCGACGGAACATCCTGGAACGCGCCCGTCCGCCTGACGGACGATGCTGTGATCGACGCCACACCTGCCCTAACCTACGATGCTGCCGGGCGCTTGCACCTGGCCTGGCTGCGTGATGGTGATCTGGTCGCGCTGAGCGACTCCTGGGACATCGCCGACGTGGAGACGGTGCGCGCCGAGAGCGGCGCCCTCGGCTTCACCCTCAGCCGCTCACCGAGCGGACACCTAGCGCTGGTATGGCAGGCGATGGGCGAACAGGGCGCCGACCTGGTTTACACCGTCCGCGACGGCGAGGCCGGGCTATGGGGCGCGGCGCAGCCGTTGCTGGAGGATACCGACGTAGAACGGGCGCATAGTCCCGCCTTCGCCAACGACGGGACGCTGTACCTGGCCTACCAGAAAGTGCAGACCGAGTTCGTTACACGCACCTTCGAGATTTCACCCACGCAAACGTTCACCGTGACTGACCTGCCGCAGCCGGGGAACAGCCAGTTAGCCTTCCTCGCGCACAGCGTGGGTCGGGATTTGACCTTCGACAGTCTAGCCGTCACGCCGGCCAATCCGGCAGCGGGAGAGAACATCACACTGACGGCGCGCCTGCGCAACGCAGGCGCTTTGGCCGTGGCGAATCCCGTTGTGCGCTTCTACGATGGGAGCGATGCCATTCTGACGGAGACACTGCCCCTCACGCTGGCAGCCGGTTACACCGCGACGGTTTCCGGCAACTGGACCATGCCGAGTCCGACGGAAATCCACATGCTGCGCGCCATCGCCGACCCCGACGACCTCGTCGCCGAGACAGATGAGACGAACAACGCCATCGCTCTCCAGACGACGTTACCCGACCTGGTCTTTGCCACGCTCTACACCACCTACGCCAGCGATGCCGTTACCGCGACGGCACGACTGGCCAACACGGGTGTAGTGACGGCTTACGCGCCCTTCAGCGTCACGTTCCGCGCCGCCGACCCCGTCACCGGGACGCTGGTGGGACAGGTCGCGGTCGCCGCAGACCTCCCGGCGGGGGAGACCGTCAGCGTCACCCTGGCGCTGCCGAACACCGCAGCGTTGGCGGGACTGGGCGATACGCTGTGGGCGGTCGTGGATGAGGACGAGCGCGTCGTCGAAGCGGACGAAGGCAACAACACGGCCTACGCTCACCTGCCGGTGCGGCCCGATCTGACGCTGACCGCCGCCGACATCCAGGGGTACGATCCTGTTTCCGTCACCGTCCACAATCGCGGGCCGGTCGCCGCGCCGGTCTCTGTGCTACACGTGTGGTCGGGTGGTCTCACCGGAACGCTGGCATACAGCGCCACGCTGGGCGCGCTGACGCCTGGGGCCAGCCAGACGATCACGTTCACTCCAGCTTTCACCGCAACCGAAGTATGGGCCTCCATCGACCCGGATCAGTCAATTGCCGAAAGCAACGAGGGCAACAACCTGGCGGTGCGCTTCCTGGAAGCCCCGAGTGTTCCCACCTACACGCTCACCATCCACATCGAGGGGCAGGGCAGCGTTACCCAAGAGCCGCCAGGGACGGCAATCCTGCCATTGCAAAGTAGTTACTTCTCCGGCACGCACGTCACCCTGAGCGCGACTCCGGCCCTTGGCTGGACCTTCGTCCACTGGACGGGCGATCTGCAAAGCACGGTGAATCCAGCGCAGATCACGATGGATGCGGATAAGGTTATCACCGCGACGTTCACGGCTACGCACAAAGTCTACTTGCCGGTGGTGCTGCGTAACGCACCGTAGGTATTTTTAGCGATAACAAAGGGCGGTGTGCCCAAGCGACGCACTGCCCTTTCAGCTTACTGCTGCCATTTCTCGTATCAATGATTCTCTCCATTGACGTGTCTTCACTCCTCCACCGCCAGCACCTGTTCAACGACCACGCCACACACCCGGCCCTGCCATTGCAATGTCCCTTCCACCACCACAAACCGGCCACACAACGCCTCGCGGTACGCCGCGAACACCTCCGGGCGCAGGATCACGTTCACGATCCCACCCTCGTCCTCCAACGCGATGAACGCCGTGCCCCGCGCCGTCGGCGGGCGCTGTCGGGCAATGATCACGCCGCGCCTGCACGTCCGCGCCGAAAATCTGTATCCCACAGCGCCGAGCTTCATCCACAATGACCCGTAAAGGGTAAATTAATGTGGTCAGAACGGTGAGGTTTTCATCCCGGTTGTAGTTATCCCTGGATTTGGTATACTTTGGCTACAGCAAAGCTGTTTGTACAGCCAACCGATTGACAGACTGTTTTGACGTGCATGGTGGAAATGGCAAGGATCGCAATTCGGTCCACAATTTGACCAATTTGCAAACTTTCGATGAATAGTTATTTTGAAAGCCCCGGCATCCTTGGCTGCCGGGGCTTTTTTGCACACTCACAAAGGAGACCGGCTTATGAAAAAGATACCCGTTGGTTTATCGATCGGCCTGACAATGGTGTTACTATGCGGAAGTTTCGCCGGCGCGATAGGTTTGGCCCCCGGCGCGGTAGGATGGTCATCCCCCGCGCCAATCTCGAACACGGCCGGAAGCTCGTACTATCCGCGCCTGGGATACGACACAGCGGACACATTGCACCTTGTCTGGCAAGACTGGATAGACCTGGGCACCCATTGGCCTTACATTCTTTACGCGCAGAAGTCGGGCGACGGCCCGTGGTCTGCTTACACCTACCTGCCCGGCAACGCTCAGGGCGTCGAACCGGCGCTGGACGTCGGTACGGATGGTGTGGTGCACGTCGTTTTTATGCGATCAGACAACAGCATCGCCTACGTGCGGCGGGCTGCCGGCGGCACATGGTCGGCAGTGGAAACGGTATCCGCAACATCCGACTACAGCTCGGGCATTGACATCGCGGTCGCGCTGGACGGCACCGTTCACGTCGTCTGGCGCTATTGCGCTGGTTCCGGTCAAGATGGCTTGATCTACCACCGCGCCCGTTCATCCGCCGGCAGTTGGAGCAACACCGCGCTGGTCTCCACTTCTGGCGGCGACGCCTCGCTGCCCCTCATTACAACCGACGCCAACAGCACAGCACATCTATTGTGGAACCGCAGCGCGTCCGGAGTGTACGGCATCGACTACGCCGCCAAGCCAACCGGCGGGAATTGGTCCGCGCCGCAGGAACTCGTGGACAGCGCCACGTTGAGCAGCGTGGAGCAGTTGGCGCGTGACTCCGCTGGTGCGCTGCACCTGGTGTGGAGCGTGCGCGATGGCGTCGCTGATCCGGCCATTTACTACGCGCATCAACCGCCTGGGCAGCCCTGGTCGGCGGCGGAGCACGTTCACAGCGGTTACGCCGATCAAATCGCCGTTGCCACTGCCGGGAACGGGCTGGCCCACATCGCCTGGAGCGACAATGGTTGGCTGTGGCACACGTTCCAAAATCCAAGAGGCGGATGGTTTGCCCCGACGCGCGCCGATATGCGCAGTGGCCTGCTCGATCTGCGCGGCGCGCTGACGCTGGCCGTGGACGCGGACGGCGCGCCGCACGCCACCTGGGACTCGGGCCCGGTCTCCGATCCGCCGGATGGCACGCAACGAGGCGAGGTCTGGTACGCCGCGTGGAGCGGCCCGCTGGCGGCCTCAACCGTCATCACGGATGGGGGCGGCAGCGCATCCTCAGCCTCAGGGCTGACGGTCGTCGCCTTCCCGGCGGGCGCGGTGCTCACCGATACGCTCGTCACCCACACACCGGTCACGCTGCCGCCAAGCGACATGGCCGTGGTGGATGCCTTCGATCTCTCGGCAACACGGGCCAGCGATGGCGTGAGCGTGACCACCTTCCTCAAGCCCTATACCTTGACCGTCAGCTACACCGATGCCGGGAAAGGCGCAGCGATTGAAGCGACGTTGGGCCTGTACTGGCGGGATGGCGACACTTGGACGGCAATACCATCCGCCGAGGTGAACGTCGCCGCCAATGTGATCACTGCAACATTGGACCATTTCACCGTCTTCGCCGTCATGGGCGAGACGCATCACGTCTATCTGCCACTGGTGCTGCGGTAGCGCAATCGGGAGAAAAGTGAAATGCGGAAACAATACTGGCTAGGCTTACTCTGGGTTTTTCTGATGTTGGGCTATCTGGGCAGTGGCGCTCTCGCGGTCCCGGTTCAGGGAATGGCAGAGGACACGGCTATTCTCAACAGCGCGCCGCCGGAAGCCCCCACCGGGATCGCATTGGTGGCGGGCGATACGGTCGATCTGACGTGGCATCCGGAGGATTATCCCGACGGCACGTTCATCCGTCTGGAGCTATATCGTGGCTTTTCCACCGACACCCTGGAATGGATTGCCACGGTGAGCAGCGCCTCCGTCTGGCGCTATCGCGACACAGGTCTGGCTGCAGACACCAACTACACCTATCGCGCGATCCTCTACTATTATCCCGCCAGCAGCCCGAGCGACGAATACACGACGACGTTGTTCACCGCCAGCGCCGACACCGGACGCTTGAACGGGCGCGTCTTCGCGAGCATCGCGCTGCCCGGCGGCGTCTACGATTTGGGGACGCTGACCGTTTACGAGCCTGCTGTGCTGACGGTTCCATCCGGTGTACGGACAAAAACCAGTGGTACGATCAAAGCTCTGAACGCAACGCTGCACATTGATGGAGCGACCTTCGCTGCGCAGACCACGCTGGCGTTCGGCGCCACTTCGCCCGCAGCCTGGGGCACAGGATGGGTGCACGATGCAGCTACGGGTGAAGACAGCCGCATCAGCGTTTATGGCGACCGTGCTGTGGACATCAGCGGAAACGCGCTTGGACAGTACAGCACAATCGACGCGACGACCGCGACCGGCACCGTTGTCGTGCGGAACAACTCTGGGGAGAGTCATGTCAACCTGGGCGGCATGGGCATCGCAACGGGAAATACACTGCGCAGTGCCAGCGCTTACGGTGACGTCACGCTGGAAGGCAACGTTTTCGAATCCATCTCCGTCAACGATAACGCTACGGCCCGTCTCAACCGTATCACCGGGAAGGCGACGGGGTACGGCACATCCACGCTGGAGTACAACACCATCGCCGGGGAACTCACACTGCGCGGCGAAGTCCTGGCCCGCTACAACGATCTCTCCGGCGGTGTGGAAGCGGGCGACCATTCGCAATTGGAAGAGAACGTTATTACAGGCGACGTCACCGTGGACGAAGACGCCGCTGGTGTCACGCTCCTGCGCAACACGATCACCGGCGGCGCGCTGGTGGTCGCCAACGACTACTCGTGCGACAATGACCCCGCCACCGCCTACGCCGAGGGCAATCTCATCGACTGTGGCTGGAACTGCTGGGCCGTCAAGGTTTACGGCGGCGCGCACGCCACGTTGGTCAACAACGAGATCAACGGCAGCCTGGACGTCGGTCAGGAATGTACGCAGTTCACGGCACACCAAAACGTCATCGACGGCGGGTTTGCGCTCTGTTGGACGCCGGCGGTGACCATCACCGAGAACATCGTGGACGGCAGCATCAACGTGGGGAGCGCCTTTCCCGCCACATGCAGCGGCGACGCCAGCGGCACCATCGCCCGCAACACACTCCAGGGCAACCTGGGGGAGTATAGCGCCCCCGCGCTCTATCTCTCCCGCAGACTTTATACCGAATCCCACGCCGGCCTGGCAGTCCAGCACAACTGCTTCCAGAACAACACCATCGCCGCGCGGCTGTTCACCATCCCGGATCACGGCCTGGTTGATCTGCGCGATAACTGGTGGGACGACGTCTCCGGTCCCAACTACCCCACCAACCCCGGCGGAGCCGGTGGGCGCATCGAGAACCTGCAAAACACCCCGTTGACCTTCGATCCGTGGGATACGACACCCGCTTATTGCCGGGAGGCCATTCCCATCACGCACCGGCCTGCCGATTTAGAAATCGAACTCCCCGACACCGTCCGGCCCGACGGCGTGAGCCAGGTTCCGGTGCAGGTCACCGTGCTGGATCAATACGGCTGGCCGCTCGCGGATGCCTCGGTGAGCCTCTCGCTAATCCCGGAAGGCCTGGGCCAGCTCGATCAGGACGCCGCCGTGACCGACGCCTATGGGCAGGCCACCGTCTGGTACACCGCGCCGTCCCTGGATCAACTGGGCCAGCACGGCGAGGTGGAGATTCGCGCCCTCAGCGGCGCAGCTCAGGATTGGGGCGTGCTCGCTTTCGAGGAGCCTGCCACGCTGCACACCGCCGAACCACGGTATCACCAGGACGGCTGGAGCGAATGGCGCGCGCTCCTGCCACCCGATCCGCACGTCCCCGCCACGCTACACGCCAAATTGACCTACGACGGCGAACCGGTGCGCAACTACACCGTCACAGCCGAGATCGAGCCGCTGGACGGCGGCGTCTATGACGGCATTTTCATCGAGGGGAGCAATGTCGTCCCGTCCCTCGACGAGCACGAGGTCACGCTGCTGACCGACGAGAACGGCGAGGTGTGGGTCAAGTACCAGTACACCGGGCAGACCAGCCGGCAGGACAGCGTCCGCGATGGCGTGCGCTTGCGCAGCGACGCCTTCGCACACCTGGCATCGTGGGAGATCGAGACGGGGATGGACCTGCAGTTGGTGGATATCCGCCGTCCGGGAGCGTCGCAAAACGACTACCTGGTGATGGGCACGCCCGAACCGCTGGAGATCATCGTCCGCGACGGACTGCATCCCGGCTTCCACCTCAGCCACTACAACGACAATCCCGATGTTCTTACCAACCCGTTCGTAGGCGTCTGGCTCGACATCGGCGAGACCGGGACGCTGGACGAATTCTTCGATCTGCTGCTCATCGATCACCTGCGCATTCCCGGCGAGCATTCGTACGCCACGACCCTGGAATTGGCCGGCGATGACCAGGTTTACATGCGCACCTTCGACGGGGAAAACATCAACGGCAGACCGGTGCTGACGCCGCGCTTCGCAGGGTGGAACGTCTACTGGATCGGCGTCCATCTGCAGCGCAATGCCGACGGCCTTGTCCTCCGCGACACGTATCCCGCCGGACAGACCGACAACAACTACGAGATGTTGCGCTTCCAGGCCAACGCGGAGATGACGGCCTGGGAACTGTTCCTGCGCAACAATCCCTGCGCACCCAACACCCCTTGGGGGAAGGCGGCCAAGTGCACGCTGAACATCCTGACCTGGTTCCCGGCCACGGCAGCACAAGCCAGCGTCGCCTCGACGCTGCTCTCGGTGTGCGAAACGCTGTTCAACGTCGCCAATGGGCAGGTGGAAAGCGCGGCGCTGGGCGCGGGCAATCTCTACGGCGGTGAACTAGAGAGCTACCTGACGGAACATCCGGAGGTTCTGGCCGGAACCGGCTACGGACCGGGCATGGCCACCCTTCTCGGCAAGCTGGGGACGATCTCGAAAGTCCTGGACTGCTACAACGCGCTGCCGGACTGGCCCGGAGCAGCGGGCAACAGTCCATCTGCCGGACTGTGTAGTCTGCAAGAGCGGATTGCGCCACCGCAGTCTGCTGCGGCGCAGACTGCGGCTCAGTCTATGCTGACGCCCGATCAAACGGCAGTGTGGGTGCAGGGACTGTTGCAGAGCACGGGCGGCTCGGAAGCCGAACTCGACGCTCTGGCGGTGCTGGGATCACAACAGACGCAGGTGATCGACGCCATCACCGGGCAAACGGTGGTCACCGTCGCCGGGGCAATGACCGACACCCTCGGCACGTACTTCAGCCTGGTCAACGACCTGGGCAGCGTCTACCTTTTGCCGCCCAGCCACTACACCGTCACCGCGCACACTGTCACCGACACGCACGTGCTCCTGTTCCGCAAAGGCGTCACAATGACCGCGTTCAGCACGGTGGCGTGGGAAGACGCGGGCGATACGGCGCGGCAAATCAGCTTCACGTTTGGACCAACGGCGACGACGGCCCTGAGTGTGGACGAGGGGGCCGATGGCAGCATCGAACGCAGCGTCCCCGCCGAAGAGACGCCGCATCTGCTCGCCCCCGCCAACGTGCAGGCGACGCGCGACGAGTCTTACCTCGACCGGGTTCAGGTAGCATGGTCACCGGTTGCGGATGCCTACGGCTACCGGGTCTATTACGGCACCGAATCGCGTTGGATGCCGTCCTTCACCGCTTACTCCAACCATACCGAGGTCTACACGACGTCGAAGACCATCTTCGGGCTAGCGTTGGACGATTGGGCTTACTACGTCACGGTGACGACGCTGGACGCTGATGGCCACGAGAGCCTGTACGGGGCAGAAGTCACTGTAGGGAAGGCGCTGCGATCGCGCCCGGTCTACTTGCCGTTAGTATTGAAGCGCAGATAGTGCCTGAAGAACGCGAAGCAAATAAAGGATATGAAAAAAGCAGGCTGCCTGTGAAGTTCATGGGCGGCCTGCTCATTTGTTTCATCGTCAGAGAGTACGCATCAAGATTAGCAAATAATGTGCCGCTGGTAATCTAGTTCCATCAAAATGCAAGGTTTATGTTGTTGGTTCTCCCTATGTATTTCTCTTCACTCCTCCACCGCCAACACCCGCTCCCCCACCACGCCACACACCCGGCCCTGCCACTGCAGCGTCCCTTCCACCACCAGGAACGTCCCACGCAGCACCTCGCGATACGCCGCGAACACCTCCGGGCGTAGAATCACATTGACCACGCCACCCTCGTCTTCCAACGCGATGAACGCCGTGCCCCGCGCCGTCGGCGGGCGCTGCCGGGCGCTGATCACCCCGCCCACGCGCAGCTTCGTCCCGTCCGGCCAGCGGGATAGCTCTGCGACCGGCGTCACGCCCATCGCGCGCAAGGTCTGCGCCACGGTCTGTACCAGATGACCTTGCGCCGTCACGCCCGTCGTCGCCATCTCCATCCACAGGCGTTCAGTGTCGGTCGCCCGTGGGAAGGCCGGGCGCGTCCCTGGTTCGACGATGTCCAACTGTGGTGGCCCACCGATGGTTTCCATCGCTGCACCCAGGTCCCACACTAACTGTCGCCGCGGGATACGCCACCCGTCGAAAGCTCCGCCCAGGATCAACGCTTCCACAGCGCGCCGCCCCAGGCGTGTGCGCTGGCAGAAATCGGTGAGCGAGGTGAAGGGCCCGTATTCCCGCGCCGCCACGATCTGCGTCCCACCGCTCTCGCCCACGCCTGACACCGTTGCCAGCCCCAGGCGGATACCGTTGCCGTCCGCCGTCGCGGATACGTCCGATGCTTGCACGTCCGCGCCGAAAATCTGTATCCCGCAGCGCCGCGCCTCGTCCACAATGACTCGCGGTGAGTAAAAGCCCATCGGCTGGTGGCGCAGCAGCCCGGCGAAGAAGGCCACCGGGTGATAGCAGCGCAACCACGCCGAGTGATAGGTGAGGACGGCGAAGGCCGCCGCGTGGCTCTTGGGGAAGGCATAGCTGCCAAACGCTTGCATCTGCGCGAACACCGTCTCGGTGATCTTCTGTGACACGCCGTTGGCCTTAGCCCCGGCGAAGAACTGCGCCTTGAACTGCTGCAAGGTCTCCTCGGCACGCTTGCGGCCCAGGCAACGCCGCAACTGCTCGGCTTCTCCAGGGGTGAACCCGGCCAGGTCACGGGCGACTTTCAACACCTGCTCCTGGAAGATCATCACCCCCAAGGTTTCGGCCAAGGCGGGTTTGAGCAAGGGGTGAACATAGCGCACCGGCTCTTGCCCGTAGCGCCGCCGCAGATACGGACGCACGACGTTGGCTTGCAATGGCCCAGGGCGGATCAGCGCGATTTCCACCGTCAAATCGGCGAAACAGCGGGGCTGGAAGTTGCGCACCAACTCCGCCTGCGCGCGGCTCTCCAACTGGAACACGCCGAT
>DAIUDK010000075.1:0-25934 GCA_036845725.1 Chloroflexota bacterium
CACGTAAGACGGAAGCCTGCTCTCCTGCACCGTTGAAGACGTGCCGTCTGCCATACTGCACCTGATAGGTGCGAGCAGCGGTGAAAGTTTCCGGAAGGTTCAGGCGTCCAGTGGTGTATGGTGAGGTCGCAACTTGCTCGGCGATGTAGCAATTTAGTTTCTGTGCGCTGGCTGCTGGGTTGGTCGTGCCTGACACCGAATCACAATATTCAATTCGGATTCGGCCTACACCGCCATTTCCTCCCATATTTTGTCCAGTACCACCTATTCCACCGATAGCAATAACCTTGTTTACTCCAATTTCAACATTACTTGCTCTGATTAGCAGCGAACCACCAGCACCTCCACCACCCGGTTGAGCACCATTTCCACCGTTCCCACCATTAGCGGTGATTTGACCGGTCAAAACGATCTGTCTAGCAGCAATGTATGCAATACCTGCTCCTGATCCTCCTCCTCCCACATTATAGGAATAAGCTTTCATTCCACCACCACCACCACCACCCATGAGCATCTGTGACAGAGTGGTATCACCAGACACCCCTCCGCCGTATCCACCTGTAGAGGCACCATCACTGCCACCTCCGCTTGTACCTTGTGAACCATAACCACCACCACCACCGCTTCCGGAAGCGAAACCAGGGTCCGATGGTCCACCACCACCACCTGTCCCATTGGCATATTGAGAGTAAACACCAATGCCAGGAATGCTCTCACCCTGTTGGGCTGCGTGTATAGTTTCTCCCCAACCATTACACCCAGTATTAGTTCCGTGGCTTCTGAAACCTACTCCCCCTCTAAACCCATTTCCTACCCCAGCTCCCCCCGATTCGACGCAGCTACCATCAGCAGTACTTCCAGCTCCACCATCAACACTGACATGGCCAGAAATTGTCAGTGCTCCACTACAAAGGACAGCGAATATCCCCCCCACACTCCCATTCCATGCCATTAGAGGTGTTACTGTACCAGCTACATTACAGGACGAATACTGAGGCACTCGAAGTATTTGAGCACGATTACTACCACCGGATACATAGTTACATTGCAAGGGTTTCTCAAGTTGGTATGATGCTGTACCCTCACTGAAATCTGACACAGCTTCATTCAACTCCCAGCATCCTGAGCCAGTGCCTTGCGTTTGATGTATCAAAACCACGTCTCCCGGATTCACACGCCATACACCATACGCGTCGGTAACGTTGATACTAGTCGAACCTAGACCCCCACTATTAACAATGCCTGCGCCAAAACCATTGTTATTGTCCAGGTTGCCACTGGAAGGCATTGTTCCATCTCGACCATCGCCAAACATATCATAGGAAGCCGTGCCAGTGCCAAAAACGGTAGCGTACTTTCCTACACCCCAGAGTGTGCCATAATCCTGGCTATAGACCTTTACGGGATGTAACGTTTGAGGATCAGGTCCCAGTGTGTGGGTGAACTCGATCCACTGTCCCTGAGTGCCCGATGCCAGTGGGACTGATACATCAAGGCGGCGTTGTAACTGACCGACAGGTGTATCGGGTGTGCCTGTTACAATCTCGCCCACTATATAAACCGTCTGTGTTGGAATTGCCGGATCACTACTGCGGATGGTGATGGTTTCGCTATAAGGACCAATGGGTAGGGTCGATGTTTCCAACGCGATCTCATACGTTGTCACATCTGCTGGCCCAACGCTGCGGCTGCCCTGTTTCGAGAGGGTCATCCCGGCGGGCGCGTTCACGTAGGAGAGCAAATTCAGATAGCCGGTGTTCGCCAGATCAAATGTGCGTTTGAGCACTGTTCCCTGTGGGGCCTCGCCGAAGTCCCAGGTTGTAGCGGCAGATGACATCTCCAGGGTTGGCTTGGGATCCACTTGGAAGCTACTCAAGGGTCGAGCGGCGGTATCCAGGATGTTGCCTTGCCAGTCCGTCCAGAAGGCCATCACGATGTAGTCCTCATCGGTCTGGAAGGTGGGAGAGAAGGTTCCCGCATCCCAAGTCACGGGTACGACCGAAGGTCCAGCAGGTAGCGTTACCGTCATCGGCACTTCACTGGCGACTGTTCCGCTGATATTGATGAACTCCAGGAATAGATGGGCATTGCTCAGAGGCACGCCTGTGGGATTGTTCACGACGAGGTTAGTGGTATTGAGTCCTGGCGTGAAGACTTCCGTTGTTACGATTTCCACACCCGGATCCTGAAGCATTTGCCCAGTGAAGGTTGCCAGGTTGATGGTGGGGGTGCTCAAAGCCATAGCCGCTGGAGGAACGATGAACCGGCGATTACCCTGTGGATCGTTATACGAGACCACCACAACCGGCGGTGTGAAGGGTTCAGTATTAATGGTATATTGGAAAGTATCGCGCGGCGCATAAGCCTCGACGGTGAAAGATTCGCCGTTAAATACCTGGCCCGACAACAGAGCCAATTTGACGCCGTAAGTGCCTACATTCAGCAGGGTGGGAGAAGCGTACCCCGCGCCAAAACTAAGCGCCCCGCTGGCTCCTCCGCCGTCGGTCCAGGCCAGCATCCAAGTCCCTGTGCCTACGTTGCAGCTGCCAGGGTCACTACACTGTACGGTAAAAGTGTAGGTACGATCTACTGCACCAGTGTAGTAGCCACCGACTGTCGGTTGTGCATGACCAGACTGTGCCCAGCCGGTCGGCAGAGGTGTCTGAAGTAGAATACGACTGCCAACTACGACCTGACGCTGCGAACGTACCCGTCCTGATCCGCCTACGGTGTTATTGGTGACGCTAATGGTATCGTCGGCGGCAATCATAATCGCTTCAACCCCATAAGCATCATAGAGTCCCGTGTTAAGCAGCGATAGCGTCGCCGTTACATAGGCGCCCGCGCGAATACTATGAATGCCCGCCAGCAATTCTGGGCGGGGATAGGATGCAGCATTATTGGGATTCGTCCCCAGACGCAGTTCAGAGCGGTCGCTATAACCATCCAGATCGGAATCCTTATTAAAGCGGAACAGCGCCACCGAGCCCGGCGACGCCAGCGTATCCTGGAAGCCCTCGCTACCGTCACCCATGCCGTTAGTATAGATGTTCCACCAATCGGCGGTAGACAGGGCTTTTTTACACCAAAGCGTGCGCTGAGAACCGCTGCCGACGACGCGGGGTTCGTTGCACCACACTGGTGTATCCGTGCGATACTCGGGTGTCCAAAGAGCGGTAAGATTCCCGTAGGCATCCAGCGTATGTGGGAAATAACGTGCCAGCACGTCCATCACCATTTCTTCATCCCAGGTGGGGATGAGGTAGGTAGTAATGACCTCGTTGCCGTCATCCATACCATCTTCGAGTGCAATGAGCACACTGGCATTGACGGCATCCTCGTAGAAGAGTTCGTCAATGCCATAAGTGAAGTCTTCCACGACGATACGCACCGGCCCACCCAGGTCGATGGCTGCCATCTGGTTTAGAGTGAGTGGGATACGGCGAGAGGTATAGGTGTGCTCTTCGCCAGGCATAAAGTTATGAAACTTACCATCGCCGCCAAGGTCAGGAGCGACGAAGTAGGTATAGGCTGGATTAGGGTCATCACCGATGTAGATGTTAAAGGCCAGATCGGCAATCTCGCGGGCATACTCAGTGCCAGTGTTGCTGATTGCATAGGTGAACCATAACTCGGCGGCGTAAGCAGAATTCATGGCAGTGGCCGTGCCCCAGGATTCGCCACTGGAGAAGGCTTCACCGTTGGTGATAGTATGTTCCTCATATTGCTCCGTCGTTGTTGTTTTGGCTCCACCATGAGATTGACCTCTTGATGCTGTCTCGCTTGATCTCATAGTAGGATATCTCACCTCATAGAATTTTTGCATAAACAACTGTCCTGCCTGCGGGCCGTCCATTATCTGTTGATAGCGAGTTCCACTCCCTCCAGCTTGCCAATCTTGAGTATTCGTGTTTGACTCCCGAAGATAGCGATAATCTTCTGGTTCAGCAGCATATACAGGATCTGGACCAAGGTGAAAATTCGATTTTGCGTCATTCTGAATCTGATCCGGAGAGTTGACATTGATAGTGAAAAGACTGAATTTCTGCCCCCCGAAGATACTATCAATCTTATTGTTCATATTGATGTTCATATTGCCAGATGCAGAAAGGCAGGCCAATCCTATGCAAGCTGCCCCAGACGCTTGCGCCGCCCCCTGTGCGGTCCAGTTGACGTCACCTAACAGTTTATCAAGGATGTTCCACTTTGTGATACCAGCGAGCCTCAAAGAGAAGATGTCTTCTTGTGAGGTGTATACGGTATATTGATAGTCTGTTGTTGAGATTTCCTCCCATTCATTCCACGTTACTGTATCAGCTACACTGGTGCTTGTTCCCTCTGTCTTCGCCGTACTATATGAACGTTCGGTGCCGGAAGAGATCGTGTGGTCAGTGGTTACCGTGGTTACTGCCTCAACGTGCAGCGACGATTCCACTACATCCACTTCCGGCACCGGGAATGCTGCTACCAGTGGATGATTCCCCGGTGCCTTGACCCACGAAGGCATCTCGGCAAAGATCACGCCCCAGTCTTCGTTACGTGGTAGTGCGCCGTAACCGCAGTAACCACCGCTGCCGGGGCAGTAGGTGTTGCCGAAAAGTTCCTGCCCATCGTCGAACTTGTCACGGTCTGTGGATTCGCGGTTCATATTTAGGCCTAGTTCCCATCGTTCGGCTAGGTCAGGCACCGAATCCATGTCGTCGTCACGGCATCCGGGAATCTGCGGGGGCCATCCAGCGAAGGGTTTGCCGCTGGCTGGCGGCCCGGCACGCAGGTTGTTAAGCCAATCTTTGGCGGCCTGTGCTTCAGCGACATCGCTGATACCGTCTCCATCAGAGTCCGAGTTCAGCGGATCGGTACACCACCAGTATTCCTCAGTGTCGGTCAAACCGTCACCGTCGCTATCCAGACTGGTCATACTCATGATGCCTGCTTGCTGCTCCACGGTCAGCGATTGGAGTGCGGCACGGAGATCAACCTGGGCTTGCTGCAAAGCCAGCGATTCGGTTTCCATAACCCGCGCGCTGGCATCAAAGCTTGAGGCCCGCACCTCTATGGCCTGTGTAAGCAATGGCTGGAGGCTTTCAGCCAACCAGGGCACAGTATCGGCGTGATGCTGGATCAACATCCCCACATCATCGCTGGCCTCCGGGCGGAAACGTAACCGCGCCAATGTCTCCAATTGCTCTGCATCCGCGAGGATCAACGCGCGGTTATCTGTCTCTTCCAAGACCGCCACGCCTAACGCATCCAGGCGGGCACGCGAGGTGGCATTGGGCAGTGTAACCCAGGTGCGGAAGAGATCAGTCCAGGCGGCTGCGAGTTCGATCTCTGGCAGTGACGCTGCGACTGCCATTTGAGTGCGATCAATCGTCCAGGGACTTGCTAAGGGGGCCAGTAACGCCAAGAGGATCGACACATGCAATATCCAACGTGGGTTGAACTTGGAGAACGACATCATATTTCCTCCCTTTCCTACACTAAAAAAGTACTGACTATATGCAACCTTTTGTAGTAAGTAATGCGAGAGAATGTTTGAAAAAGGTTATAACTGTAATTATAGCACAATTATTTGAATCATCATAGTGTCTTTTGTTACGACAGCGATGTAACGAGGACCTTTTTCATGTAAGCTGGTAATGCGCCGCTCGACTTTTAAAGATTTAGCCCATTTGCTAACGTGACTAGTTCCACGTTGCTCCCTTCGCGCAAGAAAGTGAAGCGCGGGCATTGGTGCAGTTCGCCCGGCAAAATTTCCAGGTCGAAGGGGAACAGTTCGGGCAGGTGTAGCAAATCGTAGAGAGGTAGTGCATCAGCGGCGATGCTGCGCAGGGCAGTTTCGAGGAACCATAGGCCCAATGCTCTATGCGTCAGGGAATACGGCGGCGAGGCGCGGTAGACGCCTCTTTCTTTCGCCAGTTCCACAACGCCCCAGTCCTTCAAGGAGAGCAAGATGCGCGGTGTGGAGAATCGCACGATGGCGCGCTCGCCCCAGCGCGCCACGATGTCGTGACGCAGTTGGGCGGTGGTGAAGGTGTCTTGCAGTCGCCGCAAGCGCCCCACCTGCGCGACCACGTCGCGGAAGTAGGGATAGCGTACCATCGCCATGCCCCAATGTAGCGCTAGACGCCCTTGGGAATCAAGTTCGGGCCATAACGCCAGGGCTTCATTGCGCAATCGCGTTATCTTCGCAGGCACACGCAGCCAGATGCCAGTCAACAGGATACTCACCTTAGCTTGCGATTCATCCGATTGGATTTCCGTGCTCAACACACGGTGTAACGCTGTACGGACAGCTTCCGGCTCCTGCGTTGAAAGCACGATTTCGACGGTCTGGTCAAGCCAAGTGCGTTTAAGCTCGCGATCAAAACCTACACGTTCGGGCATAACGTTTCACCTTGTGCATACAGGATTATCAAAATCGCACCAACGGGACGATGACTTCTTCCAGGGCCAGGCCGCCGTGACAGAGCGCCGTCTCGCCGCGTCGCAAGAAGGCCGCGCGTCCCGGCGCAAAGAGCAGGTGCAAGCCTGCCGGCAGGCCAGCGGGCGTCCAGGCGACGGCGTGCGGGACTTGTTCATGCGCCCGGCGTAGAAATTCCTCGTTGGCGTAGATACGTACACGCTGGCCGCGCGTCTCCACCAACACGCCCTCTTGGGGTGCACCAATCCCAACGGCTTCGAGGTTGCCGTGATCGGCGGTGAGCCAGATGGCGAAGCCCGCCGTTTGCAATGCGGGCAGCAGTGCGTTCAATGGCCCTTGTTCCGCCCACTGCGTCACCTGCTGTCGCAATCCTGCCGCACCCAGACGCATCCCGTGCAGCATCGCATCCACCTGGGTCAAGACCAGCGCCAGCACCCGGATACGTGAATCGTGTAGCGCAGCTTGCCATGCCTCCGGCACGGGATCGCGGAGGTACTGCACTGCTGCAGGCGGCATCCCCTGTCCGGCCCAAAAGCTCTGCCAGTGCCGCGCTTCGGCGTCGGTGCGCTGCCAGGTGTCAGCGAAAGCATAAGGCGGCAAACCGGCCAACAATGCCTGGCGAGAGATGGCCGTGAGCGTTGGCAGCCAGGCGAAGAGACTATCTTGGGTTTCCGGTTTGAGGGCCAGCGTATCGCGTAGCACCAGCCATTGATCCCACGCCAGGCCGTCCAGCACCAACAAAGCCACCCGTTCGCGCGCGCCGGTCCGTACTTGATGCGCCAGCAACTCGGCGACCTGGTGACCTAATGCTGGTGTGGGGATCGGCGGCAGCGTCGCCAATGGCGCGTAGTGGTCCGATAGCCAGACTGCGAAGCGCGCCTCTACGGCTTCGTGCAGTGCGGTGAAGCGCGCTGTCTCGTCTACGCTGAGGGCGACGCGGTCTGACAGACGCAGCATCTCGGCCCAACGCGGCGCGAAGTTCAGCCACGCGCGATAGCACGCCGTGGGTACGGGAAGCGCCTCGGCGAGTTCGGCCTGTAACCGGGTGAAGCGCTCGCGGTCGTAGTCATTCTGGTCGAAGAAGACGCCAGCCCGTACCCAACCGTAAACCGGAGTCGGCTCGCGCAACCGCGTTGGGGTAAGCCGGCCTTCCAGGAACAGCGTGTCCATATACGCCTGGATGTCGCGGTCGTCGAAAAGGGTGAGCGCGAGGGTGTTCGATTCGGCGGCCACCGGGAAGCCTTGCTCGGCAAGGTAGGCTGGCCAGGCTGCGGCCAGCAGTTGATAGAGCGCGCCGGAATCGCGTAAGAGCGCAGCCAGGGGTAAAGCAGCCAGGGTGGGACGTGCCTGCCAATGCTCCAGTAACAGTGCATCAAGTGAGGGCGACGGCGTTTGTCCCAGACGATAACGGCGCAGCAAATAGCGCACCAACTCTACCGGATCGCCGATTGCTTCGGGGATGACGCCATAGACAAATTCCAACAAATAACGCTGCGTCTGTTGTTTCCCCAGGCGCTGGGAGGGCAAGTGGGCGCGATAGGCTGTATACAGGCGGGACAGCGCGGCGCGATCATGCTGCGCCAACTCCCGCAATAGCGGATAGGCCAGCCGAGGGAAAAAAGCGAACAGCGCCAGAGAACGCGCCTCTTCCCGTCCCCCAACTTCCAGCAACAGGTCATAGGGAAAGGTATTAGGTTCGGTGGAGGCTGTCCGCACAAGCAGGCGTAGTGCCTCGCCGTCTACCCAACGCGCGCGGTAGTCGGTTTCATAGGGGTAGCGGAAGGCGGCGAACCGCTCCGGCTCGTAGGTGAGCACGCCTATACCTTGCGCCTGGATGACGCTCAGCACGGTTTCGTCGAGCAGCAGGCCGTCGGGATCGAGCGCGAGCGTGAGACGCGTCGCTGGATTGAGCGCCAGACGTCCGATGATGGCAGCCGTCCAATCCGCAGGCGACACCTTCATAATCCTAGCCACTCCTGCAATAGGATCTCCAGCGCGGCGAGCACTTCGGCGTAAGTGTGTGGCTCTGGCGCGAGATGGCCCACAGACCGCTCCCAGGCTACATCCATTCCTGGCCGTTGCGCCAGGTGCAATAACGCTTCTACACTCTCCAGCGCGTAGCCCTTGTGTTGGAATTTAGCCGTAACAACGTTCTGAAAGCGAGCCTGATCCAATTGCGCGCGCTGCACAGTGAGTAGATACCAGACATCGTACAGATCGCGGGGATAGCTGCGCCGCAGCAGGGCGCGCAATTTTTCAGCCAACATTTCCTCCAGGCAATAGGTGCATACCGTGAGTGGTGAGGATGGGGCATCGGAATAGGGATGAAGAATGGGGCGCGGCTCGGCCGGCAGGATGACGGTCTCGTAGCAGGTCAGGTCAAGCGTGATGCGCGCTGGATCTGCGCCGGGCTGCCCCAAGGGACCTACGTAACTGATCCGCGCGCGATAGGCTTCTTCTCTGGGCAGATCGCGGCTTTGCTTCCACAAAGCGATTTGCATAGGGATGCCGAAATCGGTTGCGACACGACGACAAACCTCGCGCACTTGCGCTTGTAACGCAGCTTCGGAGAGTGGCTGAAGCAAAGTGAAGTCCAGGTCCTCAGAAAAACGGAAGGTCGGGAAGTAGATTTTGCGAAGCGCCGTGCCGCCTTTGAAGGCCAGGGACTCGGCCACTTCCGGTAGCCGCGCCAGTCCCAACAGGAAACAGCCCAAGACATAATCGCGTTCTTGTAGCTCCACACGCACCCCGGCTTGCGCTGCCAGCCGTTGTAGCTCAACTCTGGGTATCATCTAGCTCTCCTGCCAACCCTGAATTTCAGCGTCGGAGACATTCATGCGCAGCCGCCAGCGCGTTTCTATTGGCCCGGCGATCGAGCGGCCCGGATCCAGTAGGGCGCGCCCGCCGGAAAGCGCGGCCCGCCACTGTTCTGCGTAATCGCCCACCGGCAGCGCGAACCGCTCTGCCAGATAGCCCAACCGCTTAAGCAATGCGCCGTTCTGCATCCGCAGCGCATACTCAGAGAGCCGCGCCAGATCGGCGCCGCGTTCTTCCACTGCGGCGACCAGCGCCTTGGCCGTCTCGGTGATGCCGCCGCAGTATTCGGGATGATCCAGCGCATCCACCACGCTCTTTTCCAGATTGGTGATGGCGATGGGTTGACCTTCAATCCATACGGTTTGTACGCCGAAGCGCTTGTGCGGACGCAGCGCGACAAAGGTGTAGGTCACGCCGAGCAGAGTGATAGACTGGCGACGACGGGGCGCGACAATCCATACGTCGCGGGGTATTTGCTCGGTGAGGCCGTGATGGTGCAGCGCCGTCCAATAGGCGATATAGCCTTCGGGGACCAGGTGTTGAGCCAAGCGAAATTCATGGAGGGTAAAGCGGCGCTCCGGCCCGGCTTCGAGAGGGACGATGAGGTAACGACCCTTATCCAGCGCGTGCAGCCAGCCGCCCTTGACCAGATCATGCAGCAGCTTGTAGGTCGCCGTCTGCGAGCCGCCCAGGAGCGCGTGCGCTTCAGCCGTGGTGAAGACGTTTCGCCCGTCACCCGCCAGGGTGGTAAGCAAACTGGTCGCCTTGCTCCCCAAACCGGTGAAGTCTCTGTTAGTTTGTGTGCTCATCCTTACCTCAGATGTAAGGATGATAACACAAAATAACAGAAATGGCAAATGGCTCTCCTTGTGCGATCATTTTCATCCCTCCGCCTTGATGCGGGCATTGTCGTAGTACATGAGGAGTTGGGCGTCTTCCTGGAGGACGCGGGCGGGGAGGCGGGCGGCGACGGCGAGGATGTCGGCGTAACGCTGCTCGCGCCAAGTGTGACGGAAACCTGCCAGAAGCGCTTCTTTGCGGAAGACGCGCAGCCGGCCTTTCTCCTTGAGGTAGCCCTCGAAGACGCGCTGCAAGCGCCGCTCCCGCAGTTGGGCGAGGTGCTGCTCCTGGTTGGGGTCGGGCGCGCACCAGCGGCCCGCCGTATCCTGGATGAAGTCCTCGTGGAGGATATCGCGCAGTTCCACCGGTTCTTCGTTTTTGCCCCAGGCGCGCTGGGCCTCGCGCATAAAGAGCGGTTGCAGCTCGCCCTCGGTGCGCGGGCTTTCTTCTAGGCGGAGGTGCACCCACTGGCGTGCGCTACTCCGGTCGGTGACAATGAGGGGCAGTTGTGTCACTTCCTGGGCTTCCAGAAAGCGGCGGTCATATTCGGCGGCTTGCTGCGGCAGAAAGTACATCTTGTCGCGCACCGAGTAACGCTCGTGCAGCCCGGCATAGAACTCGGCAGCGTCGAGTGGGACGGGGACGCCGCGCTGGACATGGAAGGCGACCATGCGGTCGAAGAGCAGGTAGTTCTGGCGCTCGGCGACGGCTTCCAGCCGCCCGTCGGTCAGCGCGGGGAGGGGCAGCCGGCCCAGGTGATAGTCCACGAAATCCCACACGCCCTGTCCCGTGCCTGCCACGCGACGGAAGCGCGTCTCCAGGTTGTCGTTGGGTTTGTAGGCGGAGATGATGAGGTCTTGTTTGACCGCGCCGGTGCTGGTGACTTGCTTGAAAGTGCCCTGCTGTTTATCCAGTGTGCTTACATCGGCGATGACAAAACCGGCGCGTGAAAGTCCTTCCTGAATAGAGTTCCAGACAGCAGTTTGTGAGTTATGGAATTCAACGGTCATCCAACGACCCGGTTTAAGGACGCGATAGAACTCCCTGAAACAGGCTTCCATAAGGTCCTGATATTCTGGAAGTGCCTTGCGTTGCACCTTGTTGACAATAGCTTCAGAGCGATTGTTAGTACACACACCCAGCCAGGCTTCCCAGAGGAAGTTGAGTTCGGAGTACATCAAATTCTGCCCAAAAGGAGGGTCGATAAACACATAATCAACGGAATTGCTAGACCAATTCAGTAGTAGATTGGATGATTGTGTGGACAAAAGCACCGTTCTGAAACTCGGTAGTTGATGCAAGACACGAGCAAGTTTGGGCAGTCGTGTAGTTATTGTCTTGATGACATTGTTTTCAGCGGGAAATGAAGGTACATAAAGTGTTCCAAGCAACCCAGCATTGATAGCCCCACCACCGCCTCGGAAGTAATAAGTAGTCCCTAGCTTTGACATCCGGCTTAGATATCGCAAAGCAGCTGTAAGTGCAAATAAGCCAATCATTGCTAGACGCTGGTCTCTCAGATCTGAAAAGTATCTCCATAGCGTTGCTAACACCCACAAATTACGTCGTGTATAAAAATGATGAGCATGGGTCATTCCAATATCATCATTCCGGCGCGACTCATCACCTGGCGGCATCCGGTCAGTAGGGAACCAGTAGGGAATCTCACTTTCCTCAATGCGCCGGATAAGCGCCAGGTCGTTGGCGTCGGGCTGTTTCTCGTAGCGTTTCTTCCCCACGGAGTAGTTGATGAGCACGGGCACCTGTTTGGCGCGGCGCAACGGCTGCTTGAGCGCCGCGTCGAACACGCTCTCCCAGGCGCGGTCCAGCGTGCGCTTGCTTTGCAGCGCGCCGCAGGCCGGACAAGGGAACTCGTCGCGCACCGCGCCCTGTTCCTGATCGACCGCCGCTTCCCAGAAGACAATCTCGCCGCCACACTCGCTGCAGATAAAGACATCCGACCAGACGGTGTAGTTGATTTTGCCCTTGATGCCCGGCGTTTCCCTCATCCCTGGCCCCTCTCCTGTGCCGGGCGAAGGGGGCACGTGCCACGTTTCGTACATCCAGCCACATTCGGCTTCCACTTCCTTGAGGATGCGGTTAGCCTCGCGCTCGAAGGCGACGGCATCCACCGGCGTATTGTAGTTGTAGGCGATAAAGGTGGCTGCGGAGGAGAGGTCAACGAGGATGGCGCGACGAGGACCGATTTTAGATTCTGGATGTTGGATTTCTGATTTTGGATCGGGCGGTGCATCGTAGACATTGCCGGCGTCGTCCACGAAGTAGCCCAATCCCTCCACGGCCTTGCGGTCGCCGCAGAGTTGGGCAGCAACGCCGGTCATCCCTGTGCCGCAGAAGCCGTCCAGCACCACGTCGCCCGGCTCGGTGTAGTGGAGGATGTAGCGCATGATGGCCTTGTGGGGGACTTTGGTGTGGTAAGAGTGCGCGTTATAGATGGGGTCGTTCTTGCCCTCGGAAACATCGGCGGCGAAAGGCTCGCGGTGGTAGGGGGAAGGTAGAGGGTAGTCGGTAGACGGTAGACGGGGAGAGTCCGCCGATTCGCTCATTTGCTGATTCGCCATTTGCCATTCGGCGAGGATTTCGGGGAGGAAGGGATTGGGGCAAGCTGTGTAGTTAGGTGGGTCGGAGAGGGCGAGAATCGCGTCGTCGTCCGCGAGGGGGAAGCCTTCGATGGCGCGGAAGGCGGGGTCTTGCAGGTGTTGTCGCAGGCGCTCGCGGTATTCGGCGCGGCGTCTGGCTTGGTCTGCGTCATATTCGGCGCGTGGTTCAGCCAGCAGGTAGAGCTGATCGGGCATAATGTCCTCCGCAGATCGTGTGGGCGCTTCGTCACATCATCAAATGCGCCTTTGAGTGTATCACAGTTTGCTAAGTTGGGGGCAACAAAGCCTTAACGTCGGCAGAAAGGCCCTCGTGTGTCAAGAGCACCAAGTGATTTCGTGCGCGGGACATGCCCACATACGCCACCGTCACCGGATCGGGCCACACATCGTCTTCCAGGCCGGCCAGGATGATCACGGGGCTTTCCAGCCCTTTGAAGGATTGGACGGTGAGTAGAGAAACTTCGCCGCTCTCCGGCGTCAACGTCTCGGTCAGGAGATAGTTGCCGTAACGCGCACCGGGCTGCAACGCGCCCCAACGACGCGGAGAGAGCACTACTACATCAGAAGTATCCAGACGCTCGGTGACCAGGAAACGATGCAACAGCGCCCGCACGTGTCGTTCTAACTCGGTTGCCTCGCGGTAGTAGAAGATTTCGGGCGCGCGTCCTGGCGGGCCGAAAGGCTGAGGCCGTGGCTCGCTCCTGTAGAAGCGCACCACAGCCGCATGAATATGCTGCGTATTGCGACAGTTGCGCGTCAATGAAAATGTAGGCAGATCCCAGGGTAGCTCAAAACGAGGCCGGAAAAGGTTCTGATTATCATCCTTAAAAACGTAAATAATCTCAGCACGACGCTTATCCAGCAGTGTATCCAACGCCAGCAGCCATTCGCCGTAGAAGTCCTGTCCTTCGTCTACAATCAAGGCATCATAGCGCGGCCCCAGGATTTCAGCGGCGCGCGACAACATGTCAGGATAGACATCGCGTAGAAACGCCTCTTGCTCCCGACCGTATTCCCCGCGTAAAGCGCGCAGTTCATCGCGCAGCCCGGCCTCGGCAACCCAATCCTCCACCAGGCGGTGGAAGTGCGAAACGTCTATGCCCTCCGGCAGGGAATGAGCGCGCACGAACTCGCTCAGATGGCGATTGAAGCACACCCACAATACTCGGAAGCCAGCCCGTGCTAGCCGCCGAGCCTGTTCCAGTGCGAGTAGAGTCTTGCCTGAACCAGCACAGCCGGCGATCAGGGCGCGGCGCTGAGACTGAAGCACGTCTAGCACATAAAACTGCTCTTCAGTGAGACTTAATAGCGTCTCGGTTTCGGCCTCTAATGTGTCACGCAATAACGGCGTCAGCGTCCAACTGGGGGAAAACAGGCGCACCAACGCCTCAACCCCTTCACGCCCCACCTGACCAGCTTGTTGATCGTGTCCGTGCCAATAAGCCATAGCTTGCCGCACCCAGCCGTTCACATCCGCCAAGTCAGCCATATCTAACACTAACGCAGCAGGAAGCTCTGGGAGCAAATCCCGTTCCACGCTTGCATCAGGAAATGCAACCGCGTAACCTAATGTCAGCCAGCGGGTCTGCCAGGGAGGAATGCCCTTGAGCAAATCCAAGAGGCTATGCTTGGCGCGGCGTACCTGGGCAACAGGGTCCTTGATCAGGTTTCGATTGGAGAACCACGTCCCGGATGCACCGTCATAGCGGATAAGGCCGCCCTTTACCTCCAACACCAGAATACCCAGTTCTGGATGAACGAGGACAAAGTCGGCCTCGCGGTCTTCCGGTCCATATTGCGGGTCGCGGGCCAGCCAACGCGCAGAGTGGAACACCGTGAACTCCGGCGGTAAGTGGGCTTCGAAGGCTGCGTAAAGTCGCCGTTCGGCTGCACTTTCCGTATCTTCGCGTATGGGATGTGGAAACATTCGTGCTGCCATAGGATTCCTCAATAGTACAGCGCCACACCTGCAGCGGTCAGCATTTCGGCTAAGAAATCGGCTGCCAGGCCGCGTTTCAGTTGGGTATGATAGTACTGGTTATAGTAGTTGCGAAGGCACTGATAACAACTGGTTTCAGGGCCACATTCGCAATAGGCCACACGCCGCCAGGCCGCGCGGAACACCTCTACAAAATTGTCGGCTATGCGGCGCACCAGTGCCGCGCCGCCGGGCACATTATCGAATAATACTACTGCAGGAACAGGGCTCCCCGGATAGGGATAGAGCGTGCCGTTCAGGTCATCGCGCGGGATGCTCAAGGCTGTGCTCGCGCCCTCAAGCAACGCATACAGTAGCGAACGCCACAAAGACAGATCGGGATTGAGCGCCATCGAACCGGCAAAGCGCAAATCAAGCACATCAGTGATGAATTCGTGGCCCAGACCATAGGTTTGAATTGCTTTGGAAGCGCACGGTTTGCCGGTCCGCGGATTGTCGTGCGTAGTTCTTTTACTTCCGCCGTACTGCGCTGGTTCGGCCCAACCACAACTTGTACAGACACGAAAGCCTGCCCCGCCCGCATTGTTGACCAGCGCCAACCGACCGTACCGGGAATAGCGTTGTGTAAGTTCCACCTTTGGGCTACATAAAGCGGTCACACGTTCCAGGTCGGGCGGTTCTTGGGCATAGTCGGCAAAATAGACCTGCGAAGCATAGAACCGCTCCGGGCGCTGTTCGCCGGGGTCGGCCACCGCGCGATCGGCAAGGAAGCCGAACTCCGGCGTGATGAACCTTCCACGCAAGCGCGAACGGCTGAGGTTGGCATTGCAGGCTTCGCACCGGTCCTTTCCTAGTGGTGTTGGAGCGCGATGGTATCGGCCACATTCCGCACAAACGGCATAATGTGTCTCCGGCCAGTCCTTGCCGGGTTGTTTGTAGATGCCACCTCCAGTCCAGACCTTTTTTGCGGCCACCACCTGCCCACCAGGGGCAAATTCAGCGATAGCCATACGTAGATCGCGCTGAAGCTCGATTTGTGCGGCTGCAGGTTCGGGAATGTGGTCGGTGCGCAATTCGACTACGTCTGAAGGGAAACCGTATTTGGGCAGGACGTTGCGCGATCCTAGAAAGCCTAGCAGGTCACGACCGCGTACGGTACGCGCTACATATTGGTAGTGGTCGGCCAGCCGGTATTGCCGATTTTGTACCGCTTCTTGTTCGAGCTGTTTGTAAAGCTCCAAATCGCCATTCACCTCTTGCACGGTCAGATCCAGAATAGAATCACCCCGCGCATTGCTCAACGTTTCTAGCCATCCCCAGGTATCCAGCGCCAATGTGCTGTGGAGTTTAGAAGGGACAATCCGGTACAATGCGGCTTGAAGTTCCGGCGGACGTTGTGCAATATACTCCTGGAACAATTCCGGCCCTGAGGTGCCTGTCTCCGGCGCGAAGAACTCGCCCACCTTACTATAAAGGTAACCTCGTTCTTTCGCCCAGAGGAAAAAGGCCGCCCATAGCACCGAGTGGACATGACGACGCACAATCTTTTCGTTTTCCACAACCAACAACGGCGCGGCAATCTCGCCAGAAACCAATCGTTTTGGCTCAGCATAATGGCTAAGGTCATGCGAACGTCGTTGCGCGTAGGTGAGGGCAAAGGCTGCTGTATCGGCGCGTCGCCCGGCCCGCCCAGCCCGTTGCAGATAATTGGCCGTGGCGGGAGGGACGTTGCGCATCAACACAGCCTGGAGGCTACCCAAATCTACGCCCAGTTCGAATGTCGTTGAACAACTAAGCAGATTAATCTCGCCAGCGGCAAATTGCATCTGTATCTTGGCGGCTTCATCGGAACGCCATTGAGCCGTGTGCTCCTGCGCTTCCAAAGGAATCGGATCAAGGTTGAGCATCAGATGGCGGTAGTGGTTTCCCTGCCAGGCTGGATCGTGCTGGGATATCGGCTCCAGTGTGCCATCACAGGCATATTTAGGACAAAGGTTACGCAAGTTCGCCCCGGTCACGTTCTGACAACGGGAACAGCGATAGAGTTGCGATGTTCCTTCCATCACCGGAACCCATTCCCAAAAGCGATAATCTACGCGGTGAACAATCCCTACATTTTTGAGGTTTACGGTAGGCAGATAGGGTTTCCATGGCGAAGTCGCACCGGCTAGGTGTTGCCACAGACCCGTCAACGCCGACAGTGCATGTTGTTGAATTTCGGCATCGGACAGGCCACTGTCTTTCAGCAAGCGCCGCAGGAAATCCAGACGCCGGTTTCCACCACGACGCGGCGCCCACCCCAGAATCCCGTACTTGGCATCGCCGCTGATATCACTGACAAATAACTCTTTGTTGCGCGGCTCAAATGCCGCATTGCGCGCATCAACACCTGAAGGATAGGAGAGAACACCCTGCTGACGCAACATATCCAGGAAAATCAACAACAGCGTCCCAACCTCGTCCGGACTGAAATGCCACGGTGCCTCGAGCAAAAGCGGTGGCGGCGACCAATGAGGAAGCGGTGCTAAACGGAAGGTTAACAGCCCCAATCCTTCTAGGCTCATCCTGGTGTCTAATGCGGTCAACTCCTGCATAAGCCAGGTGCGCACCGTGGTTTGGCGTGTGTCGTAACTCTGATCAAGCGTGAACATGCCGGCATCTTCGGCCAGGCGCTGCACCCGCCCCACCAAATCATCCAGCCGCAAGCGCCCGCTACGTGCAGCTTCATCGCTCTGGAGCGCCAGATAGATCAACCGACGATGAAAAATACGTTCATAAGTACGTTCCACATAGGGCGCAAAAAAGGCCGCATCTTGTCGACTGTCAGAGAAGGTCAGCAACTTGCGTCCTTCCCCAGGTAAAACACTGGTCTTCTCATCATCGGCTGGAGGCAACATTTGATAGAGCGAGGTCGCCAGTACACTTACTGGGGCATCGCGTCCCGTGAGGAAACGATAAACCGCTCCTGAGGTTCGATATGCCCCGCAAGTGACACAACGACGCAAAGCCGACGCCCCTTTTGGGAGTTCCACGCGGAATACCGTTCGTCGTGAAATGTGCGGTGGGCAGTCGCAGCGCGTCGGTGCACTGACGCCAAGTGCCAGCGCACCACAGCCCAGGCAAAGCGTGTACGCCGTGACTTTGCCTTCATCTGGTTGTTCCAATCCTTCCACCAATGCTTCATCTTCATCGGCGGATTGTGTTTTGTCATCGAGGATAAAATATGCTAAACCCTGCCCTACCTCATCAGTCAACGAGCTCTGCTTCAGACGTCTGACCTGTCCCTCATTAACCAACTGTCCCACCAAATATGCGCTACCGCAGCGGGGGCAAGCTGCCAATTCGAACATCCAAGAGCGGCAGTGTGGGCACACTTCTTGACGCGTAAGATATAAACGTGGCCTATCCGATCCGTGAGCATCGGCATTCAGACACAGAAAGGCCCCCTCCAACGCACGCGCGAACAGATGGTAACGTGTCGGCAGCAATGGTGCCTCGCCTTCACCCGGTCGAGCTTTGACCGCCAGATCTACTAACTGCACCAGATGTTCATTCGCCTGCACGTCTTGGGGGAAAGTATCAACTGCTAGTTCGGTGAGTGCAAGTGGGTTAGCCAGAGCTTGTCGTAACCCATGCAATCGCGCATCGCCTTGCAAGAGCAGATAAAGCAATCGTCGAGCGCGCTTCTCAGGCGCAGTCTGTTGCGCCAGTTGCCGGGACGCTTCTACCACAGCCGGTGGTATACCAGCCGTTATGGCGGTCTGTTGTACTTCGCTCACGTCAGGCGTCTTTTGAAAGAGCGCATCCATACGTTCGTACAACGTCGGAAGGCCCTCTCCCCAGGCCACACCCAGAGCCGCTTCGGCTTCACGCGTGGCCGCTACCACATCCTGATATTGCGGATCGTCTGTCTCCCACTTGAAATGCTCGCCAAAAAGCTCACCGGCAAAGCGCGCCACTGCCGGGAAATCTTCTGGGCCGCGCCCCAGCGTGGCGCTGGTGGCAATACAGCGGATGCGCCCTGATTCACTCCGCACGACGCGGTCCTTTAGCCGGCGCAAAAGCATCGCGATCTCGATTCCAGAAGCGCCGTCGTAGATGTGCGCCTCATCCAGCGCAATGAAACGCCAATGACTGCCTTCTTCGCCGTCGAAAAAGCTGCAATCCTGGGGACGTAGAAGCAGATACTCCAGCATGGCGTAGTTAGTGAGTAAAATGTGCGGCGGCGCGTCGCGCATTTGTCGTCGGCTGAGCAATTCGTTGGGCAAGAACGTTTCACCGGGGAATTGATCATTAAAGCGCCCTTGTGCTTTGATGTCCTCTTCCTCAGTCTCACCTGTATACCGGCCAAACGTGATAGCCGAATACTGTTGTAATAACCCTCGCAGGCGTTTGAGTTGGTCGTTTGCCAGTGCGTTCATAGGGTATAGCAGCAAGGCGCGCACACCGGGCTGCGCTAATGTACCAGCTTCCTGCTCGCGCAGCAGATAATCTAGAATAGGAATCAGGAACGCTTCGGTCTTTCCAGAGCCAGTGCCAGTGGCAACCACGATGTTACGGTTCAAGCGCACGACCTTTTCAATGGCTTGATCCTGGTGTAAATAGAGAGGACGTTCCCATGGCAGCGCATCGGAGCATAGGTGTCGGAAGTGCGCACTGAGGACGCCGTCGGCCACCAGTTGCCGTATGGAGCGTCCCCGGCGATAGGGGGTCGCGGCTTCTAGCAATGGTCCCTTGACTAAAAAGTCAGGGGTGGTCAGCGCCTGCCAGAATTCGCGGCGGAGTTCGGTATTCCGAAAGAAGTAGATGGTCTTGAGATAGCGGGTATAGTCATCGCGAATCCGTGCAGTGGTTTCCAGAGGATGTAATTTCATAGTGCGCTCCTCACAGTGAGTCATTCCCAGGGGTTGCCCGGAGGGATATAAGCATAAGACGGAGAGGTCGAGAACTTCAAAGGTCCATTCCGCCAAGGTGAGAATGCCGCGCCCATATCCGGGTCGTGGGTCAAGCGGTTGTGTTCGTGGAGATTATCCTGCCGTTGAGTTACAAAACAGCGGCACTTGATACAGGTATAGAGTTCATTGGCTGCCACAAAATAGATCGCACTCTCAATGAGATTGACCTCAACTCGTTCAGCGCGGGCCGGAACTTGTGCGCGCAACGCGACTTGGAGCTTGAATCTTGCTTCATGTGGCCGAAAGCTCGTCTGGACTTCACCGGCCGCGTTCTCAATCTGTTCGATACGGCCCCAGCCGGCGGCTGTATGAATCCAATCACCGGGCCTTATCAGAACAGGCGGCAGCCATACAGGATGCCGGCGGCCCAACTGTTCCAGCACGCGTAACACTGCTGGATGATCCAAACTTGCCTGGCTTTTACAGTTCAACAAGGCGCTACGTTCTTTAGTTTGGGCTGCATATTCAAGCCGTAGGAAAGACTCTAGCAACCCTATAGCATCATCCTCGGCGAGCTGGCCTGTCTGTAGCCAGCGTACCACAGTCTCCACACCGCTGGCAGCGCCGTAATCCAACAATGCTTTCAATGCCCTGAGACGCCAACCACTATGCTCAAGTGTTAGCAGAAACTCACACGTCTCCACCGGGAACTTCGGCAACAGCGCCAGATAACGTTGAAACAGAGGATACATCGTTTCGTCGTTCCGCACGATCTCCCAGGCTCGCTTCACATGCGCTACCTTTGCCAGCTTAATGCGCAGTCCTACGGCTAAATCTGGTTCACTATTCACTGTCTGTGCCAGCGCAAGGATCTGGAGCAATGAGGCTTCCGTCAGGTGTTCATAGCACCACTGAAAATCTGCTCGTGCGCTATCATGGTCGCCGGAAAACTGAAGTAACAGTGCGCGCTCAAACTTTTCAGAGAAAGTTTCACCTGCATCTAGCTCTCTGCGTCGCAGAAACACCGCCTCTCTCGGGAGCACCGCGGTGAGGGACATAAGATCATCAAACGTTGGCGGAATTTCAGGTAGTGGCGTTGGTGCCCAAGGATCACGGATGCTGAACTCCGCCCGATACCGACCATACACAAAGTCCTCCGTTACAGGGATGGCGTACTCATCATCGACGGCGTCCGGGATATCCAATTCTAATGGTGCCTCCCAGGGTCGCCAGAGTGGCCACAACCGCACAAAGCGGCGGCGTAAGCGCACAGGTGCATCCCAGCAGAGACGTAAAATCACCCGGTTCTCTTCCAATTGAAGCAGTGCATCGGCCCCGTACACCAAAAACTTGCGCCCTATGCTCAGGACCGGGAAGCAACGTTGTCCTCCTGGTATCGTCTGATCAAAAAGGCAAAGCATCACACGAGAAACCGGTGTAGCGGTATGGCGCAATGTGTCACGGAAAGCCCGTAAATCGAATCGCGCATAGGGCTGCCCCCGTTGAAACCTTGCGCGCTCAGTTTGCACTATTTCCTCATCATCATCGAGCAACTGTAGCTCCGCCTCGATATCTGGTGCCACCCCGCCGAAGAGGTCCACAAATAATAGCGGCTCAAGGCTCTGTTCAAGGGCTTCCAAAGGCAATGCTACTGGACTGGAACGCCATTCTTTGGTCAATGCTTGTTCTGGCGCCAACGCCAAAAGCCAGCGCAAGCGACACACCGGTACGGTCAACGGCACAATCACCGCTTCTTGTCCAAGTCTGGGCCAGACAAAACGTAACGGCGCAGCCGGATTTTGCAGACCGGCACGCGCCTCATATAGGGCGCTATGTTCACCTTTTTCCAATAGCGTCACCACACATTCTTGCGCCCCTGGCTGAGGTTCGAGTATAATTTGCGCCGAGGTCTCCACCAACAAATGTAGCGCCTCCTGATCATCGGGCCAGTGTAGTGCATCGTGATTGATCATTTCCAGCGCCGGTAGCAGACGGAAAGGTAAATCAGCAGCATATCCCAATGGGCCAAGAACCGTTAGCCGGTAATTGCCCATTGCCCCAGTGGGCAGGTAAGGTTTCAAAGGTATCAGCACACCGTCTTCTATTTGGATAAAACTCTCGGTTAGTTCCGCCAATGTCGCGGCGAAATCCACTTCTGCAGTCGCAGCCCAATCATTCCGCAAAGTCACGTACCAGCGCCGTAATTGCCGACCGTGTTCTGGTAGGGGTATCTTCACGCTCGGCGGATATCCCACGAAAAGGGGGGCGCGACCGTCGGATGTGGAAAATAGCGTTTCGCCTGTCAAACACGGCTGGCCACGCTGCCGCGTCGTCTCAAGATTGACCCGCTGTTGTTCGGTCTCCCATTGCAAGGTAAGCGACTGGCAATGGCTCAAATCTACACTAATGCCCTTGAATTCAGCCCAATCCCATGGCAAGGGCGGCAATTCTTCATCAGGGTGAAAGGCGTCGGACGGCTCTCCCTGTAGATGCGCTGCATTGGGATAGAGCAGCCAAAGTGGTTGCGCAGGCAAAGTGTTGTGGATAATGGAAACAGATGTGCCCGTATCAGGGTCAAAAGCAAGCAACGGTAAATTTCTCGGCAAGGCAGGAAAACGCCAAGTTTGGCGGCGTTCTCCCTCGTCATCTACACAGCCTATGCATAATTCCACGCAGTATTCAGTTGCCCGCTGCGCTAATGAAAAGGATTCTTCAGTAGTGCGCCAGTGGAATTCCATGCGTTGCACTTCTACCGGCACCTCACCCAACAAAGTGTCGTCCCCATAAATACGCCAATAGACCATTTCAATAGCATCTTGCACGGCAAGTTCTTGGCTGGGCAACCACAAAGTTGGCCCCCAGCCCCACGGCTCCAAGACCATGCGCGGTTTGCGGAAACGGCCCCGGCGCTTTGGTAGCAACCGCCCTCGCGTTTCCAGCCACTCGCAGTAATGGGCTACGATGATCTCCGGCAGACCTGCGGTCTGAGGTGTGGGTAGGGGGCCGCCACCGGCAGTTTGAAACGCCATTTGCCGGCAGCGTTCGACGAAATCCTCAGCGATGCTGCCGCCATGCTGCAAGAATCGCAACACAGGTTCGCTCAATGTGTAGTGAACGCTGGAACGCTGCAAGCGTTCCTCAAGATAGTCAGCGGTGGTCAACGCTACATAACGAGGATTTTCTACGCTGGGTAGCAAGAATTGCTCGAAAAACTCGACTAGATTGTTTAGTGGAATACCGCCATGCGCCAGAATTGGGCCGATGTATCGGTGTCCGCCCAAATCTGGGAAACGTGCCACACCCAATTGCTCCACGGCTTCTTCGAAGAGCCTGCCCCACTCAACTGTCTGGAGTGAAGATAATTCCAAACCAGTAACCTGGCGCACACCAGGCCAAAACGCGCCCGCATCATAACCTTGTTTTCCCTGTGCTACCAGGTAAACGGCAAAGGCAGCAAGATACCGCTCCTGAATCAGCGTACAACCACGGCTCCAGCCTACCCGGCGCACCAGCAGTCCAAAGCTTTGTCCTAGCGCTTGCCATTCGCCAGGGGGCAAAGCAATCTCTCCCAATAGGTCTATTTCAGCGACCTGGGGGCGCAATTGCGCCTCCCAGACCTCAATCGATTTGGCGTTTACCATTCAATCACAATTCGCACGTGTTCAGAGTCCTTCTCAATCATACGCGCCTCCAAGAAATGGCGGAAACGCGCCTGCAATTCCGCTGGGGCTACCGGTGCGCCATTCCCCATCAAAGCTGCGAGTACATCCTCAAGTGGAATAGTGATGCGTTCCAGACCTTGCAGGGCCAGATTCAGTGCTTTTAGAAAGGAAGCATCCAGCACTGTCGGCAGTTCCCCGGCATCCCGCACGCGTTCCAGTTGCGTGCGTTCAGTCGTTGAGAGTAGGTCCAAACTTTCTTGAGCGATAGGTGTTTGTAAGCCCTCTCGCAGCGTTTGGATGCAAGCCAACCAGAGTCGCTCTAACGCATCTTCCTGTTTGTTCAGAGCATCCTCAGCAATACGCTCTTTCGTCAGTTCAATAGGCCGGAAATGGCAATGTGGACAACGCGGCTCGTGTGTTAAATCAGAAGGGATATACCGCCAGCAAGCAGTCAACTGGCTCAATGCACTTTTAACCTCAGTGACTTTGTGTGACGGTAGCAACGGGATTTCTTCGGCTAGCTTTTCCAGTTGCCGTAAACGCACGTCACGCATCAATGTTGTTTTGCGCTGATCCTGCGCCTGAGAAAGACGAGCTTGTCTATGAAACTCGCCATAAATTTCTATGTAGTCGTGTTTCAATGCGTCCAATTCCTGGCGTATGCGCGCTAACGTACCCGGTCTTCGACGTAGTTGCTGATCGCGAAGTTGTGCTAGGTGGTGCTCCTGAGTTTGACGTACTCGCTCCACGAAGGGATGAGTTTCTGGCATCAACGAGACTGCTTCACGCAGATACAACGTCAATGGTTGCAATTCACCGATTTGATCGGCAAGGGTAGTCAACTCACCTACCAAGTCGCGCCGAGTTTGCTGTTCACGAACCTCATCGCTGCTCAGGGTGTAGTTGCGCAGTTTGCCGGGCGTGTTGAATGGACGCAAGGCTTCGAGGAAGTGTTTGTAAGCATCCATCCGGGCCAGCGTTGCGTCCAAGTCAGCACTTTCCAACACTGCCCCGCCCCACAATGACAACCCCGATTTGACGCGCTCGCGGGCCTTCAGGACTTGCTCTAGCGACTTGGCCGCGGCATCCTGTAAAGCCTCAATTGCCGTATCGCGGGAATCAGCATTTTGAATCAGGCCCGGCGCCAATCCTAACAGTTCAAAGGTTGCCACCCATGCGCCGAGCGGCAGGTCCTTAGGCCGAGACAAGTGGCGGAAGTTCAACCAATCATCCAAGGGTAAACGGGCGGCCTCTTCCAAATCAGCAACGCCAATTTTGCGCCCTGGCAATGTCACTTCGACTTCACCCGCATGAACCAGCGCCAAAATAACCACGAAAAGATACTCGGGCTCCATACGGAATTCCCGCACACGCTCTGTCCCCATCCACGGTTCGATCAACTCTTGACGGTTCAACACCTCGCCAAGGCGCTTCTGTTCTAGCAAAGTCAAGATAAAGCGTGCATAGTTTGAGTGTTGCGGGCGAATGGTATCGCCATCAATTAGTTCCAGGCCGTCCAGAATTGCTAGGCCGCTTTGTGTGCGTTGCCTGGCGATCACTCGCAGCGCATCCTGCACCATCTTTGGGCGACTCAGACGTGTGATCGGCTGGCGCAAAGCAGTGAAGGCCGGGTAAAGGGGATACTGGTCTTCGAAATGGGGAGATAAGCATCCAGCAGCCACACCTTGCACAATGTCACGAAACTGCGCGTCTCCACCTAGACCAAGGCCATGTCGTTCCCACTGCAAGAGTGGCCGGCTCTCACCCTGATGGGTTACCAGAAGTGCATCTGCGTGATTACGCAGCCATTTCTTGATCTCATCTTTGGCAGTCTCGGCCTTGCCGAAATAAATCTGCTGATCGGTGCCAGAGGTGTTTAGTGCCAACTCCCGCGCGCCTGCAAAGGCCTTCACCGCTTGATTGAATATTGCATCGCGATTGGTCAAACTAAAGAACACTTCATCGGCTTCTAATTGTTCCTCGGCTGCGATCTCAGGTATGCCAAAGGGCTGCAAAAAGTACAAGTAGAAATCACGGGGCGGTTGCGCTGTAGAGCGTTGGCGTGGGGTTCCAAAGAAAAGATATCCAGGGCGCATCACACGTCTCGTCATCCAGGGAATCTCGTATTCCCAAATCAGAAAACCTGGGACATACGTGGCTGGCTCTTGTCCCAACGCCTCGCGCAATGCCTCATAATAATAACGGTTGAGTGCGTCATCGTCCAGTGTCTCTGCGCGCTTTTCGATCTCCGCGTCGTAGTCGGTTGTTTTCTTCAAATCGAGGTAATATTGACCATTCTCGGCTACGGAGATGAACTGTCCACTCATCGTGCGATAAAGCTCACGCAGCGCCGTCTCTGTCGTCACTCGCAAGAAATCAGCATCAGCTTCCGGTAAATTGGGATCGAACAAAGCCAAGCCGTCGCGTAATTCCTCCGGCGTAGCGCCGATAGGAGCATAGATATCGCCAGTAGTTAAACGTAACACACTCAACGCATCCACCAGCCGCTGGGCCAACCCCTGATACTGGGGGCGTGTGTAGGCATGCGTAACGCGATCTTGTAGTACTTGCTGTACTTTCAACACTTCCCTGATTTCCGGAGAAGTACGATAAGTGGGGTCTTCTGCCAGCAGCGGCCAATAAGCATCGTAAGAAATCAAGCCGGGTCCGTCTATCGGTACAGGTGTATCTAGTAGTCGGCGCATTGTTTGGCTAATAGCTCTGAGCGCAGCACGG